>JAHWJI010000029.1 GCA_019348495.1 Actinomycetota bacterium | reverse complement strand
AAAAGGCGGCCAAGGCGGGCGGCGCCAAAGCGGCCAAGCCCAAGGCGGGCGCCAAGGCGGACGGCGCCAAGGCGGACGGCGCCAAGGCGGGCGGTGCCAAGGCGGGCGGTGCCAAGGCGGGCGGTGCCAAGGCGGGCGGTGCCAAGGCGGGCGGTGCCAAGGCGGGGGACAAGGGGGCCAACGCCAACGCCAAGGCGGGCGGCGCAGCGGGGAACAAGGCGGCCAAGGCCGGGGTTACCCGGGCTCACGCCGGCCCCGGGGGCACCAAGCAACGGGTCGACAAACGCGGCGCCCAGGGAAGGGTCGGTAGTCAACCGTCCGGTGCCTCGACGAACGGCAAGCACGCCGGCGCCGGCGCCGGGCACGGGGGGAGTAGCACGGCGCCCCCGCCCCGTCCGCGCAAGCGCAAGAGAAAGAGGAGATGAGACGTGGAGTGGGTCGAGACCACAGGCCGGACGGTCGAGGAAGCCAAGGACGCCGCCCTGGATCGGTTGGGCGTCGACGAGCGCGACGCGGAGTTCGACGTCCTGGAGGAGGCCAGGAGCGGGTTGTTCGGCCGCGTCCGCCAAGAGGCCCGAGTCCGGGCTCGAGTTCGCCCCGACCACCCGCGTCCCCGTGTCGATCGTCGGGAGCGTCGGCGCCAGGGGGGGGAGAGCACGCCCGCGAGCGCGGGGAACAGGCCTCGAGCAGCGTCGTCGGGGCGTCCGGGGGGTGGCTCGGGGGCTGATTCGGCTGACGCGGTGGATGTCGCGCCCCGCGACGACGCCGACGACATGCTCCCGGCACCCAGCTCCGAGGAGCAGGCCGAAGAGGCTCGTGCCTTTCTCGACGGGTTGGCCGCGGCGTTCGGGCTGCAGGGCGTCAGCGAGGTGGAGATCGTCGACGGGGACCAGATCGAGGCCCGGCTGGTGGGCGACGGCTTGGGGCTGCTGATCGGTCCCAAGGGTCAGACCCTGGCCGCGGTGCAGGACCTGACCCGGGCCGTGGTCCAGCGAGGGCCACGCCGGGGTGGCCGGATGCGGGTGGACGTGGGTGGCTACCAGCAGCGCCGACGGGAGGCCCTGGTCCGTTTCGCCCGTCAGACGGCCGAACAGGTCAAGGACAGCGGTGTGGCGGTGTCGATGGAGCCCATGCCCGCCTACGACCGCAAGGTGGTGCACGACACCATCAACGACCTGGCTGGAGTCCAGAGCCGCTCCGAGGGCGAAGAGCCTCGGCGCCAGGTCCTCATCATGCCGGACGTCCCCGCTGATTGACCTCGACCCGGCCGGCGCCGCTGGCGGCGACGATCGGCTGATCGAGGTGCTCCTCACCGCTCGACGGCGGGGGTTCCTGGGCCCGGGACCGGTGGAGGCGCACATCGACCACGCCCGGGCGTTCCTCCCGCACTGGAGGTGCGAGGGAGGCGAGGACCCGCGGTGGTCGCTCGACCTCGGCAGTGGCGGTGGGATCCCGGGCCTGGTGCTGGCCTGTGATCGTCCGGGCACGACGTGGGTCCTGCTCGACGCCAACGCCACCAGGACGGCCTTTCTGGCCGCGGCCACCGCCGAGCTGGGTCTGGCTCATCGGGTGAGCGTGGTCACCGCTCGGGCGGAAGAGCTGGGTCGGGACCCCGGCCATCGCCGGCGCTACGCCCGTGTCGTCGCCCGGGCCTTCGCCCGCCCGGCAGTGGTCGCCGAGTGTGCTGCTCCCCTGCTGGAGGTGGGTGGCCTGTTGCTGGTGAGCGAGCCGCCCGAGGGGCACGGGCGTTGGCCACGCGACGAGCTCGAGCAGCTGGGGTTGGCGGTGGTGGAAGCCGAGGTGAGCACACCCAGGATCGCGGTGCTGGGCCAGCGACACCCCTGCCCGGAGCGCTTTCCCCGCCGGGTGGGCATCCCGGCCAAGCGTCCCCTGTGGTGAGGGGCGGCGTTCCACGTGAAAACAGGGGAGCCCGGTTCACCCCTTACTTGCCTGACGATGTTCCACGTGGAACAGGCCGGAGAGCCGGGTCCTTGCCTTCCGGTCGGCCACGGGGGAGGATGAAGCCGTGGTGGAAGGTTCCTCTCTCCCGGTGATCGTCTCTGATCGAGAGGCCTCGGGCGACGAGCGGGGCGAGACCTTCAGGCGGGAGCCGGTGACGGGAGAGACCGGGCCCAGAGAACCAGGGAATGGGGGGAGGGGAGAATCGGGCGACCGGGAGTCCGGGAACGCAGAGGAGGTGCGACCGGCCGAGACGGCTGCGAACCGCTTCGCCCGGCCGCTGCCTCGCAGCATGGCCATCGCCAACCAGAAGGGCGGCGTGGGCAAGACCACCACCGCGGTGAACCTCGGGGCGTGCCTGGCCGAGCTGGGCTACCGGGTGTTGGTGTGCGATCTCGATCCCCAGGCCAATGCCTCCACCGGCTTGGGGATCAACCCCCGCGACGTGGCCGCCTCCATGTACGACGTCATGCTCAACGACCTTCCCCTCGACGACTGCATCGAGCCGTCGTCGGTCAGGAACCTTTTCGTGGCTCCTGCCAGCCTGGACCTGGCCGGGGCGGAGATCGAGCTGGTCCCCGCCTTCAGCCGGGAGCTGCGCCTGCGTCGAGCCCTGGAGCAGGTGCACGACGACTATGACTTCGTCCTCATCGACTGCCCGCCGTCACTCGGCCTCCTCAGCGTCAACGGCTTGGCGGCCGCCAACGAGGTGGTGGTGCCCGTGCAGTGCGAGTACTACGCCCTGGAGGGCCTGGGCCAGCTCCTGCGCAACATCGCCCTGGTGCAAAAGAACCTCAACCCTGCCTTGGAGCTGACCGCCATCATCTGCGTCATGTACGACGCCCGGACCAAGTTGTCGAGTCAGGTGGTGCGCGACGTCCGCAGGCACTTCGGGGCGAAGGTCTGCCAGAACGTGGTCCCCCGCACCATTCGCCTTTCGGAGGCGCCCTCGTTCGGCCAGCCCATCATCGCCTTCGACCCCACCTCTCGAGGCGCCATCGCCTACCGGGAGCTGGCCAAGGAGGTGAGCGGTGGCACGCCGCGGCGGGCTGGGTAGGGGCCTGGGGGCCTTGATCCCCGCTGAGGGCCCGGGCGGGACCACTTCGGTGCTGCGCGAGGTGGCGGTGGGCAGCATCAGCGCCAACAGCAACCAACCGCGGACCCGCTTCGACGAAGAGGCCCTGTCGTCGTTGGTGGCGTCGGTGCGGGAGCTGGGGGTGCTCCAGCCGATCCTCGTGCGCCCCGTGGGCGAGGGCGCCTACGAGCTGATCGCTGGTGAGCGGCGATGGCGGGCGGCCAGGCGAGCGGGCCTGGCCACCATCCCCGCCGTGGTGCGCACCGTTGACGAGGTGGCCTCGCTCGAACAGGCGGTGGTGGAGAACCTGCACCGCCAGGACCTGAACCCGCTGGAGGAAGCGGCGGCCTACCAGCAGCTGGTGGAGGAGTTCGGCTACACCCACGACCAGCTTGCCCGCCGGGTGGGCAAGAGCCGAGCGGCGGTGAGCAACACGCTGCGGCTCTTCCAACTCCCCCCCTCGATCCAGCGCCAGGTGGCTGACGGGCAGGTCTCGGCCGGTCATGCCCGGGCCCTCCTCGGGACCCCCGATCGAGCGTTCCAGGAGTTGATGGCCCGCCGGGTGGTGACCGAGGGTCTCTCGGTCCGGGCCGTGGAGGAGGCCGTCCGGGGCCATGGCGCGGGCCTGTCGCTGCCCGACCCGCCTCCCGCCGCTGCCTCCCGGCCAGCCCCCGGCCAGGAGAGGGGGCCCACCAAGCTGCGCGACCCCGGGATGCACGAGCTGGAGGAGTTGCTCTCCGAGCACCTGGCCACCACCGTGCACGTGGAGGAGGGCGCCAAGCGGGGTCGCATCGTGATCGACTTCGCCGACCTGACCGACCTGGAGCGCATCTACCGGGCCATGACCGAACGGGCCCGGTAGACCTCTCCGTCAGGGTTACCCACACATGTGCAAAACCTTGTGGACAATGCCCGGAAGGCAGTGACTAAAGAAACTCGGCCAGCTCGGCCTCGAGGTCGCTCTTGCTCTTGGCCCCGACCACGCGGGCCTTGGGTTGGCCGTCCTGGAACACCACCAGCGTGGGGATGCTCATCACTTGGAAGCGGCGTCCGGTCTCGGGGTTCTCGTCCACGTTGAGCTTGGCCACCCGCACCTTGCCGGCGTGGTCTTCGGCGAGCTGTTCCAAGATGGGGCCGATCTTCTTGCACGGGCCGCACCACTCGGCCCAAAAATCCACGATGACCGGCTCGGTGGCGGAGCCGATCTCCTCGTCGAAGTTGGCGTCGGAGAGGGTGAATGTAGGCATGGGACCTCCTGGGTCAGGTGGGGGGCTTGGCGTGGGGCTGGCGGGAGCCGGGGTTGTGGTCCCTCACCAGTTGGTTGGTGTCTCGGCCACGTCGGGGGGTGCGTCACCTTGGGCCTCCAGCCACCGTTCGGCGTCGATGGCGGCCATGCAGCCCGAGCCTGCCGCGGTGACGGCTTGGCGGTAGGTGTGGTCCTGCACGTCGCCCGCGGCGAAGACCCCGTCGATGTTGGTGTAGCTGCTGTCCGGCCTGGTCACCAGGTAACCGGCGTCGTCCATGTCGAGGATGCCCCGGAACAGGTCGGTGTTGGGGCGGTGGCCGATGGCGATGAACATGCCGGTGACCTCCAGCAGTGAGGTCTCGCCCGTCTTGACGTTGCGCAGGCGCGCTCCCTCCAAGGCGCCGTCACCCACCAGGTCGTCGACAACCGTATCCCAGCGAAAGGCAATCTTTTCGTTCTTGAACGCTCGCTCCTGCATGATCTTCGAGGCACGAAGCTCGTCACGACGGTGGATGACGGTGACACTCTCGGCGAACTTGGTGAGGAAAAGCGCCTCCTCGAGCGCGGAGTCACCGCCGCCCACCACGGCGATGCTCGAGCCCTGGTGGAAGAAGCCGTCGCACGTGGCGCAGGTGGACAGGCCCCGGCCCATCAGGCGGTTCTCGGCCTCGAGGCCGAGCATGATGGAACGGGCGCCGGTGCTGACGATCACGGCCGAGGCCCGGTACGTGGGCTCGGCACCGTCGGGGTCACCGACCCAGATACCGAAGGGGCGGGAGGAGAAATCGATCTTGGATGCCTTCTCCGCCACCAACTCGGCACCGAAGCGGGCGGCCTGGGAGCGGAACGAGGCCATGAGCTCGGGGCCCATGATGCCGTCCTCGAACCCGGGGTAGTTCTCCACGTCGGTGGTCAACATGAGCTGTCCCCCGGGCTGGTCGCTGGTGGAGGATGGTTCTCCCTCCAGCACCAGGGGAGCCAGGTTGGCCCGGGCGCTGTAGATGGCGGCGGTCAACCCGGCTGGTCCCGAGCCGATGATCACCACGTTGCGCACTGGGGTCACGAGCTCACACCTTCACGGACTTGACGGTTCGCTTCCTCCACAGGAACAGCCCGCCCACGGTAAAGATTCCACCGGCCAGGGCGTGGGCCGACCACACCCCTCCGGGGATGAGCAGGTCGAGGATGCGCACCAGCGCCGCGGCTCCGAGCACGGCAGCGGCCACACCGACGATGGCTGCCACCAGCCCGTAGACCAGACCACGGGCCAGGGTCTCCAGGGGCTCGGCGGTCTTGGAGCGGATCTTGGCCACCACCCGCTCGATGGCATCGGCCGTCTGGGTGGCCCAGTCCTCGCCTGGAGGCGGCGCCGGCGAAGGAGGTGGAAGCGTCGGAGGAGGTGGAGGAGTCGGAGGCGCCACTCGCGGGACGCTCGGCGCCGGCGTACCCGGCGTTGGCGATCGGGCCCCGGCGGGGGGAGAGGGAGCGGCGGCGCTGCGGCCGACCCCGGTCGCCCCCGAGCGCGCCGGGTCCGAGCCCGTCGCTGTCATGGCCCCGAGCCTACCCTGGCTCGGTGAAACGAATCTTGCCCGTCCTCGCCGGCGCCGCCGTGGCCGCCTTCGGTGCGCTGATCGTGGGCGAGTACGAGTTCGAGGGGGTCATCCCCGTGCTCGCCGGCCTGGTCCTGGGCGTGCTGGTCTCCGAGGCGGTGGCCCTGGGCGGCCAGTGGCGGGGCCGGGTCCCTGCCGCGGTCGCCGGGGCGCTGGCCGCAGGCGGCCTCGTGTGGGCAGGTTGGATCGACTCCGGTGAGGGCCTGGAGCCCTACCCGGCGCTGGCCTGGCTGGGAGCGGCGGTGGCCGCCCTGACCGCTGGGGCCCGGGCCCGTGGTCCTCGGGCCCGACGCCGCCGGTCGTCGCCGCCGCCGGCTTGAGCCCGGTTGCGTTGTGACACCTCTGGGGTGATGACGACGCGCGGTGGCGCGTCCCTGCGGGTCAGCTGTCTCAGGCCGAGGCAGACGCCAGCTCGGCGCAATCAGCGGCGGCGAGGACGAGGAGGCGGGTCCCTCGTCCGGCGCCCGAGGCGCCGGCAGGCGGGCCGAAGCCGAGGACGAGCACGTCCACCCCGTCGAGTCGGGCCCGGGCCGTGTAGTAGAGGGGCCCGAGGCCGCCATCTCGGCCTCGGGCCGCACCCTCGCACCGGCCGACGGGCTCATCCGCTGCCGGTGCTGTGTCTGCCGGTGCTGTGTCGGCATCGCTGGAGGTCGCCTGTTCGGAAGACCCGGCCGAGGTGGCCTCGGGCCGAGCGGCCCGGGCGAGCGGGGCAGGGTTCAGGGCGTTGCCGGGGGGAGGTCGGGTGAGGTCGTCGAGGCGCTCGGCCAGGTCATCGAGCTCGCCTCGCCCGAGATCACCCAGGTCGCCTCCATCGGCGGGGTCCTGCACCGGTGCCGATCCACAGCCGGCGCAGTCGTCGGCAACAGAGCCTGCAGCGCCGGAGCCCTCCTCGGCCGAGGTGGCGGCGCCCTCCTGGCTGCCAAAGACGTCCGGACGGACGAGGAGGGGGACGGCCACGGCGAGCACGGCGACGCTGGCCGCGGCCGCGGCCCAGCCCATCACCGGGGCCCAGCGCCGGCGACGACGCTGGGCCAGGACATCGACTCCCCCCGAGACCGGGCTTGCGCTCCGGTCGTCACCGCCGGCAGCGTCGTGCCCCACTCGAAGGGCAGTCGACACCGCCGCCCGGCGTTGTTCGCCGGCCACGGGCTCGACGGGGGCGGCCACGGCCACCGCCACCCGTCGGAACCGCTCGAGACGGTCCGAGCATTCGGAGCAGGAACGGGCGTGGGCGGCCTCGTGGGCGTCGGCCTCGCCGTCGAGGACGGCGTTGAGCACCTCGTCGTCGAGGTGGACCGACCCCGGGCCGGGCATGGGCTCCTCAGGCATGGGCCTCACCGGTGCTCGGCGTGGGGTCGTGGCCATCGTCGTGGGTTGGACGCTGCTCGATCGACGACCGGTTCCCCCGGTCGATCAGATCGGCGAGACGGGCCCGGCCTCTGGAGATCCGGGAGCGGACGGTGCCCGCGGGGATGTCGAGGATCTCGGCGATGCCGGCGTAGTCGTAGCCGCACACGTCTCGCAGGACGACCGCGGCCCGGACCTCGGGGGCCAGCAGGCCCAGGGCGACGTCGAGGTCGAGTCGGACCACGACGGTGTCGGTGCCGTCGGCGGAGCCGCCCGAGAGCGCAGCCCGGCCGGGAGCGACCACCACTGCGTCGGTCTCGGAGCAGGGGACGGGGCGCCGGGCCCGTCGGCGCAGCTCGTCGAGGCAGGCGTTGGTCGCCACCCGGTGGGCCCAGGTGGCGAAGGACGAGCGACCGTCGAAGGCGCCCAGACCCCGTACCACGGCGATGAGGGCTTCCTGGGTGGCGTCGTCGGCGTCGGCGTCGTTGCCGCACATCCGCCGGCACAAGGCCCGGAAGCGGTCGTGGTGGTGGTGCAACAGGGTCTCGAGGGCGTCCCGGTCGCCGCCCTGGGCCGCCGCCACCAGCGCCCGCTCGTCGTCGACCGACCCGGTTCGGCCCGCAGCCGTGGCCGGCGGAGGGACCGAGGCGTCGGGAGCGGCGACGATGGCATGAGGCTACGCCACATGGGACCGGCAAGAGTGGGAGGCACAGGCTCGGTGTCGGCGGCGAAGCTGCCGAGCGTGGGCAGACCCGGCCTCTGGGCGCGAGCTCTCAGGTGCGGACCTCGACGCCGCCGATGGCGGTGGAGATCGGGGGCCCGACGCTGCCGTCACCCAGGTCGGTGATCCACACCAGCACGGCCCCGCCGGATCGGCCGGCCAGGTCGAAGGTGGCGTCGCCGTCGATGCCCTCTCGGGTGGCCACGGGATCGCCCCATCCGCTCAGGTCGACGGCGGGACGCTCGGCCACGTACACGCTGGCGGCCCAGCCCTGGGTGGGGGAGTCGACTTCCAGCTCGCCCAGTTCGGCCACCTGGGCCAGGGTGAGGACCAAGCCGACCCCCGGTTTGAGCCCACCCAGGTCGCGGCTGCGGTACTCCTCGGTGGTCCACACCGTCGCCGGGTCGCCATCGACCACGTTGGCCAGCTCGTCGTCGTGCTCGCCACCGGAGCCGAAGGGGTCGAACGACTCGGTCGCGGTCACTCCCACCACCTTCCCGCCTGCTCCCGGGCCGCGCTCTTCCACCACGTCGAAGAGATCCTGGCCCATGTCGGTGCGACCCACCAGCACCCCCACGACACCGAGTGTGGCCGCCACCACCACGATGAGCGCGGCCGGCACCAGCCACCGTCGCTCGGTCTGGGCGAACCGGGGCTGCGGTCGTGGAGGGGCGGTCGAGCGAACGTCGGGCTGGGCCGTGGCCCGCTCGGACGACGGCCATGGGGCCGGCGAGGACCACGAGGTGGCGTCGGCTCGGGACCCGGCCACCGTGCGGTCGTCGGTGGGCTCGAGCTTGCCCAGGTCGACCTGTTCCAGCGCAGCTCGCAGCGCGGCAGCCGAGGCGTAGCGGTCCCCCGGTCGACGAGCCATGGCCCGCATCACGATCTCCTCGAGGGCGCGGGGGATGCCGGCTTTGACCTGGCGCAGCCGCAGGGGTTGGGAGTTGAGCCGGGCGACGGCCGTGGTGGTGGCGTTGTCCCCGGTGAAGGGGGCCCGGCCGCACAGCATCTCGTAGAGCACGACGCCGAGGGCGTAGACGTCGGAGCGGGCGTCGAGGGGCGTTCCCTCCACCTGTTCGGGCGAGAGGTACTTGGCCGTGCCCACGACCTGGCCCGCCTCGGTCAGGTCGGCGCCCCCCTCGGCCGCCTTGGCGATCCCGAAGTCGGCCACCAGCACCCGACCGTCGTCCGAGAGCAGGATGTTGCCCGGCTTGACGTCGCGGTGCACCAAGCCGTTGCCGTGGGCGTGCTCGAGGGCGTCGGCCACCTGGACGGCGATCTCCACGGCCCGGCGGGGATGCAGGTGGCCCTGGTCGTCGAGGAGGTCGCGCAAGGTGGTGCCCCGGACCAGCTCCATGACGATGGCCTCCACGTCGCCCTCGCTACAGGTGTCGTAGACCGAGACGATGTGGGGGTCCGAGAGCCGGGCGGCGGAGACGGCCTCCCGGCGGAAGCGGGCGACGAAGGCCTTGTCGGCGGCCAGGTGGGGCAGGAGGATCTTGACCGCCACAGGCCGGGTCAGGACCTCGTCGACGGCCTCCCACACCTCGGCCATCCCCCCCTGGGCCAGGCGGGCGACGAGTCGGTAGCGCCCGACGATGCGGGCACCGGGCGCCATGGCTCCGGCGGGGGTGGGGGTGGGGGGGGTGGGGAGAGGATCCAACACGTCGCCTCTCACCGTACTGTCCGGGAGGCGGACCCCACCGGGCACGGGGGAACGTCGACTATCCGGTTACGACTTCCTTTGGAAGGTCGCCCCCATGACCCGGGGTCCGGCGTGGGCGCCGATGGTGGCCCCGATCTCGCCCACGTGGATGCGCTCCCGGGGACAGATGGGGGCGAGGAGGTCGAGGAACTGCTCCACGTCCGACGCACCCCCGTGCATCACCGCCAGGTTCTCCACGGCGCCGTGACTGGCGACCCGCTCGGCCAGGAAGCGCAGGGCTTTGCTGCGGGTGCGGGGCTTGCCTGCCTCCTCCACCTCGCCGGAGCTGACGTCGATCACCGGCTTGATCGACAACAAGTTGCCCACCAGGGCCTGGGCCCCGCCGATCCGCCCGCCCTTCTTGAGGTTCTCGAGGGTGTCGAGAGCGCAGTAGACGTGGGTGCGGGGGACCATGTCCTCCACCAGGGCCACGACCTCCTCGAGACCAGCCCCGTCGGCGGCGGCCCGGGCGGCGGCCACCACCTGGCTGCCCAGGCCCCAGCTCACCGACCGGGAGTCGATCACCCGCACGTCGCCCGCGCCTTGGAGTGCGTCGACGGCGTTGCGGGCCGACTGCATGGTGGCCGACAGGCTGGAGGAGATGTTGACGCACACCACCGCGTCGGCGCCGGCGTCGAAGAGGGAGCGAAAGGCCACCTCGAAGGCGCCCGGTGACGGTGCAGCCGTCTCGGGCAGCGTCGGCGAGGCGGCCAGCTTGGCGTAGAAGGCGGCCGGCGTCAGGTCCAGACGGTCGACGTACTCGGTGTCGCCGAAGCGGATCGACAGGGGAACCACCTCGACACCCAGCTCAGCGGCCATCTCGTCCGGTAGGTCACAGGCACTGTCGCTCACCACACGTACGGCCACGGGGGTCCTTCCTCTCGACGACACGAGTATGGCCGACGTTGTGCCCGCGTCCTAGCGGTGCCCCCGGACGCGCCCCCGGACGCCGTGCAGGCCGCGACGCGCCACCGCCACCAGGGCCGCGACCTCGGGCAGGCCCAGGCGGGCGCCGGCGGCCAGGTAGGCCAGGGCGGTGGGCCCGCCGCTGAGCACCAGCGCCACCGGTGGAGGGAGGTCGCCGGCCAAGGTGGTGACCATGGCCCGGCAACCGGTCGCCACCGCCGTGGCCAGGGCGCCGGCCGCCAGCACCCCACCCAGGCGGCTGCCGCCCAGGCGGAGCGGGCCGAGCCGGGCGCCCAGGCGGCGCCGGAGCAGGGCCAGCTCCCCCCAGGCACCGGCGGCCCCGGCCAGGGCCAGGCCGACGGCACCCAGGCGCAGGGCGGCCGTGGTGGCGTCGCGCAGCTCGGCCGGTAGCGGGCCCAGGGCGGGGAGGTCGCCCACCACGTCGAGCCCGGCCGGCCCGGGGCCCACGAGGGCCACCCGGTCGAGTTGGAACATCAAGACCACGCCCAACAACGTCGTCAGCGCCACCCGGGCGGCGGCGATGGTGGCGGGGGAGCGGGTGTCTCCCAGGGCGTACAGCCCGCTCTGGAGGAGACGACTGGCGGTGGTGGCCACCAGGCCCAGGCTGAGGGCGCCGAGCACGTACCAGACCAGGCGGGTGTCGTCGGCGCCGAAACGCCCGGTCTGGAGCAGGGTGGCCACCACCAGGTCACCCAGCACCAGGTAGGCGGCGGCGGTGGGCACCACGTAGAAGGCCACCCGCCCCAGCCCGTCCTCGAGCCGGGCCTGAAGGGCCCCTCCTGGCCGGCTGCGCCGGGGACGGTCATCAGCCGCACCGTGGGGAGCACCCGGGTCGGGAGCACCAGGGTCGGGATCGCCCAGGCGGCTGAGCTCGGGGAGCTCGGCGGCGGCCACGCTCATGCCGAAGAGGCTGATGGGGAGGATGTAGAAGACCTGGGCGTAGCCCAGAGCGGCCACGGCGCCGGTGGCGAGGAAGCTGGCCAGGAACAGGTCGAGGTAGGCCGAGAGCTGGACCACCCCCCGGCCGGCGACGGCGGGGCCGAAGCGACGGGCCACGGTGCGCACCCCGGGTCGGCGGAGGCTGAGCGTGAGGCGCAACGGGCGCACGAGGGAGCGCACCGCCGACGCCTGGA
This sequence comes from Actinomycetota bacterium, assembly GCA_019348495.1. Classification (GTDB taxonomy): domain Bacteria; phylum Actinomycetota; class Acidimicrobiia; order Acidimicrobiales; family CADCSY01; genus JADDRA01. The sequence goes on along the minus strand of JAHWJI010000029.1, from coordinate 14,388 downwards.
GGCCGAGCTGGAGGAAGGCCCCGGCCAGGGCCCCCCAGGCCAGGGCCACGGCCAGCGACGACACGTCGAAGCCACGGGCGGCGGCGGCGACCAGCACGGCGATCTGGGCGGCGTTCCACAGCACGGGGGCCACGTAGGACAAGAAGAAGCGCCGGTGGCTGTTGAGCACCCCCAGGCACCAGGCCGACAGCACGAGCAGGCCGATGCCGGGGGTGAGGATGCGTACGAGGGTCACGGTGAGCTCGAAGCGCTCGCCGGTGAACCCACCGGCCAGCACGGTGGTGAGCGGGCGGGCGAAGACCACCCCGACGACCACGAGCAGGGCGGAGGCGGCGGTGAGCAGCCCGGCGATGGCGCCGGCGACGCGTCCCGCCTCCTCCTCCTCGCCCTCGGCCAGCAGGCGGGCGTAGACGGGGATGAACGAGGCCGAGAGCACCCCTTCGCCCAGGAGGTTCTGCAGGAGGTTGGGGATCCTCAGGGCGGCCCGGAAGGCGTCGACGGCGAAGCCCGTGCCCAGGTGGGCGGCGATGACGCGCTCCCGCACCAGCCCGGCCAGGCGGCTGAGCAGGATGCCGGCGCCCACCAACGCCGAGGATCGGCGGGGTGAGGGGACGCCGGTGGAGGTGGTCACGGGGCGCTCGTCACCCGGTCGCGGTCACGTCGGTGCCGGCGGGCTCACCAGGCGCCGATCGCGCCGGACCGAGCGCCAGTGCCGGGCCCACCAACCGCACAGGAAGAGGCCGGCCCCGGCCGAGACCAGGACGCCGACCCCCGACAAGAAGGTGGACCGCACGGTGAGGCGGGCAGTAGCCACCGTGAGGCGGTCGTCGGGGGAGCGCAGCTCGATGAACAGGGGGAAGTCGCCCGACGTGCGGGCCTCGACGGGCACCATGACGGGGGTGCTGCCCGGTCCCAGCTCGAGGGGGATGACCGCGCTGCCCGTCGTCGTCCGGCCGGGGCCGACGAAGTCGAGCTTGTCGCTCTCGAGCGCCAGGGTCACCTCCACGTCGACGTCGAGGTCGTTGACCAGGGTGAGGGGGATGGTGGCCTCGCGGGAGGTGAGGCGGAAGCTCCCCTCACTGAGGATGCCGACGGCGCCCAGACGCTCGCCGATGACCCGGCGGGCGCCGTCGAGGTAGGCGGCCCGTCGGGAGTCGGGGAGCGACGCGGCCGAGGAGGCGAGCACCAGGCGCCGGGCCAGATCCACCGCGGTGTCGCCGGAACCGACCATGGTGACGAAGCTGTCCACGTCGGCTCCGGTCCGCAGCAGCTCGGTCGCGTCGAACACCGGTGAGGCAGGCTGGGGCCGTAGGGCCCGGACCAGTTCGCCGCCGCCCACCGCCGAGGCCCGCGGCACCACGTCGAACAGCTCGTCGAGGGTCACCGGGCGCACCACCGAGGCGGAGCCGAGGGCGGGCAGCACGGTGGCGAGGAGGTCAGCCGACGGGGTCCACTCCGGGGGCGGCTGGACCACCACGCCCCGATCGAGACCGGGGGAGTCGTAGGCCAGCACGGCCAGGTCGGCCAGCAGATGGTGGGCGGCGAGCACCGGGTCCGCTCCGCTGAAGTGCGACTGGAGCCCGGGGTCGATGACGGCGGTCTCGACGAGACGTCCGCGCCCGTCCTCCACGAGGAAGGGGTTGGCCAGGGTCAACGGCTGCTCGAGCGGTTCCATGGCCACCTCGGGCAGCACCAGGCGCTCGGCGTCGGGCGCGCTGGTCAGCGTGGTGGCGTCGAGGGGCCGCTGGCTGACCCAGGTGCGCCGGTCGGCCGACCCGACGAGGCGCTCGACCACGGCGGCACCCCGATCGCCCTGGGCGTCGACCACGTCGCCCAGGCCGGCGGCCAGGAGCGCAGCGGTGTCGATCTCGACGTAGGGACCGGCTACGACCTGGCGGCCGCCGACGGTCGCCCCCAGCCGATCCAGGAGGTCGGGTGCGCTGGCGGCCAGGGCGTCGAGGGTCTCGGGGCGGGGCACCACGGTCAAGGGCACGTCACTGGCGCCCAGGGCGGCGGTGGCAGTGGCCACGGCCACCCGGGAGAGGTCGTCGAGGGAGGCGGTCCCATCGGGCTGCAGCGCCAGGGGGGCGGTGACGGGCTGGACCCAGGCCACATCGAGCGGACGGGCATCGTCCCTCCGGGCACGCACCAGGTGGGTGGTGAAGCTGTCGACCTCGGTGCCGGCCTCGGCGTCGTGGAGCACCACGCGCACCGGGTGGACGCCGGCGTCGGCCAGGACCACGGGGCGCTCGCCGTTGGCGGCGGTCGTCGGACTGCTGGCGATCGGGACCGTCACCCGCGCTGCGCCGGCGTCGTCAAGTTGGATGTCGGCGAGCGGTGTGGGGCCGCGGCGCCACAGCTCGTCACCCAGAAGGCGGCCCTCGATGGTCTGGCTGAACTGCGAGCGCGACGTCACCGCCTCGCGCACGCTGATCTCCAGGGCGAGGTCCTCGGGTCGGCGCACGCCGGCCAGGTCGACGCGTAGCTCGAAGGCACCGTCGGGCTCCACCCAGGGCGTCTGCGACGCGAGGAAGATGCGCCCGCCCGGGCCCATCTGGCCGATCTGGCCGAGGGCCGCGGCGGGGGTGACCGCCACTGGGGCCACGACGGCCACGACGAGGAGGATGACGAGGCCGACCGGCACGGCGAGGTTCGTGCCGGCGAGGCCCGCCGGTACCCGCGGCATCAGGAGGTGAGCTCGCGGTCCCCGAGCCGCCGGGTGAGCACGGCCAGGCCCGAGGGCTCGAGCCGGAAACCCAGGTGCTGGTACAGCCGCAGGGCCCGCTCATTGCCCACCTGGGTGTTGACGACCGCTCGGTCGGCTCCCCGGCGCCGCATCCATCGCAACCCGTCGAGCACGAGGGACCGGCCGAGGCCCCGGCCCTCACAGGCGGGGTCGACGGCGAGGCGCTGCACGTAGCCCCGGGCCCCCGACCGCCCCGAGACGGCGTAGCCGAGGACGCGCTCGCGCACCACGACCCGGAAGCGGGCGTGGCGGGTGGCACCGAGGGCTTCGGCCAGCCCGGCGTGGTCGAGGCGCCAGAACGGCGGGAAGGCCCGTGCGTCGAGAGCGAGGACCTGGTCGCGATCGCGCCGGCGCCCGGATCGGATGGGTGCAGCCGAGGCGAGAGGTAAGGAGTCGAGGTGGCGGGACAACAGGTGCAGCTCCTCGCGCACGTGGAAGCCGGCGGCGAGGAAGCCTTGCTGCTCGGCGACTCCGAGGGCGCCGGTCACCGCCTCCAGGTAGCCCTGGCCGGCCAGGACCTCGCAGCAGCGCTGGACCATGCCCGCGCTGGCCGGGGGCGTCTCGGCCACCGGGGCCACATAGGCCAGGCGCTGGTCTCCCCGCCATGGGCCGACCCGGAGGCGCTCGGTCCCCCAGCGCACGACCCGCAGCCCCGGCATGGGATGTGAGGGTACGACCTCCCGGCAGGCACCGGGGTGCCACGCGAACGAGCCGCCCGGGGGGAAGGGCGGCTCGCTCTCAGGGGGGGTTGGTGTAGGTGGGACCGGTCGGCTGCAGCGACAGGGCGGGGTCGCCACCACAGCCGTTCCGGTCTCACCTTGTACAGCAAGTATCGGCAGGCGCCGGCTACACCTTGAGCACTTTCTCCAAATTTCTTTTCCGACCGCTCGAGCTCTCGACTGGGGATCGAACTGGCGACCACGGGAACGTGGCCTCGGCCACCTTCCATCGGCCCGGCCCGGCGCCGCCGGTACCGTGGGCGCCATGGTCCCCGAGCGGCTCCGGCCTGTCCTGGCCGAGGTGGCGCCGCTGGCCGAGCGCTTCGCGGTCGCCGGTCACCGCCTCTACCTGGTGGGGGGCACGGTGCGCGACCTGCTGCTCGGGCGGGCGCTGGAGCACAGCGACTACGACCTCACCACCGACGCCCGCCCCGAGGAGATCGAGGCGGTGGTTCGACCGTGGGCCGATGCCGTGTGGCTCCAAGGCAAGCGCTTCGGCACGATCGGCGCCCGCCACCGGGGGCGCGACTACGAGATCACCACCCACCGGGCCGAGGCCTATCACCCCGACTCCCGCAAGCCCGACGTTCGCTTCTCCACCGAGGTCGAGGCGGACTTGTCCCGGCGGGACTTCACCGTCAACGCCATGGCCCTGGCTCTGGGCGGGGGGGAGCTCCCCGAGTTGGTCGACCCCTTCGACGGCGCCGTCGACCTGGCCACGTCCCGCCTGCGCACGCCCCTGGCCCCCGAGGTGTCCTTCTCCGACGATCCGCTGCGGATGCTGCGGGCCGCCCGGTTCCTCGCCGGCTACGGGCTCGTCCCCGAAGCCGAGGTGGTCGACGCCGTGCGGGCCCTGCACCCCCGCTTGGAGATCGTCTCGGCCGAGCGCATCCGTGACGAGCTCGACAAGCTGGTCGTGGTCCCCCAGCCCGAGGCGGGGTTGCGGTTCCTGGTGGAGACCGGCCTGGCCGAGGAGTTCCTCCCCGAGCTGCCCGGCATGGCCCTGGAGGTCGATCCGATCCACCACCACAAAGACGTGCTCGCCCACACCATCGCGGTGGTGGCCAAGACCCGTCCCGAGCGCATCGTGCGCCTGGCCGCGCTCTTCCACGACGTGGGCAAGCCCAAGACCCGCTCGTTCGGCCCCCGGGGCAAGGTCAGCTTCCACCACCACGAGGTGGTCGGCGCCCGCATGACCAGGGAGCGCATGCAGGCCTTGCGCTACCCCGCCGACGACGTGGACGCCGTCTCCCGCCTGGTGGAGCTGCACCTGCGCTTCCACACCTACAAGATGGGCTGGACCGACAGCGCCGTGCGCCGCTACGTGCGCGACGCCGGCCCGCTGCTCGACGAGCTCAACGAGCTCACCCGCTGCGACTGCACCACCCGCAACCGCCGCAAGGCCGAGGAGCTGTCCCGGCGGATGGACACCCTCGAGGAGCGCATCGAGGTCCTGGCTGCCCGAGAGGAGCTCAGCCGCATCCGCCCCGACCTCGACGGCAACCAGGTCATGGCCCACCTGGGCCTGGCCCCGGGACCGGTGGTGGGCCAGGCGCTCGACTTCCTCCTCGACCTCCGCCTGGAGGAGGGCCCGCTCGGAGAGGCGGAGGCGTTGCGCCGCCTCGATGCCTGGTGGGCGGCCCGCACCGCCTGACCTGGGCGCCGCTGGGCCCCTGCCGAGATCAGCGACCGTTCACAGCGGCGAAACAGAGCCGAAACGTCCTGGCGGCAGCCTGTCGCCGGCAAGTGACCGCCGAGACGGGAGTGTGGGCATGGACAGCGGCGATACCGCCTGGATGTTGACCTCGACCGCCCTGGTGCTCTTCATGACGCCGGGGCTGGCGCTGTTCTACGGAGGCATGGTCCGTTCCAAGCACGTGCTGGGGATGCTCATGCAGAACTTCGCCGCCATGGGCCTGATCGCGGTGTTGTGGGCGCTGGTCGGGTTCTCCCTGGCCTTCGGCGACTTCGGCAACGGCGGCGTCCTCGGCAACCTCGAATTCCTCGGCCTGGCCGGCGTGGGCATCGAGCCGGGGTTGGAGCTGACGATTCCCTTCGTGCTCTTCGCTGCCTACCAGATGACCTTCGCCGTCATCACCCCTGCCCTCATCACCGGGGCCACCGCCGACCGCATGAAGTTCAGCGCCTACCTGGTGTTCATCGGGGCCTGGCTGGTCCTGGTCTACGCCCCCGTGGCCCACTGGGTCTTCGCCGGGGGCTGGCTGGCCAGCCTGGGCGCCCTCGACTTCGCCGGCGGCGCCGTGGTCCACATGAACGCCGGGGCCGCCGCCCTCGGGGTGATCCTGGTGCTGGGGCCGCGCCGGGGCTGGCGCAGCGAGGCCATGCCGCCCCACTCACTGCCCCTGACCATGCTCGGTACCGGCATCTTGTGGTTCGGCTGGTTCGGTTTCAACGCCGGCTCGGCTCTGGCCGCCAACGGCGTGGCCGCCCAGGCGGTCATGAACACCTTCCTCGCCGCCTCGGCCGCCATGTTGACCTGGATGCTGGTCGAGCGGCTCAAAGACGGCCACGCCACCACGCTGGGGGCGGCCTCGGGCGTGGTGGCCGGCCTGGTCGCCATCACCCCCTGTGCCGGCTTCGTCGGGGGGATGAGCCCCATCCTCATCGGCGGCGCTGCCGGCGTCGTCTGCGTGCTGGCCATCGGCCTCAAGAACCGCTTCGGTTACGACGACTCGCTCGACGTCATCGGCATCCACCTGGTCGGCGGGCTCCTCGGGTCGGTCGTGCTCGGCCTCTTCGCCGACAGCGCCGTCAACGAGTTGGCCACCGACGGGCTGTTCCTCGGGGGCGGGGCCGGCCTGCTGGTCGACCAGATCGTGGCCAGCGTCGCCGTGCTCGCCTTCTCACTGGTCGTCTCCGCCGCCCTGGCCAAGGTGATCGACGCCACCATGGGCCTGCGCATCAGCGCCGACCAGGAGCTCGAGGGCCTCGATCGCAGCCAGCACGCCGAGACCGCCTACATCCTCAGCGACCTCGGCTCCTCCCTCGGGGCCCCGGTCACCCACCAGGGCCAGGGTGAGCCCACCCGGGTGGGCTAGCGCCTCACTCGCCGCCCCGTTCGTCGTGGCCCCGTTCCTCGCCGAAGCGCTGCCACCCGGCGTCGGTGATGGAGCGGGGCTCGAAGAACAGGCAACCTTGCGGGCAGGCGAAGGGCGTGTCGTGGTTGGCCTCCACCCGGCAGCGCTGGACCACCCCATCGGCCATGGTGCGGGTGGAGTAGTGACGGCAGTCCTGGCGCACGCCCACCGCTCCATTGTGCAACCGCACCACGGGCGGTGGGCGCCACCGATGGGCCGAACCACGGCGACCCGAGCCTCGAGGAGCACGCGATGAAGCTGATCACCGCCGTCATCAAGCCCCACAAGCTCGACGACGTGAAGTCGGCGCTGTCGGAGTACGGGGTCAGGGGCCTGACCATCACCGAGGCGTCGGGCTACGGGCGCCAGAAGGGCAAGACCGAGGTCTACCGGGGGACGGAGTACACCGTCGACGTCATCCCCAAGACCCGCATCGAGGTGTTGTGCGACCTCTTCGACGCCGAGGACGTGGCGTCGGTGATCGTGGCCGCGGCCCGCACCGGCAGGATCGGTGACGGCAAGGTGTGGATCACCGAGGTCGACCGGGTCATCCGCATCCGCACGGGCGAGGTCGGCGAGGAGGCACTGTGACCATCGACTCGACCGGACCAGACGCGACCGACCAGGGCCCGCCAACGGCCCCGCCGGCGGGCGGCATCGCCGACCGGCGGGCGGCAGTGATCGGTGATGGGTCCCGGCGGGGCCGGGCGCTGTGCCGGGCCCTCTCGGCGGTCACCGACGAGTGGCTGGGCTCGGTCTACGCCTCGGCCACCGACCCCACGCCGGCCCCGGCGCTGGCGCTGGTGGCCGTCGGTGGCTACGGCCGGGGGGAGCTGGCGCCCGGTAGTGACCTCGACCTGTGGCTCCTCCACGGTGGCGACCTCGACGCCGCGGCCCTGACCGCCCTGGCCGAGCGCCTGTGGTACCCGGTGTGGGATGCAGGGCTGAAGCTCGGCCACGCCGTGTTCACCCCCCGCCAGGCCCTGGCCCTGGCGGCCAGGGAGCTCGACACCGCCACCGCCAGCCTGTCGATGCGCCACCTGGCCGGCGACGAGTCCCTGTCGGCCGACGTGAGGGCCCGGGCCCTGGCGCAGTGGCGCAAGCGCTCGGCCCGCTTCCTGGCCGAGCTGCGTGACCGGGTGGCGGCGCGCCACGCGTCGGGCGACGAGGTCGCCTTTCTGCTCGAGCCCGACATCAAAGAGGCGCGCGGTGGCCTGCGCGACGTGCACGCCCTGGGCTGGGCCGAGGTCGCTCGCCCCGTGCTGCTGGCCGGTGACGCCGCTGCCCTGGCCGAGGCCGAGGCCACCCTCCTCGAGGTGCGGGTGGAGCTGCATCGGGCCACGGGGCGAGCCTCGGACGAGCTCCTGCTCGAGCGCCAGGACGAGATCGCCGCCGCGCTGGGTGACGCCGGCGCCGATGCCCTGATGGCCCGGGTGGCGGCTGCGGCCCGGACGGTGGCCTGGACCGGGGACGAGGTGTGGCACCGGCTCTCGTCGTCACTGGCCGGACCGCTGGGCCGCCTGTCGAGGCGCGACCGGCGACTCGGCTCGGGTCTTGTGCTGCGCGACGCCGAGGTACACGTCGAGGGTGATGCCGAGGTCGAGGGTGACCCCTCGCTCGTGCTCAGGGCGGCGGCGGCGGCCGCCACCGCCGGCGTTCCCATCGACCGGCCCTCGCTCGAGCGTCTGGGCGCCTGCTCCCCTGTCCTGGATGGCCCCTGGCCAGAGGATGCCCGATTGGCTCTGGTCGACCTGCTGGCCACCGGCCCGCGGGCGATCCCCGTGCTCGAGTCCCTCGACCAGCGGGGTCTGGTGCACCGGGTGCTGCCCGAGTGGGAGCCCAACCGCAGCCGGCCCCAGCGCAACGCCTACCACCGCTTCACCGTCGATCGGCACCTGTGCGAGGCCGCCGCCAACGCCGCCGCCCTGACCGCCGAGGTGTCCCGCCCCGACCTGTTGCTGGTGGGCACCTGGTTGCACGACCTGGGCAAGGGTTACCCCGGTGACCACACCGAGGTGGGCATGGAGCTGATGGCGGAGGTGGCTCCCCGGATGGGTTTCGCCGACGACGACGTCGCCACCCTCGTCGACATGGTCCGCCACCACCTCCTGCTTCCCGACGTGGCCACCCGGCGTGACCTGGCCGACGACGACGTCATCGAAGGGGTGGCCGCCGCCGTGGGCTCGCTCGAGACCCTCGAGCTACTGGCGGCCCTGACCGAGGCCGACTCGCTGGCCACCGGTCCCTCGGCGTGGGGCACCTGGAAGGCGGGCCTGGTGGCCGAGCTGGTCGAACGGGTTGCGCACGTCCTGCGGGGTGGGGCCGTGGCCGAGGTGACGGCCGCGGGCTTCCCGAGCCCGGAGGTGCGCCGGTTGTTGGCCGAGGGCACCCGGGTGGTGTCGGGCGAGGGGAACGTGCTCACCGTGGTGGCGCCCGATCGACCCGGGCTGTTCTCCCGGGTGGCGGGCACCCTGGCCCTCAAGGCGGTGGCGGTGCGAGGGGCCGACGCGGTCAGCGCCGACGGTATGGCCGCCTCCCGGTTCGTGATCGAGCCCGGACCGGGAGGCTGCGATTGGGACGACGTGGCCACCTCGGTGGAACTGGCCCTCGACGGACGCCTGGCCCTGGCCGCCCGCGTGGCCCAGCGCTCGTCCCCGTCCCGGGCCCAGCCCCGAGGCCGCGCCCTGCTGGCGCCGCCTCGGGTACGGGTCGACAACCACGCGTCGGCCACCTCCACGGTGGTGGAGGTGCGGGCGCCCGATCAGGTCGGTGTCCTGTACCGCATCACCGCGGCGCTGGCCGAGCTCGATCTGGACATCCGCATGGCCAAGGTGGCCACGCTCGGCAGCGAGGTGGTCGACACCTTCTACGTCAGCACCGCAGCGGGAGACAAGGTCTCCGACCGGGCCCACGCCCGGGAGCTGGAGCGAGCCATCCTCCACCGCCTCGAGCACTGACAGACGAGCTTCGCTCGTCGGTAGGCTCGCTCGCCGTGTCCAAGGCCCGCCAGCGCCAGAAGCAAAAGGCGCGTCGCACCCGTCGTGACCACGGGCTGCGGGAGGAGGCAGCGGCCGCCAGCAGGCCCCGCCGGCGGATGGGCCGGGCGCTCGTGGGCGTGATCGGCGTCATCGGCATCCTCTTCCTCGGCGTGCTGGGCAGCCTGGTCGGCCAGGATGCCCGCCAGGACAGCGCCCAGGACCAGGCGGTCGCCACGGACGCGACAGCCCCCGATACCACCCGACGGGGGGCCCCCGGCCCGCCCCCCTGCCCGGCGCCCGACGGCTCGTCGCCCCGCCGCACCCTCTTCGACGCGGCACCGGCCATGTGCATCGACCCGGCGGCGCAGTACCGGGCCCGCTTCGTCACCTCGGCCGGGGTCTTCATCGCCGACCTCGATCAGCAGCGCTCGCCCCTGGCGGTCAACAACTTCGTGTTCCTGGCCCGTTACCACTTCTACGACGGCCTGGCCTTTCCCACCGTGATCCGCGACGCCTACGCCCAGACCGGCGACCCTGTCGCCCCCGACCTGGTGGGGCCCGGCTACACCTTCCCCGACGACCCGCTGCCCCCTGCCGGCACCTACCAGGTGGGCTCCCTCGTCGTCGCTCACGAGCGACCCGACGACAACGGGAGCCAGTTCCTCATCCTGCTGGGGCCCCAGGGGGTCGAGCTCCCCCCCGTCTTCCCGCTGTTCGGCCAGGTCACCCAAGGCCTCGACGTGCTGGCCCGCATCGGGGCCGCCGGGGGCACGACGGCCGACCCGTCACCGGAGGACCCCCCCACCATCGAGCGCATCGACATCATCGAGACGCCGTAGCGCGGCCGACAGGCCGTCGAGCGCAGCGAGCTTGGCCTGTCGGAGCTAGGTAGCCGGGCCGCCGAAGGTGGATCGACGCCATGGTGATGGTTGACATCCTCCCTTCGCACCAGTAGACCGGCACGGTTCGTTGGGCGAGCTCTCCCCGCGCGGGCGGGCGGCGCAACGGACAGGGGGGCAGGTGCCACCGGGATGGTGGACAGCGGCCCCGAACGGCAAACCACAGCAAGAACCAACCTATCCCTACGAGATACATGAGAGGAGGTGAAATTGGTGAAGAGTAAAGAAGACATGGGGGGCGCCCACAAGGGCACCGCGATGGGGCTGGCGGCAACGGCAGTCTCCGTGGTGCTTGTGATGCTCTTCGGCGGAACCGCGTCTGCACAGACGACGACCACCGAAGCCGGCACCACGGCGACCCCCGAGACCACACCTGCAGCGACCAACGCCTCTGACGGTGGTGGAAGCGCGGACACCGGCCCTGCCGGTGCCACAGGCAACGAGACAGGAACCACGGTCAACCAGGCGGCCCCGCAGACGCGAGTGTGTGGGACCGGTGGCTGCGTCGTGATCGTCGACCAGGACGCAGACGTTTCCAACAGCGGGAGCGCCTCGGCCACCACGGGCGGCAACACGGCGACCGGCAACGCCAGCGACAACACGGCGACCGGTGCAGGCCAGACCGCAACCTCGGGTTCGGGCACGGGGTCGGGCGTGAGCAACAACACGGCCGGCACCTCCAACACGTCGGACGGCAGTGCCGGCATCACGACCGGCCCGGCCACGGCGACGGGGAACCACTCCACCACGACGATCAATCAGATCGCCGACGTGGACGTCTCCGACGAGGACTGCGGTGGTAGGTGCCTTGGTGGCGTAGTGCTCATCAACCAGGACGCAGACGTCTCCAACACCGGAGATGCCACCGCGACCACGGGTGACAACACCGCTACCGGCAACACCAGCGACAACGACGCTTCGACGTCCCAGGACAACGAAGCCGACGGTTCCGACGACGCCATCGCCAGCAACGACGGCACGGCCAGCAACTCGTCCGACGGCGAAGCCAGCATCAACACTGGCGCCGCCGACGCGACGGGCAACCGGTCGACCACCAACGTCAACCAGATTGCCAACGTCTCAATGGCCGGCAGCCTGGGTGGCGTCGTGTTGATCAACCAGAGCGCGAACGTCTCCAACTCGGGGACGGCCAGCGCCGACACTGGTGGCAACACGGCCATGGGCAACGAGTCGAACAACGACTCGAACACAGTGCAAGGTGCGGTCTCTGGAGCCGGTCCACCTGATGGCGACGCCATCGCCACCAACGACGGACAGGCACTGAACTCGTCCGACGGCAGCGCCGACATCACAACTGGCGACGCCACCGCGACGGGAAACCACTCTGAAACCAACATCACCCAGTCGGCAGACGTCGACATGAACGGCGGCATCGCCCTGATCGACCAGGACAGCGATGTCGAGAACAGCGGTTCGGCGAGCGCGGACACCGGTGACAACGAAGCCACCGGCAACGACTCCGAGAACGACGCTGACAGCGAGCAGGACGCCGATGCTGACGCCGATGACGGCGACAACACGGTTGCGGCCAACTTCGGGCTGGCGGAGAACGCCAGCGACGGGTCGGCCGAGATCACCACGGGAGACGCAGTTGCCACCGGCAACGCGGCGACCACGAACATCGCCCAGACCGCTGACGTCGAGGGTGCCCACGTGGCCCTCATCGACCAGGACAGCGACGTGGAAAACCACGGCGACGCCGAGGCCGACACCGGTGACAACGAAGCCACCGGCAACGACTCGGACAACGACGCTGACAACGACCAGGAAGCCGACGCCGACGCAGACGACGCCGACGGCTCCAGCGTGGCCAGCAACTTCGGTGAAGCCAGCAACGACTCCGACGGCACGGCCACCATCCATTCCGGTGACGCCACCGCCGCGGGGAACCACTCCACCACCAACGTCCTCCAGGAGGCCGATGTGGACGGCGGTTCCTTCGCTCTGATCGAGCAGGACACCGACGTCGACAACGAGGGCGACGCTGACGCCGACACCGGCGACAACGAAGCCACCGGCAACCGCTCCGACAACGAGGCGGACAACGACCAGGACGCCGATTCCGGTGACGGCGAGGACAACAGCGTCGCCGCCAACTTCGGCTCGGTCACCAACTCCAGTGACGGCACCGCCGACATCACCACCGGTGATGCCACGGCGACCGGCAACGCCGCCGACGACAACGTGGCCCAGGTGGTCAACGTCAACGGTGACGACGACGACTTCGGCTTCGTGCTCGTCGAGCAGGACGTCGACATAGACAACGAGGGCGACGCTGACGCCGACACCGGCGACAACGAAGCCACCGGCAACCGCTCCGACAACGAGGCGGACAACGACCAGGAAGCCGACGCTGGCGACAGCGACGGCAACACGGTCGCCACCAACTTCGCCAGCACCTGCAACTGCTCCGACGGCACGGCCACCATCGAGACCGGTGACGCCACTGCTGTCGGCGTCGACGCAGACACCAACATCGTGCAGGTGGTCAACGCCGAGACCGGTGACGGCTCGAGCGACGACTGCGACCGGAACGACCGCGGCTGCAACGGCTGCGACCGCGGCTGCAACGGCTGCGGCAACGGCTGCAACGGCAACGGCTTCGGCTTCGCGCTCATCGAGCAGGACGCCGACGTGGACAACGACGGTGACGCCGACGCCGACACCGGTGGCAACAACGCCACCGGCAACCGCTCGGACAACGAGGCCGACAACGACCAGGATGCCGACGCTGGTGACAGCGACGGCAACTCCATCGTCACCAACGATGGTCAGACCAGCAACAACTCCGACGGCACGGCCACCATCGAGACCGGTGACGCCCACGCCGTGGGCGTTGACGCCAACACCAACATCGGTCAGCTGGCTTCGGTCGACCTCGGGGGCGACGGCTTCGTCATCTCCGAGCAGGACGTCGACGTCGACAACGACGGCGACGCCGAGGCTGACACCGGTGACAACGACGCCACCGGCAACCGCTCGGACAACGACGCTGACAACGACCAGGACGCCGACGCCGAAGACGGCGACGGCGACACGGTCGTGACCAACAGCGCCACCACCAGCAACGACTCCGACGGCACCGCCACCATCGACACCGGTGATGCGCAGGCCGTGGGCGTCGAAGCCAACACCAACATCGGCCAGTTGGCTTCGGCCGACATCGAGGGTGACGGCTTCGTCATCTCCGAGCAGGACGTCGACGTCGACAACGACGGCAGCGCCGATGCCGAGTCCGGCGACAACGACGCCGTGGGCAACGAGTCGGACAACGACGCTGACAACCACCAGGAAGCCGACGCCGAAGACGGCGACGGCGACACGGTCGTCAGCAACAACGCCGACACCAGCAACAACTCCGATGGCACCGCCAGCATCACGACCGACTGCGCATGCGCCATCGGCGTGCACGCCAACACCAACATCGGCCAGGTCGCCAACAGCGACATCGAGGGTGACGGCTTCGTCATCTCCGAGCAGGACGCCGACGTCGAAAACGATGGTGACGCTGAGGCCGACTCCGGCAACAACGACGCGGTCGGCAACGACTCGGACAACGACGCTGACAACGACCAGGACGCCGACGCCGAAGACGGCGACGGCGACACGGTCGTGACCAACAGCGCCGACACCAGCAACGACTCCGACGGCACGGCGACCATCGACTCCGGTGACGCCACTGCCTTCGGTGTGGTGGCTGACACCAACATCCTCCAGTCGGTCTCGGCCGACATCGAGGGTGACGACGGCGACTGGAACGGTTGCGACAGGAAGGGCTGCGACCGCGGCTGGAACGGTTGCGACAGCGGCGACTGCGGTGACTGTGACGGGAACGGCAACGGCTTCGGCTTCGTCATCTCCGACCAGGACGCCGACGTCGACAACGACGGTGACGCTGACGCCGAAACCGGCGACAACGACGCCACC
>JAHWJI010000028.1 GCA_019348495.1 Actinomycetota bacterium | reverse complement strand
AGACGAGTCGGGATTATGAGTCCGGCCTGGAGCTGCCCGGCCTGTCGACGAACCCTCTCGACCCTGAGGAGTGGTGGAGCCGGCCCCTCGAGGACTGGCTGAGCCGCCGGCTGTGCCAGTACGCCCACCTCGCGGACCAAGAGGGGAACGACCGCCAGGCGTGGGTGCTGGAGGGCACGGTCGTGGGCCACGGCCCCGACAACGAGCCCCTGGTGGAGCTCCGCCGCCCCGTCGCCTTCATCAGCGACGAGGTCGTGGCCGAGCTCGGCGACTTCCTCGGCCGCCACCGCCCGCACGGGGTTGGAGTGGTCATCGACGTCCTCGGTCACTTCGGGGTGGCCCTTCGTCGCCGCAGCCAAGGCCACCAGCGAAGGGGGCTCCGAGGCCCCGCCGCTGGACGCTGAGCTCGAGGCGCTCCTGCGGCGCATGCGCCTGCCCCACATCCGCCGGGTCGCTCCCGAGGTGCTGGCCACCGCCCGGGCGCAGCGCTGGAGCCGGCCGAGAGGCTGCGAATACTGCTCGTCGAGGAGGTGGCCGGGCAGGACCGGTCCTCGGCTGCCACCCGCCTGGCGGCAGCGGGGTTGCCGAGCGGCATGGACGAGATCATCCCAACACCCTGGCCCGGGCCATGGTAGATCGCTTGCTCCATCACGCCCACCTCTGCGCCACGACCGGAGACAGCATCCGCCTCACCCAGGCCACCGCCGGCAAAGGGGTGATGCCTCTGGCTCGTTGAGCACTGGGTAGAACTCCTGGCCACCGCTGGGCAGTTCTGTTGGCCGGGCAGGGCCGCTGGCCGTCACCGGGCAGGACTCAGTGACCGTTGACACACGCGCATCGCCACGTCTTCGCCACCTGGGCCCTGGCCCAGCCCGGCGCCCGCATCGAGGACGTGTCCCGGCTGCTCGGCCACTCCACCGTGCGGGTCACCCAGGACCTCTACATCTCCCCCGACGGCGACCTCTACGAGCGGTTCTACCGGGCCACGGCGTAGGGCTTGGAGTTGCGTCTCTTGCCGACGGTGACCGCCTGTCGCTGACGCCGCTGACTCCGACTTCTCACCCCCCCGGCGCTACCTGGGCACGCAGGCAGCACCGCTGGGGCCCCGGTCGAGGACCCGCTGCGACATCCAGGAAGCGGGATGCCAGCGCCACAGGACTACCATCGACGTGACTTCATTTCCCCCAAATCTTCCCCAACGGGTCCGTTTCCCCCAGATTTCCCCAGGGTTTGGACCCGTAGGGACACACCTCGACACAACGGAAGGAGGGATGGCTGAACGGAAAAGCCCAGGTGAGGGGTACTCTTCGAGGAAAACGGCAGGCGAGGGGACGTAGCTCAGCTGGCTAGAGCACCTGCTTTGCAAGCAGGGGGTCGTGGGTTCGAGTCCCATCGTCTCCACCGCGAAAGTCCTGGTCAGGGCGCTGCCGGCCGCTCGGGCCAGTCGGCGGATCGGAACTGTGCCCACGGCCGAGGGCCACAAGGGCTCGTACCCTCGGATGAATGACACACCTGTAACTTATGATGGTCCCGTGAACACCCTCGCCGCTGCGGATTTCACGCCTTGCATGCTGCGGCATGGCCACCGGAGGTCCGGGTTGGAGACTCAGATGGCTCCCCGCCCGCTCGCAATGACCAGCCATCTCGCGAAGGAGGACGCCGGCTGATGACGTCGGCGACGAGTGCGAGGACGGGCTCCATGCGCATCGAAGAACCCCTGCCCATGTTCCCCCGCCGTACTGCCACCACGGTTCCGCCCGTGACGGCGCTGGAAGCGACATTCCCTGGCGCAGCGATCAGCCAGCTCGCAGAAGTCGAGTCCTGGCGAAAGGAGATTCACCGCCCGGCCACGCACACACACAAGTGGTGGGCTCAGCGACTCGGAACCGTGTTCCGCGGGATCGTGGTGTCCGCGACAGCTACCGCAGGCGAAGACGCTTTGGCCGCCTACCAGGCAGCCACATCGCTCGAGGGGCTGACAGTCTTTGATCCCTTCGCCGGCTCAGGGACAACGCTCGTCGAAGCTGCCAAGACAGGAGCATCCGTCATCGGCTTCGACATCAATCCTGTCGCATCCCTGGTACAGCGACAGGCGCTCGCGAGCTGGGACGAGGGACGGTTGTCGGCCGCGTACAAGTCAGTGGAGGCGGCCTGTAGGTCTGAGATAGATGCGCTTCACCGCGACTCGAATGGGGATCCGGTTCTCTACTACTTCTGGGTCGCCAGCGCGGAGTGCCTGACCTGTGACGTCGATGTCGAGCTGTTCTCGACCCCGATCTTCGCCCGTCACGCCTACTCGCGGAAGTTCCCCGAGGCGAAGGCCACATGCCCGAACTGTCACGACGTCGTGCCAGTGAACTTGTCGACCGATTCGACCGGCCGCTGCGGGTCGTGTGGCGTGGAGCTCTCACTCGACGGACCCGTGAAGGGCCAGATGATGGTGTGCCCTCATGGCCACCGCCATCGCGTCATCGATGCGCTTCGTAATCGGAAGCCAGAACACCGGATGTACGCGAAGCTCGTACTGCGGCAGTCGGGCAAGACTTACCAGCCAATCGATGACTTCGATCGCTCGCTGTACGCGGAAGCTGCGGAGCGTCTCGCGGCCTCGGGTGATCAGTTGATTCAGCCGGTTGGAGCCCTGGAGAATGGCTACAACACGGTTCAAGCGATGCGGTGGGGCTACCGCGCCTGGTCGGACTTCTTCAACGACCGTCAGCTCTATTCGCTGGGCCTGCTGGCCACGGCGATTCGCGACCTGGAAAGTGCCGGGCCAGAGCGAGAGGCCCTCGCAGCGCTGTTTTCGGGAACGCTTGAGTTCAACAACCTGTTCTGTTCGTACAAGGGCGAGGGCACGGGCGCCGTTCGCCACATGTTCAGCCATCACGTGCTGAAGCCAGAGCGGACTCCTCTGGAAGCCCATCCCTGGGGCACGCCGGCGTCCTCCGGCTCCTTCTCGACCCTCTTCGAATCGCGCCTGCTCAGGGCCCATCAGTACAAGGTGACGCCGGTCGATCTCGTACCGAGTGGGTCTGGTCGGGCGGACCGCGTGGCAGGGCTCTCGGTCCCAATCGGTCGCGACCTCGACAAGCGTGACGGGGCGGTCGTGGTGACGGGCAACTCCGCTGATACGCGTTTGAGCAACGAGTCGGTCGACCTCATCGTCACGGACCCGCCGTACATGGACAACGTCCACTACAGCGAACTCGCCGATTTCTTCCATGCGTGGCTGACCAGCATCCGCCCGTTCGCGGACTATCCGATGAGCGTGTCGACGCGGACTTTCGGAGAAGTTCAGGACACGACTGCTGTGGGGTTCGGCGAGAGCATCGCCGCCGTATGGCTGGAATGCGCGAGGGTCCTGAAGCCCTCCGGCTTGCTGGCGTTCACATTTCATCAAGCCAAGATCGAGGGCTGGGTCGCAGTGCTTCAGGCCCTCGCTCAGGCCGGGTTCGTGGTCACCTCGATGCAGCCGGTTAAGGCCGAGATGTCCGTAGCCGCTCCAAAGCACGGAGCGAAGGAGCCTTCCACACTCGACACGATCGTCGTGTGTCGGAAGCGGGGCGAAGCCGTCGCCACGATGGGGGACGCTCCTCCCGAAGCTGCTGATCGAGCCCGTGAGCGGCTCGCTGCCCTAGCGGAAGGCGGTATCCGATTCGGGCCAACCGACGTGCGCTCGGTAGTTCGCGGGTCAGTTCTCTCGCTCCTCACCCGCGCCGACTTGCAGCTCGAGCCGGCTGACCTGGTGGTCGCGGCTAATGGTTTGGCCGAGGAGCTTGTTGACGTCTTTGCAGCCTCTGATCGCGCGTCGGCACTCGAAGCGCCGGCCTGACGGGGTCCGCTCGCTACGCCAGCGTCACGACCGATCCGTCGTCGCCTTCGGTCGTGCGCCAGATCTCGAAGTGGTGCGTCGCTCCGGCGTTCGGGTTCGGTTCGAACGTGGGAGTGAGCGTGTTCGCGGGCAGGTCGGCGTGGTACGCAACAAGTACCTCGTTGTGCTCTGTCCGCTCGGCGGACCCCACCTGCACCCAGCCAGCTGCGGGTCTGTCCGGCCAATCTTGGGGCAGGACCAGCGTGCAGTGCTCGCGCAAGCCCGTCAGCAGTCGATACGGGGTGTACGACACGTACATCTTGCGGTCGCGCAACAAAATGTCGCCGTAACTGCCGAGCACGCGCATGCTCTTGTTGTCTGCCTGATATCCGCCACCGGCATTGAGAAACGACCCATGGGCGATGACGATGTCGAGCACGTTCGGGTTCTCGCCCGCGGCGCTTCCCTCATACCGGCCGAAGACGTAGAGAACATTGGCTCCACCGTGCTGCCCTGACGGGAGAGCGCTGTTGCAGTCGAAGTCGTTCTCTCGGCTCCCAACGGTAATGCCCTTCACTTCGTACGACTCCGCGACGCCAGTCACCGGGAAGTCGGGATAGGTGTTGCGCCCCGTCATCGGGACCTCGTAGCCGGCCTCCCGGATCCGCTGCTCAACCCACCGTTGGAAGTGGAACTCCTTGTCGTCAGCGGTTCGATGCGTCGGTACACCGGCGAGGACGGCACGTTCGCAGTTAGCGAAGACCTCCCACGCGGTCGTCGGCATGCCGTGGAACGTACTTCAGCTCTTGGCGGGTCGTGCCCCCCCGGGTTGACGTGCGCACCGCGGTGCCATCGGCCTCGACGACCGGGAGTCGTCGTTGACAGGGAGCTCCTTCGGCTCAGCACCACCGCGGCAGGTCGAGGGCATCGTCGGGTACGCTTGGCGCCCGGCCCTGCGGGAGAGTCCGACCGTGCCAAGTCCTTACGCCAACGACGATCGCGCCAAGACGTTCACGCTCCCCGCGAGCGGTTCGGTCGTGCTGTATGGGCCGCAGATCGACGTCGTCCGGACGCGCGCCTTCCAGCGACTCGGAGGCATCAAGCAGCTCGGGACCAGGTACGTGGTCTTCCGGGGAGCGCTGCACACGAGGTTCGAGCACTCCATCGGGCGCCTTTGGCCCGCTCCGAGCTCATGGAGCCCGTGGAGGCACAACGGCGTGCTGATCGCCACCCACGTCCGCCGTCACCCGCCCGAGAAGGACCCTATGGTCATGCGCCGCCGGGGACGGCCGCCGCGGACGCCGAAGGAGTCGGTCGTGGTCACCCGCAAGGTCGACGGCAGCGGGTCGGTCTCCTTCGCTGGCGCCAACTACCGGGCCGGCAACGCCTACCGGGCCAAGCAGGTGCAGGTGAGCGTGGGGCGACAGCGTGCAGATCAGTTGCGAGGGCAAGCTCGTGCGCACCCACGCCGTTCGCCACGACCGCAACAAGGAGCACGGGGCCTTCGCCAACCCCGGCGGTAGACCGAGGGCGACCAATGCGGCTTAGGAACCCACACTCCTCGCTCCTTCGGGTCCCCGAACCTCCCTTGCGCATCAACGTCAACAACCTGGCGCCGGGCATGGTCCTCACCCCTTTCAACCAGGAGGCGATCGACGACCCAGAGGTGCTCGACCAGCAGGTGCAGAGCATCCCGTTCAAGCGGGCGGCCGAACCCGCCGAGATCGCCCGTCTGGCCGTGTTCCTCGCCTCGCCCGACAGCGATTACGTCACCCGGTCGTCCTATTACATCGACGGTGGCCTCATGCGCAACCTGGGCCAGGGCGCGTAGCGTCGGGGGCACTCCTGCCGGCGCGCTCCGTGCGCATCGTGCAGCGGGACGGCAACACGGAGGCCACCGAGCTCCACGAACCGAGCGACTAGATCCCTTCGATCGCCGTGAGGTGGCGCTACTGCTCGGCGGTGACCAGGGCGAGGGCGAAGCCGTCGTAGCCCTTGGCCCCCACCGTCTGGACCACCGTGGCCAACACGCCGGGTGAGGAGGCCAGCCGCTCGTGGAGGCGGCGCGTCCCCTGCACGTCGGGGTCGGTGCTGGTGGCGTCGAGGACCTCGCCGGCACGCACCACGTTGTCGACGATGATCAGGCTCCCCGGTCGGGTCAGGCGCAGTGCCCACGAGAAGTACTCGGCGTTGTTGGCCTTGTCGGCGTCGATGAAGACGACGTCGAAGGGCCCGGCGCCTTCCTCGACGAGCTGCGCCAACGTGGTCATGGCCTGGCCCTCCCGGACCTGGACCACGGTGTCGAGACCGGCCCGGGCGAGATTGCCCCGGGCGACCTCGGCATGGGTCGGATCGACCTCGAGGGTCACCAGTCGGCCGTCGGGCGGAAGGGCCCGGGCCAGCCAGATGGTGCTGTAGCCCGCCAGCGTGCCGACCTCCAGGATGGAGCGCGCGCCCTGCAGCCGGGCCACCAGCGCCAACAGCTTGCCCTGGTTGGGTGAGACGTTGATGGCAGGCAGACCGGCGGCGGTGCTCGCCTCCAGCGCCCCGTCCAGGACCGGGTCGGCGGGCGCCAGCAGCGCCGCCAGGTAGGCGTCCACGGCGGCCCAGCGCTCCTCGCTCATCGGGCCGCACCACCAGTGGGCGACCAACCCCCGCACCGCATCACAGCGAGTGGCGCAGCGCCTCACCCGCCAACTCATAGGCCCGGCCGGTCACCGGCCGGTCCCGCCACCGGTCCAGGTCGATCTCCTGGGAGCTCTCGAAGTCGTCGAGGAAGTGCTTCTCCAGCTCGGTGACCACCCCGGAGTCGACGATGGAGCAGTTGATCTCCTCCTGGAGCGCCATGGAGCGGTTGTCCCAGTTCGAGGTGCCCACGTTGGCCCACGCGTCGTCGACCACGACGACCTTGGCGTGCATCATCGTCCGCTCGTACTCGAACACCCGCACCCCGCCTTCCAACAGCGTGGCGTACGAGCGTCGTCCCGCTCGACGAGCTACCTCCTTGTCGATGTGGGACCCGTTCACCAGCAAGCGCACGTCGACACCCCGAGCGGCGGTGGCCACCAGGGTCTCGACCACCGCCCGACGCGGCGCGAAGTAGGCGGTGGTCACCCACAGGCGTTGGCCGGCACCGGCCATGGCCGCGAGCATCAGGGTCTCCGCTGTCGCCGCCCCGTGCCCGGGCGAGCTGCGGGCCACCTGCACCGGGACCCCGTCGTCGAAGGGATCCAGCTCGGGGAGGTGGCGTCCGTTCAGCACCCGATGCGTCGCCTCGTTCCAGTTCTCCAGGAACGCGCCCAGGATGTCGCGCACGGCCGGCCCCTCGATGCGCAGGTGGGTATCCCGCCAGCGCCCCGGGCCCTGGGCATCACCGATCCAGTCGTCAGCCACGCCGAAGCCGCCGCTGAACGCCACCCGGCCGTCCACCACCAGGACGCGACGGTGCATCCGGTTGTTGAACTGGTGGGCCTTGTACCAGTGCGGAGCCCGGAACCACGAGAAGTCCACCCCGGCCCGCTCCAGCTCGGGAATGACGCTGCGCTCGATCTTGGCCGAGCCGTAGGCGTCGAGCAGGACGTTGACCTTCACGCCCTCCCTCGCTCGCTCCCCCAAGACGGCGGCGAAGGCCCTCGCCGTCTCACCCTTCCAGAAGATGTAGTTGCAGAAGTTGATGGTCTCGCGGGCCGAGCTCATGGCCTCGAGCATCCCGGGGATGATCTCGTCGCCGTTGCGCAGCACACGGACCCGGTTCCCCTCTCGCAACGGCGCCGAGCACGTAGCCTCCATCCACCGGGCGAAATCAGCCGACCCCGGTGGCGCCGGATCGACGAACTCCGTCGTCTTGCCGGCCTGGCGCCGGAACTGGGCAGCCTGGCCGGCATAGGAGCCGACTGCCACCGCCAGGCCGGCCCCGATGGCCTTGGGCACGGTGGCTCGCACGTCGATCTCTACGAGACGACCGAGGTTCGAGGATGACCGAGCGCGACGGTGCCCGGGCACTGCCCGGGCACCGGTCGGGCGAAGGACCAACGCTCAGCCGCCGGACTGGCCTCCGCCGGCCTGGCCCCCCGGGTCCTGTTCGCCGCTGCCGGTCCTGGGCATTCCCCCCAGCTCACCGGGCTCACCCTGGGTGTCGGTGGTGTCCTGGGCGTCGGAGTGGGGGTTGGCCATCACCTCGTCGAGCTTGTCGTCGAGCTCCTGGGGCATGTCGAGCGGCGGTGCCATCTCGCCCTCGATGCGCATCGGCTCCTCCCGGCGAGGGCCGGTCGCCTCCCCTTGCGTCCAACCCTGGTCTCGCTGCATGGGCGTGTGCACGTCCTCCTCGGCGAGGGGGTCGTCCAGCGCCTTGGACGTCCCGGACTTCCCGGGCTCCTCGGCCGGCTCGTGCGTCTGGTCGTCACCGGCGACGTGGGTGGTGGCGTGGCCTTCCTGCCGGTTCTCCATGGCTACCTCTTTCCGTCGGCGTTCGTGACTGACTGGCTAGATGTCTTTCCCACCGACTGCTGCGGCGAAACCCGTCAGCCCGCCAGCAGCTCCAGCAGGGTCCGCACCCCGACACCGGTGCCACCCTTGACCACGGCCCCGTCGTCGTCGTCGGAGCGCGACGGCCCGGCGATGTCGAGGTGGACCCAAGGAACCTCCCCCACGAACTCCTGGAGGAACAGCCCGGCGGTGAGCGCTCCGGCGCTCCGTCCACCGATGTTCTTCAGGTCGGCCACCTCGGAGTCGAGCTGCTTGCGGTACTCCTTGGGCAGTGGGAGCGGCCAGGCCGGCTCCCCCGCCCGCTCCGCCGCCGTGCGCACCTGGTCGACCAGCTCGTCGTCGTTGCCCATGAGGCCGGCCACCTTGGGGCCGAGGGCGACGATGCAGGCCCCGGTGAGCGTGGCCAGGTCGATGATGGCGTCGGGCTCCTCCTCGACGGCGAGGGCGAGGCCGTCGGCCAGCACCAGACGGCCCTCGGCGTCGGTGTTCAGCACCTCGACGGTGGTGCCGTTGCGGGTCTTCAACACGTCGCCGGGCTTGGTCGCCCGACCCCCGGGCATGTTCTCGGTGGCGGGTACGAAGCCCACCACCTTCACGGACGGGGCCAGGACGGGCAGGGCCGACATGGCCCCGATGACCGCCGCCCCGCCGCCCATGTCGGTCTTCATGCCCATCATCCCCTCGGCGGTCTTGATCGACAGGCCGCCGGAGTCGAAGGTGATGCCCTTGCCCACCAGTGCCACCGAGCGGGTGGCCCCGGGTGGGTCGTAGGTGAGCTTGATCAAACGGCACGGCTCATCCGAGCCCCGGGCCACACCCAACAGGCCGCCCAGGCCCAGCTCGGCTGCCTGGACCTCGTCGACGATCTCCACGCCGAGGCCCACCCCTTCGGCCATGGTGCGGGCCCGTTCGGCCAGGTCGGTGGGGCTGAGAGAGCCGGCAGGCTCGTTGACCAGGTCCCGGGCCAGGCAGACCGCCTCGACCACGACTCGGGCTCGGTCGAGGTCAGGGGCCAGTGCGTCGGCGTCGTGGGCCACGATGGTGAGACCCTCGAGCCGGCAGGGTTCAGGGTCGGACTTGTACCGGGTGAAGCGGTAGGCGGCCAGGCCCGCCGCCTCAGCCACCGCCCGCGTCGCCCGGGCCCGATCACCGCCGGCGGGCAGCGCGTCGAGCATGGTGGTGGCGACCGATCGCCGCTTCCACACGGCCCGCACCAGCGCGGCCGTCGCCCGTCGGAGGACGTCGGCATCCACATCGTCGGCGCCACCGACACCCACCGCGACCACGGTGTTGCCCCCCTCGCCGGCCAAGGTCGCTGTCTCCCCCACCTTGCCCTCGAAGGCCCGGGCCTGCAGCTGCTCCAGGTCGACGCCGTGGCCGTCGCCCACCAGGGCGGGCCCGGAAGCTACGGGGACGGCGAGCACGTCGACCCCGTAAGGGACCTCGGTGGCGAGGGAGACGGGAAGGGTCATCGGTACTCCTTCGGGTTCGTCAACACGTACCGGGTCGACCCTACTGACCCACCAGCGCCCACCACCGCCCGGAGAGGCGGCGGCGGCGGCGACAACCCTGGGGAGGCCGACCCCGGCCGTCGGTAGCCTGAGGCCATGGGCTACCTCGAGGCGGTGCGGGAGCGGGTGGTCGTCTTCGACGGGGCCACCGGCACCAACCTCCAGCTCCGGGAGCTCGGACCCGACGACTTCGGTGGGCCCGCCCTGGAGGGGTGCAACGAGATCCTCGCCGTCATCCGTCCCGATGTGGTGGCCGAGCTGCACGCCTCCTTCCTGGAGGTGGGCTGCGACGTGGTGGAGACCAACACCTTCGGTGCCTTCTCCGTACCCCTGGCCGAGTACGGCATCGAGGACCGGACCGTGGAGCTGAACCTGGCCGCCGCCCGCATCGCCCGCTCGGTGGCCGACGACTTCGCCACGCCCGCCCGTCCTCGCTGGGTTGCCGGCTCCATGGGACCGGGCACCAAGTTCCCCTCGCTCGGCAACATCCGCTTCGCCGACCTGCGTGACGCCTACCAGGCCCAGGCCGGCGCCCTCCTCGAAGGTGGGGTCGACCTCCTCATCGTGGAGACCGTGTTCGACCTGCTCCAGGCCAAGGCGGCCATGATCGCCTGCCGGCGAGCCATGGTCGCCGCCGGTCGCACGGTGCCCCTGCAGGTCCAGGTCACCATCGAGCTCACCGGGCGCATGCTGCCGGGCACCGAGATCGGCGCCGCGCTGGTCGCGCTCGACGCGATGCGTCCGGACGTCATCGGGCTCAATTGCGCCACGGGCCCCGCGGAGATGGGCGAGCACCTCCGCCACCTCGCCGCCCACGCCCGCATGCCGGTGTCGTGCGTGCCCAACGCCGGGCTGCCCTCGGTGGTGGAGGGCCGCATGCACTACGACCTCACGCCCGAGCAACTGGCGGAGCACCACCACCGCTTCATCACCGAGTTCGGCGTCTCGGTGGTGGGGGGCTGCTGCGGCACCACCCCCACCCACCTCGCTGCGGTGGTCGAGCGCTGCGGTGGGCTGGTGCCCGCCACCCGCTCGCCGGTGCACGAGCCGGCGGCGGCGTCGATCTACACCGCCGTGCCCCTGCGCCAGGACACCAGCTTCCTGGTGGTGGGCGAGCGCACCAACGCCAACGGGTCCAAGAAGTTCCGGGAGGCCATGCTGGCCGACGACTGGGAGACCTGCGTGGCCATGGCCAAGGACCAGGTCAAGGAGGGGGCCCACGTCCTCGACGTCTGCGTCGACTACACCGGCGAGGACGGCAGCGCCGACATGGAGGAGGTGGCCAGCCGGTTCGCCACTCAGTCGTCCATCCCCCTCATGCTCGACTCGACCGAGCCGGAGGTGATCGAGACGGGCCTGCAGTGGATCGGCGGCCGTCCCATCCTCAACTCGGTCAACCTGGAGGACGGCGACGCCCCCGGCACCCGTCTCGACCGCTTCTTGTCGCTGGCACGGGAGTACGGGGCGGCGGTGGTGTGCACCTGCATCGACACCGAGGGCCAGGCCCGCACCGCCGAGTGGAAGCTGCGGGCGGCGCGGGCCATCCACGACCTGGCCGTGGATCGCTACGGCCTGGAGCCGTCCGACCTGCTGTTCGACCCGCTGGCCCTGCCCCTGTCGACGGGCATGGAGGAGAGCCGGCGCGACGGCATCGAGACCATCGAGGGCATCCGCCGGATCAAGGCCGAGCTGGTGGGCGTGTCGACCATCCTCGGGTTGTCCAACGTCAGCTTCGGGCTCAACCCCGCCGCCCGCCACGTCCTCAACTCGGTGTTCCTGCACGAGTGCGTGGAGGCCGGCCTCGACGCCGCCATCGTCCACGCGGCGCGCATCCTGCCGCTGAACAAGATCGACGAGCGGGCCAAGGAGGTCTGCCTCGACCTCGTCTACGACCGCCGCCGCCCCGGCTACGACCCCCTCCAGGAGCTGCTGCGCCTGTTCGAGGGAGTCTCGTCGGCGGCCGTCGAGGCCGAGGACCGTAGCGGCTGGCCCGTGGCCGAGCGCCTCCAGGCCCGCATCATCGACGGTGACCGCGACGGCCTGGAGGCCGACCTGGACGAGGCCCTGGGTGAGGGCAAGACGGCGCTTTCCATCGTCAACGACGACCTGCTGGCCGGCATGAAGGTCGTGGGTGAGCTGTTCGGCTCGGGGCAGATGCAGCTGCCGTTCGTGCTCCAGTCGGCCGAGACCATGAAGCGGGCGGTGGCGTGGCTCGAACCCCACATGGAGAAGGCCGACCAGGGCGGCAAGGGCAAGGTGGTACTGGCCACGGTCAAGGGCGACGTGCACGACATCGGCAAGAACCTGGTCGACATCATCCTCACCAACAACGGCTACGAGGTGTTCAACCTCGGCATCAAGGTGTCGGTGACGGAGATGGTGGCCAAGGCCCTCGAGATCGAGGCCGACGCCATCGGCATGAGTGGCCTCCTGGTCAAGTCCACCCTGGTGATGCGGGAGAACCTGGAGGAGCTCAACGCCCAGGGCCTGGCCCGCATCCCCGTGCTGCTGGGCGGAGCGGCGTTGACCCGCTCGTACGTGGAGCGCGACCTGCGTGCGGTCTACGAGGGACGGCTGTTCTACGGCAAGGACGCCTTCGAGGGGCTGCGCACCCTCGACCGCCTGGCCGAGTTGCGCCGGGACGGCGACGACGACCCCGGCTTCGGCCGTGAGGCGGGTGGACGGGTGCTGCCCCCACGGCGCAGCCAGCGGGTGATCGAGGAGCCGGAGGGAGGGCTGCCCCGCCGCTCGCCGGAGGTGGCCGCCGACAACCAGGTGTTCAAGCCGCCCTTCCTCGGTTCCCGGATCGTGCGGGGCATCGGCGTCGACGATCTGGCCGCCTATGTGAACCAGACCGCTCTGTTCCGCAACCAGTGGGGCTACCGCCCGGAGCAGGGCGAGCCCGACGCCGAGTTCAAGGCCCGCATCCGCCCGGTGCTGCGAGAGCAGCTCGCCGAGGCCACCGCTTCGGGACTGCTGGTCCCCCAGGTGGCCTACGGCTACTTCCCCGCAAACGGCGAGGGTGACGACGTCGTCATCTGGAGCGACGACACCCGCACCAGCGAGTGGGGCCGCTTCGCCTTCCCCCGCCAGCGCGAGCACCCCTTCTTGTGCATCGCCGACTTCTTCCGCCCGGTCGAGTCGGGCGAGGCCGACTATGCCGCCTTCCACATCGTCACCATGGGCTCGGCCGTCTCCGAGGCCGCGGCCAAGCTGTTCGCGGCCGACGAGTACTCCAAGTACCTGTTGCTGCACGGCATCGGGGTGGAGATGGCCGAGGCCCTGGCCGAGTACTGGCACCACCGAATCCGCGAGGAGTGGGGCTTCGTCGACGAGGACGGGCCCACGCTGGCCGGGTTGTTCCGCCAGCAGTACCGAGGTGGGCGCTACTCCTGGGGCTATCCCGCCTGTCCCGACCTGGAGGACAACGCCAAGGTCTTCGACCTGCTCGACGCCAGCCGCATCGGCCTGGAGGTGAGCGAGGACACAGGGTGGCAGTACCAGCCCGAGCAGACCACCTCGGCCATCATCTGCCACCACCCCCAGGCCAAGTACTTCGTGGCCCGATAGGGCCCCCACGTACAGTCTTGCCGTGGCTCAACTCGCCGCCGGCGCCCGTCCCACCCATCGCCGGCTGCCCCGGCACCGTTCCCGCGTGCACGCCTCGCGCTCCCTGGCGGTCGCCGTCGCCGCTCTCCTCGTCGCCACCCTCACCGCCCTGCCCGAGACGGTCAGCCCGGCCGAGCGGTCCGTGTTCGCGGCCGTCAACGGCCTGCCCGACGCCATCGAGTGGCCCCTCTGGGCGCTGATGCAGCTGGGCGCCGTGCTCATCGTGGTGGTCGTGGCCCTGCTCGCCGTGCTCGGCTGGCGGCGTCTGCGCCCCAGCGTCGACCTGCTGGCGGCCGGACTGCTCACCTGGTTCCTGGGCCGGGTGATGAAGAGCCTGCTGGGACGAGGACGGCCGGCCAGCTTCTTCGACGACGTGAACACCCGCAGCGCCGGCCCCATCGGCAACGAGGGACCGGGCTTCCCCTCGGGCCACACCGCCGTGGCCTTCGCCCTGGCCACAGTGGCCTACCCCTACCTGTCGGCCCGCTGGCGGGCGGTGACCCTCGCCCTGGCCGCCGCCGTGGGCTTCACCCGCCTCTACTTCGGCGCCCATCTCCCCCTCGACGTGCTCGGTGGCGCCGCCCTCGGGGTGGCGGTGGGCGCCTGCGTCCACCTCGTCATGGACCTCCTCACCCACCACCACTGAGCGCCGTAGGTCGATCCGCCACACCCCCGCCTATCCTGGCCGACGATGAGCGTGGAGGCAGAACAGGACGACGACGAGGGCATGAGCGCCGCCGAGGCGGCCGTCACCAAGGGCCTCAACGCCCTGACCGATTGGCACGGCTACAACGACGCCCAGGCGTGCGGACCGGGACGAGGACCGGCCTGTGCGGGCTATTGGTTCAAGCCCGGTGTGGTGGCCACCATCGCCGCCCCCGCCATCGCCAGCGACCCCGACGCCCGGGCCGAGGTGGCCCACTCCATGACCGACGACGAGGTCTGGGCCGAGGTCGAGCGCCGCCACCTGGTCAAGCAGCTGGGCAAGTGCCGCTGTGGGCGCGTGTTCGAGCCACCCGTGTACACGCGTAGGACCCGCTGAACGTCGAAGTCGGTCGACTTCCGGGTCATCCCCGGCTACGGGCGGGCCTGGACCTCGCCCGTGACGTCGCCCGGGGAGCCCGTGCCGATCGCGTCACCGGTCTGGCCGCCGAGGTGGCCTTCTTCGCCATGCTCGGTCTCTTCCCCGCCCTGGTGGCCTCCGCCGCCGTGCTCGGTTCGCTCGACGGCTTGGTGGGCCGTGAGCTGGCCGCCGAAGCCGAGCTGGCCGTTCTCGGCTTCCTCGATCGGGTCTTCACCGACGACGCCAACGGTGTCCTCGAGGCGGTGCGCAGCCTCTTCACCGAGCGCAAGACCGGGCTGCTCACGCTGGGCCTGCTCACCGCCGTCCTGGCCGCCACCCGGAGCTTCTTCGGCGCCTTGCGGGCCCTCGAGGTGGCCTATGACCTCGAGCCCAGCCCCATTCGCCAGAGCGCGCTGATCGCCGTGCTCCTGGCCGTGGGCAGCGTGGGGATCCTCGTGGTCATGCTGACGCTGTTGATACTCGGACCCCTGCTCGGCAGCAGTCAGGAGGTGGCCGACGCCCTCGGACAGAGGGGCTTGTTCACCTTCGCCTGGCGGGTGTTGCGCCCACCCCTCGCCTTTGCCGCGCTGGTCGCCTGGGCGGTGACGGTGCTGCACGTCGCCTCCCGGGGTAGCCGGGCCAACGGCCTGCCGTGGTGGAGCCTGCGGGGCTGGCGGCGGGGGTGGCGGTCCCATATCCCGGGGGGGCTGCTGACCGGGGTCTGGTGGCTGGCGGTGTCGTTCGCCTTCCGCCTCTACCTCGACCTGGCGTCGGGTACCAACCCCGTCTTCGGCGTGCTCGGTGGCGCCATGATCCTGCTCCTCTGGCTCTACCTGCTCAGCACCGGCCTGCTCCTCGGCGGCGAGCTCAACGCCGTGCTCGCCCGGCGCCGGCGGTAGGTTCGGGTGGTGGACCGGCGAGCCGACTGGCTGGCAGTGGCCGAGCGACTGCTGTCGCAGCCGACGGTGCCCCTGGTCGAGGACCTCCCCGCCGCCCACGTGGTCGATTTCGCCGAGCGACGGAGGCACCTGGGCGCCGGCCGCGACGGTGCCGGCAACGTCGTCGTGCGCTACCACGGCGAGGGGGCCGACGCCGAGCGTCCCCTGGTCCTGGTGGCCCATCTCGACCATCCCGGCTTCGCCGTGGACGAGGTGGGTGGGCGCACGGCCACACTGTCGTTCCGGGGTGGCCTGGCCGTGGCCAACGCCGTCGCCGGCTCACCGATCGACTTCTTCCGTCGCTTCGAGGCCGACCCCGTGGGCCGGGGCGTGCTGTTCGACGCCGAGGGTCGCGACGGCCGCTTGCGCGGGGCCCGGGCCCGGGTGGTCGACGGCGAGGCGAGCGTGGACGGCTTCGCCATGTGGGCCTTCCCCGGCTTCAGCCTGGAGGCGGGACGAATCTGCGGGCGGGTCTGTGACGACCTCCTCGGCGCCGCCGTGGTGCTGTGCACCCTCGACGAGCTCTCGCGCCGGGCCCCGGCGGGCGTCGAGGTGTGGGGCCTGTTCACCCGGGCCGAGGAGATCGGCTTCCTCGGTGCCCTAGAGGCCATCCGACTGGGCACGGTTCCTCCCCGGGCTGCGGTCCTGTCGCTCGAGTGCTCCAAGGCGCTGGTCGATGCCCCTCAGGGTGGCGGGGTCATCGTGCGGGTGGGCGACCGCACCAGCATCTTCGACCCTGGTCTGTCCGAGGCCCTGGCCGGGGCAGCCCGCCGGCTGGCCGCCGACGACGGCGACTTCCGCTGGCAGCGCAAGCTCATGGACGCCGGCACCTGCGAGGCCTCGGCCTTCTGCGCCGCCGGCTGGCGGGCGTCGGGGCTGGCCCTGCCGCTGGGCAACTACCACAACGCCCTCGACCGGTCCCTCGACGGGACCCCGCTGAAAGGGCCGGGCATCGGTCCCGAGCACGTCACCGTCGACGACTACCTGGCCGGCGTACGCCTGCTGGTCGAGCTGGCCGGCTGTCCCAGCCTGCTCGAAGCACCTTCCCACCCCCCGCCCTGGCTGGCCGAGCGCATGGCCCGGGCCCACCGGGAGCTGGCGCCGACCGGCGCAGCTGGCCAACGTGCCTGAAGCACCGGAGATGCAGGCGCTGGCCGAGCGCCTCGACGCCATCGTGGCCGGTGGCCGGCTCGACGCCCTCCAGCCGCTGTCGTTCTCGGCCCAAAAGACGGTCGTGCCCGATCCCGCCGGGCTGCTCGGCCACCGAGTCGCCGGCGTGGCCCGGCGGGGGAAGTACCTGGTGTGGTCCTTCGTCGACGCCGGGGGCCAGCGCCTGTTGGTGCACCTGTCCCAGGCCGGGCGGGTCGACGTCGAAGACCCGCCCCGCACCACCCGGCCCCGCAACGGCGTGCTCCGCCTGGTCATGGACGCACGCCCGTCGATCCTGGTCAAGGAGTTCGGAACGGAGCGCAAGGCGGCCTGGTGGGTGCTGGCCGAGGGCGACGACGGTCCACTGGCCCGGCTGGGCCCAGAAGCGACCAGCGCCACCTTCGCCGAGCTGGTGCGCACCGGCGACGACCGGCGGCGGGTCCACACCATCCTGCGTGACCAGCGCACGGTGGCGGGGATGGGTCGGGGCTACACCGACGACGCCCTGCACCGGGCCGGGCTGTCGCCCTATGCCAGCCTGGCCTCGCTGACCCCCGACCAGCGGGAGGGCCTGCTCAGCGCCATCGACGCGGTGCTGGGCGAGGGGCTGGCCGTCGAACGCCGGCGTCGAGGAGGCCTGCCGGCCAAGCCCGGTGACCACTGGGTGGTCCACGGCCGGGCCGGCCAGGACTGCCCCGCGTGCGCCGAGACGCTGGCCCGGGTGTCCTACGAGACCTACGAGGTCACCTACTGCCCCCGCTGCCAGACCGGGGGCCGCCTTCTCGCCGACCGCCGCCTGTCGCGGCTGTTGAAGTAGGTGGCGGACATGGACGAGGAGCCTCGGATCGGCCGGCTGCTCGTCGCCTCCCCCCGCCTGGCCGACCCCAACTTCTCCCACACCGTGGTGCTCATCCTGGCCCGGGATGGCGACGAGGGTGCCCTCGGCGTGGTGCTCAACCGGCCCAGCACCAGGGCCGTCGAGGAGATCCTGGCCTCGTGGGCACCGCTCGCCGCCGATCCTGCCATGGTCTTCGTCGGTGGCCCTGTCGGCCACCAGGGGGCCATCGGGCTGGCTCGGGGCGGCAGCGACCTTCCCGGGGACGGATGGGTGCCGATCGTGGGCCGACTCGGCACCGTCGACCTGGCTCGGGACCCGGACGACCTGCCCACCAACCTCGACGCCGTCCGGGTCTTCTCGGGCCACGCCGGCTGGGGCGCGGGCCAGCTGGAAGCTGAGATCGAGGCGGGCGCGTGGGTCGTGCTCGACGCCGCGCCCGACGACGTGCTCTGCGCCGACCCCGACCGCCTGTGGCGCGCCGTCCTGCGTCGCCAGGGCGGCAAGCTGGCGTGGCTGGCCAACGTCCCTCTCGATCCCCGCCTGAACTGAGAGGCCGACCGCCGTGGACCTTCCCGTGATGCCCCCGGTGGCGCCCATGTTGGCCAAGTTGGTGCGCGAGCTGCCCCGGGCGCCGGGCATGGCCTATGAGCCCAAGTGGGACGGCTTTCGCTGCGTCGTCTTCCGTGACGGTGACGAGATAGAGCTGGGCAGTCGCAACGAGCGGCCCCTCACCCGTTACTTCCCGGAGCTGGTCGACCCCCTGCGGGCGTCACTTCCCGGACGCTGCGTCGTCGACGGCGAGATCGTCATCGCCGGCGACGAGGGCCTCGACTTCGACGCCCTCCTGCAGCGCATCCACCCGGCAGACTCCCGCATCCGGCTCCTGGCCGACCACACGCCGGCGTCGTTCGTGGCCTTCGACGTGCTGGCCGTGGGCGACACCGACGTGCGGGCCCAGCCCTTCACCGAACGGCGAACACGCCTGGAGGAGGTGCTGGTCTCCGCGGCCACGCCCATCCACCTCACCCCGGTCACCACCGACGCCGACGTGGCCGGTGACTGGTTCGCCCGCTTCGAGGGGGCCGGGCTCGACGGGGTGATGGCCAAGGGCCCCGACCTGGCCTACGTCGAGGGGAAGCGCCTGATGCTCAAGGTCAAGCACGAGCGCACCGCCGACTGCGTGGTGGCGGGGTTCCGCACGCACAAGGACGGCGACGGGGTGGGCTCGCTGCTGCTCGGGCTCTACGACGATGACGCCGTGTTGCACCACGTGGGTGTGGCCACCTCGTTCAACGCATCGCAGCGTCGGGCCCTGGTGGACGATCTGGCGCCCCTGCGGGAGGGTGCGCTGGAAGGCCATCCCTGGCAGGGCTGGGCCGAGGCCGACGTCGCGTCCGGCGGCGGGGCCAAGGGCCAGCGCATGCCCGGGGCCCAGTCGCGCTGGAACGCCGGCAAGAACACCTCCTGGGAGCCGCTGCGCATCGAGCGGGTGGCCGAGGTGTCCTACGACAACCTCCAGGGCGACCGCTTCCGCCACGCCACCCACCTGGTGCGCTGGCGCCCCGACCGCGACCCGGCCTCGTGCACCTACGCCCAGCTCGACCGGCCCGTCCCCGAGGTGCTGGGACAGGTCTTCGGCGCCAGTTAGCCCTTGCGGGCCCGGCTGGGTTGCACCCGGCGGGGCTCGCCCGCCTGCTTGGCGAAGTTGGGGGGCCAGGGGGCGTCGCCCAGGCCCCGATCCTCGTCCTCGGCCGCCAGCTCGAGCAGACCGTCGAGGGAGTGGGCGACGTCGTCGATGCCCGCCCCCACGTCCCCCCGCGTCGCGTAGCGGCCGGGCACCGTGGCCAGGGTGAGCTCGGCCGGGTCGACATCGGCCACCTCGTCCCACTCCAGGGGGCACGAAACCCGGCCCTCGGGGTTGGGGCGCACCGAGTAGGCCGAAGCCACTGTGCGGTCGCGGGCGTTCTGGTTGTAGTCGATGAACACCTTCTCACCCCGCTCCTCCTTCCACCACTTGGAGGTGGCCAGGTCGGGCCGGCGCCGCTCCACCTCCCGGGCCAGGGCCAGCGCCGCCCGGCGTACCTCGAGGAAGCCCCAGCGGGCTTCGATGCGCACGTTGACGTGGATGCCCCTGCTCCCCGACGTCTTGGGCCAACCGGCCAGGCCGCCCCGCTCGGTCAGCACCCGGCGCACCTCCAGGGCCACCTGGCGCACGGCGTCGAAGGCCACGCCGGGCTGGGGGTCAAGGTCGACGCGCAGCTCGTCGGGGTGGTCGACGTCACCGCGGCGGACGGCCCAGGGGTTGAGGTCGAGGCAGCCGGCGTTGGCCGCCCAGGCCAGGTGGGCCACGTCGGTGGGGCAGAGCTCCTCGGCGCTGCGGCCGCTCGGGAAGCTCACCGTGACCGTCTCCAGCCACTCGGGCCGCGACGCCGGCACCCGCTTCTGGAAGAAGAAGTCGCCCTCGGCGCCGTTGGGGAAGCGCTTGAGCACCGTGGGCCGCTCGTAGACGCCGCGCAGCGCTCCCTCCCCCACCGCCAGGTAGTAGTTGACCAGGTCGAGCTTGGTCTCGCCCCGGGCCGAGAAGAACACCTTGGACGGGTTGGTGACGGTGACCGTCCGCCCGTCGACCTCCACCTCGGCGGTCTCCTTGGCCACCACCAAAGCATCGCGCGCGTCGTGGGTGTGGCCGGCCAGGCGACCAGGAGCCTCAGGGGTCGGGACCAGCGGCCCGGGCCTCTTCCACCGCCACCAGGGCCTGACGCAGCTGGGTGATCCATTCGGCCTGGTTGCGCCCCACCAGACGCACGCACCAGGCCAGCGCCTCGCTGCGGCTGCGGGCGACACCGGCGTCGATGAGGGTGTCGAGCACGGCCCGCTCCTCCATGCGCAGCCGGGTCATCACCGGCACCGCCAGGTGAGTGAAGACGAACCGGTCGCTCCCACACATGACGGCCCACGACACCTTGCGCCCGAAGCGGTGTTCGGCCTCATGGCCCAGGAGAGCCCGAACCTCTCGGGTCTCCTCCCGGAAGCGCTTGACCAGCGCCAGGTTGGCGGGAGAGCCGCTCGACTGGGGACCGGCAAGCATGCCGGTGACCAGGATCTCGTCCCGATCGGCCGTCACCACCACAGGGGCGAGGAACCACGTGCCCGGTAGCCGGGCCATGAACCAGGCCCTGATGTCCTCGACGGGCAAGCTCATGGCTGGGGTCACGCTTACAACATTACGAACGCCCGCCCACCGGACGGGCGGCGGCCCCGTCGAAGGTGGCCACCTTCACCCCTCGCCGGGACAGCTCGGCCAGCATGGCCGGGCGGTCCTCCACCATCTCGGCCACGCCACCGGCCCCGCGCCGCCGCAGGCGCCCCTCGACCAGGGCGACGGCGGTGAGCGCGGCCAGGGCGCCGGCGGCCACGGCAGGACGGTCGATGGCGCCGAGGACCGCGCTGTCGTGGGCTTGGCCCCGCCGACCCCGTACCTCCACACGCACGGCGCCCAGGGTCCCCTCGCGGTGGGGACGGCACAGCATGGGCAGCTGCGCGGTGAGGCGATCGCGTCGACTGGCACCCATGCGGCTGGTCACCCGACGCACGCCGGGGAAGGCCGGCACCAACAGCGCGGCGTCGGCGGACGCCGCCCGGTAGCAGTCCTGAGCTCCCACCGGGTCGGGAAACCAACACAGCTCCCGGCCCGAGCCCCGACCCCGGCGTACCCACTGCCCGTCGCGCCAGTCGTAGGCATCGCCGCCCCAGGCCCGGTGGTGACCCCGGGCGCAGTCGGGACCACCGGTTCCTGTCTTGGCCACATGCACCTCGTCGACCTCGTCGAAGGTGGTGGCGGCATGGCCGGCCAGCAGGCAGCTCAGCCCGGGGGCGAAGCCGACCCCGGCCACCACCACGGCGTTGCGCTCCCGGACCTGGGCGTCGAGCGCCAGGAGGTCCCGGACGTCGTCCAGGTCGTCGGAGGCCGACACCACCGAGACGCCGACCTCGAGCAGGCGTTGGGCGAGCACCGCGTGGTCGCCACCGGCGTGGGTGAGCACGGCGACGTCGGCCCCATCGGCCCAGGCCACATCCCCGGTGGCGTCGGCGTGGGCCTCGACCGGGGCCCCCACCGAGGCGGCCACACGTGCGGCCACGGCCTGGTCGCGATCGGCCACGACCACCCGTCGAACCGCAGGCGTCATGGCCAGTTGGCGTACGACCCGGGCGCCGACGGCGCCGGCGCCGAGCACAGCGATCCTCACCGGGCCCTCGTCGCCCGAGCCGTCATCGCCGGGCGCTCAGCGGAAGTCGGGGCCGGACAGCTCTCGCCAGCCTCCGGTCTGGGGCGGGGCCCCGCCGGTGCCCCGCAGACGCAGGACGGCCGTGACCAACCCGGTGACCCCGAGGGCGAGGGCAACTCGTCGCAGCAACGTCATCGCCCGACCCTACCCCGCACCCTGCTCACCTCTCCGGCCACGGCGACAGATCAGTCCGCCGGGGCCTCATCCAGCCGCGTCTTCCTCACCGCCCGTTGCATCGGGGGGGCCCGGGGCGCCCGCCGACCACTGGGAGAGCGATCCGGTCAGGATGCCCGAGATGCCGGTGAAGGGCTCCCCGATGTGCAGCCCCTGCTCGTCGATCGTGAACTCGTGTATCCGCGTGTCGTGCGCCGAGCCCCGCACCTTGAGCACCGAGATCGCTCGACGAACCGTGCCCGCCATCTCCACGTAGCGGAGCAGGACGATGGCGTCGGTCAGGGTCGAGGCGTGGCTCTCGGTGACCGACTGCGCGCCCACCAAGCTGGTGGTGGAGGAGGTGAAGAGGCTGGCGATCTCCTTCTCGCGCAGCGACGAGGTCAACCCCACAATGAAGTCACGCAGTCCCCGCTGGGTACCGACGCGCTCGAGGGCCGACAGGTTGTCTATGGCGATCCGCTGGGGTCGGAACTCCTCCATGAGCTGGCGCAGGCTCACGTAGTGGTCCTCCAGGGAGGCGACCTCGGGATACGCGCTCGCCACCCGGAGAAGGCCGGCGCGCTCCATCGCATCGAGGTCTATCCCCCAGCTGCTGGCGTTTCTCAGGAGCTGGTCTCGGCTTTCCTCGAACGACTGCAGCAGGCACCGCTCGCCCGCGGCTACCCCCGCGGCGACGAAGCTGGCGGCCAGGAGCGTCTTGCCTATGCCCGTGGGACCCGACACGAAGGAGACCGTGTCGCGGTAGGCGCCGCCGCCGTACATGGCGTCGAGGTCTGCGTTGCCGAGGCCCACCCGCTCATGTGACGCCTGTTGGCGCATGGAGATGAGCGCGAGGGGGATGACCTGGATCCCCTCGCCGGGGACGATGGCAAAGGAGAACTCACCGCTTCGGTGGGGGCCACCCCGGAGCTTGAGGATCTCGACGGTCCGGCGGCGCTTCTCGTTCTCGATGACGTTGCGCAGGATGACCACGTTGTCGGCCACGAACTCCTCCACCCCGAAGCGGGCGATGGCGTCGTACTCGTACGTGCGCTCGGTGGTCAACACGGCGGTGATCTGCAGCTCCTTCAGCGCGGCGATCAACCGAGAGAGCTCGAGGCGAACCACCCCCCCGTCCTGGAAGCGAGAGAAGACCGCCGCCAGGGAATCGAGAGCGATCCGCACGGCGCCGACGCTGTTCGCCGCGTGGCGGACACGGGCCACCAGGGCGTTGAACTCGTAGGCGCCGGCGACCACCTGCTCGTCGAGACTGAGCGAGGCGTCGACGAAGGCCCACTTGCCCTCGGACTCCCAGGTGGCGACGTCGAAGCCGAGCGACGCCAAGTTGTCCCGGAGGTCGTCGGGGCTTTCCTCGAAGGTGACGAACACCCCGGAGTGTCCGAACTGGCGAATGCCTTGGGCCAGGAACTCGGCCGCGAACACGGTCTTTCCGCTACCGGTGGATCCTGCCACCAGGGTCGGCCGGTTGGCAGGTAGGCCGCCCATGGAGACGCGGTCGAAGCCGGTGATGCCGGTGGGCAGCCTGGGGACACCGTCGGCGAACGGGCTCATCGCATCCCGCCTCGGGTGGCTTCGTCCTCGTGTCCGAAGAGGTCGAGAGCGATGGCCGCCAACCGCCGGTCGGACAGGTCGCCGATGACCCGCCGCCGGGGCAACGGGGCCAGCTTGACCACCGTCGGGGTGACCATGATCCGCGCCACCTCGGCACGATCGGGCTGATGGAGCACATCGACCACCTCTAGCTCGTAGTCACCGGGGACGCTCGCTTCGCACAGGGCCCGCAGGTTGTCCAAGGCCGCACGGGACGACGGCCTGTTGGCCACCACGTAGATCCTGTAGGAGTAGGTCGCCATCTCGTCACCGACGTTCACCCACTTGGGTGGAAGTCGGCAAATCGTAGGCTGCGCCCGTGGGCAGGGGTTCACCTCCGGCCGGAGGAGCTGGTGCTGGCCGGGACCACCCTGCACCGTGGAGACTACGGCCGTGCTGATCCACATGATCGCCGACTACGGCCACGGCGACCTGGCCTTCGCCGAGGTACGCCAACGCTTGGCCCTGTTCGTGCCCGAGGCCGACGTCTTCCTCACGCCCGTACCGGCCTTCGACACCGTCGGCGCCGGGTTCTGCGCCGCCCAGCTGGCCCGCACCGAGGGCCCGCCCCACCGGCTCGTGTACACCAACGTCGCGCCGCGCGACGATCGCCCCGATCCTCGACCGGACAACGAAGGCGAGCAGCTGGTGGCCGCGGTGCTGCCCAGCGGCGTCGTGGTGGTGGGAGTCAACTCCCGGTACTCGTTCTCCTTCCTCAGGGACGAGGCTGACGTGCGGGAGGTGGCCGTGCCCGAGGGGGGATCGCAGTTCCGTTCCCGTGACATCTTCCCGCCCCTCGTCGCCGACCTCGCCCGCGGCGACCTCGCTGCGCTCGGCACCGCGGTCGCTCCCGAGCGCATCCCTCCGCCGCCCGAGCGGGCCGTCGCCTACGTCGACGGTTACGGCAACCTGAAGACCACCTGGTCAGCGGCACCCGTGGAGACCGGCCAGCGGGTGGAGATCGTCGCCGGCGGGGCGTCGGCCGTGGCCGTGGTGACGGACGGGACCTTCGCCGTTCGACACGGCGAGATGTCCTTCGCCCCGGGCAGCAGCGGCTGGTCGACCGCCGGCGGGCGCCGCCAGTTCTACGAGGTGCTGCTCCGTGGGGGCAGCGCCGCCGACGAGCTCGGCCGACCTCGCGCCGGTGACCCAATCGACGTCCGACCTCTCTGAAGCCCGAAGGGCCCGGGGAAGGTCACGTTCGTCCGCAGTTGCGTTTCGCGCCCTGCCGGCGCCGGGCCCGTAGCCGTAGCCTTGTAGCAGTGATGGCAGAGGCGGTCGACCTGGCCTGGCAGGGCTCTCTGCTCGCCACCGGCGAAGCGTCGGTCGACCACAGCTTCGCCAGCCTGCGCCGCCACGAGCTCGCCGGCGGCGCGTGGCTGGACCACGTAGCCGGCTGGCTCGCGGGAGCCGACGAGGTCTTTGCCCTCCTCCTCGCCACCGTGCCATGGGCGCAGCACGAGCGCCACATGTACACGGGCAAGGTGGTCGAGCCTCGTTTGCGAGCCTCGTACCGGCTGGCAACGGGCGTCGGCGGGGTACCACCGGTGGTGCAGGAGATGGGGGCCGTGCTCGGGCAGCGCTACGACC
Source organism: Actinomycetota bacterium (assembly GCA_019348495.1). Classification (GTDB taxonomy): domain Bacteria; phylum Actinomycetota; class Acidimicrobiia; order Acidimicrobiales; family CADCSY01; genus JADDRA01. The sequence continues at coordinate 3,026 of JAHWJI010000028.1, read as the reverse complement.
GGTCGTTCGACACCGTCGGTCTCAACCTCTACCGCCACGGTGGCGACAGCGTCGCCTGGCACGGGGACCGCATCCCGGCCGAGATCGTCGATCCGGTGGTGGCCCTGGTCTCCGTCGGTGAGCCCCGCCGCCTCTTGCTGCGGCCCCGGGGCGGTGGTCCCAGCCACTCCTACGTCTTCGGGGGTGGGGACCTGTTGGTCATGGGCGGCACGTGCCAGCGGACCTGGGAGCACACCATCCCCAAGGTGGCCAGGGCCGGGCCTCGCATCAGCCTGGCCTTTCGCCACGGCGTCTAGGGCCCCAGCGTGCACATCTCCGCCATGACCGCCGACAGGACGCGGTGAGCGACCGCCAGGAGCGCCTCGGGGTCTACCGCTCCAAGCGCGACTTCTCGGTCACCGCCGAGCCTGCCGGAGGGGACGAGCGCTCGGGGTCAGGGCGCTTCGTGGTGCAACGGCATCGGGCCCGACGCCTCCACTACGACGTCCGCCTGGAGATCGACGGGGTGCTGGCCAGCTGGGCCGTGCCCAAGGGGCCCACCCGTGACCCCAAGGCGAGGCAGTTGGCCATCCACGTCGAGGACCACCCCATCGAGTACTTCGATTTCGAGGGGATCATCCCCAAGGGCGAGTACGGCGGGGGTGACGTCATCGTCTGGGACTGGGGGACGTGGCGGCCGGCAGGCTCGGACGATCCCGCCCGGTCGATCGCCCAAGGGGAGCTGCACTTCGACCTCCGGGGCGAGAAGCTGGCTGGCCGCTTCGTCCTCGTGCGCCGGGACGGGGACGGCTCGGGCAAGGAGCAGTGGCTGTTGCTCCACAAGCACGACGACGATGCCGTGGCCGGGTGGAACCCCGAGGATCATCCCCGCTCGGTCAAGAGCGGGCGCACGAACGACGAGGTGGCCGCCGCTCCCGAGGCGCTGTGGCGCAGCGACGTGCCTGCCGGCGAGGCCAACGTCGCCCTGGGCCCGACCCACCGGCCGTCGTGGGACCCGCCTACCTCCGAGGAGCTGGCCGAGCTCGACCGACTGGGACCAGGAGGTAGATGGCCGTTGCAGGGCCGGGACGTGCAGTTGACCAACTTGGACAAGGTGCTCTTTCCTGCTCGCGGCGGCGGGCAGCCCGTGACCAAGCGTGACCTCGTGCGCTACCACGCAGTGATCGCCCCGTTCATGCTTCCCTACCTCGCCGGTCGGCCGGTGAACCTCCACCGCTACCCCGATGGGGTCGACCAGCCCGGCTTCTGGCACAAGGAAGTCCCCGGGCATGCGCCCCGCTGGCTCAACCGGTGGCGCAACGCCGACGCCGGTCCGGGAGAGACCGAGTGGTACGCAGTCGTCGACGACGTGGCCTCCCTGGTGTGGATGGCGAACTTCGGCGCCCTCGAGCTGCACCCGTGGACGTCGCGCCTCCCCGACGTCCGCCAGCCCACGTGGGCCCTGATCGACATCGATCCAGGCTCCGCCAGCTCCTTCGACGACGTGCTGGTCCTCGCCCGCCTCTACCGCACCGCGCTCGCCCACCTCGACGTGGCGGCCATGCCCAAGCTGACCGGCCAGCGTGGGCTGCAGATCTGGGTCCCGGTCGCCTCCGGTTACACCTTCGCCGACACCAGGGCCTGGGTGGAGAAGGTCTCCCGCGCCGTGGGCCACACCCTGCCCGAGCTGATCAGCTGGGAGTGGCACAAGGACCGGCGAGGGGGCCTCGCTCGCCTCGACTACACCCAGAACGCCATCAACAAGACGTTGGTGGCGCCCTTCAGCGCCCGGCCTGCGCCTGGCGCCCCGGTGTCGGTCCCCATCGGTTGGGAGGAGCTCGATGATCCCACCCTGGCGCCCGACCACTGGACCGTGGCGACCGTGGTCGACCGCGTGCAGAGGATCGGGGATCCCCTGGCCCCCCTCGTCGGGCGCCAGCAGCAGCTGCCCAGGCTGTAGGCCCGTCCGGACCCAGCACCGTCAGGCCATCACGCCCCGTTGCCCTCGTGGGTGGCGTGTCGGGCTGGACGTCCATCTCTGATCAAGCGGACGAGCCCGGCGCCCGACACGGTTGCCCACACCGCTTCCAGCAGTAGGAAGCCCAGGTCCACGTCGAGGGCGGCGACCACGGCGAGGATCACACCACCGAGCAGGTTGAGGGTGAGGTAGGCGGCCGACGAAGGTCGCAGCCGGTCCATCTGAGCGAGCACGAAGGCGGTCAGGATCAGGGTGGCTCCCACCAGCTGGATGACTTGGTCCACTTGTGCCTCCGTCGCTTACCGCCTGGGGTCGTCACCGCCGAGGCGCATCCCCAACCGCGCCTCGACCGCCCCTCAGAGGCGGCCGCACCGTCGGACAGGCCGGGCTGTGCTGGGGAAGCGGTCAGCCCCCGGATGTGGGCTCCGAGCGGTAGGTGACGGCCCAGGCTACGCCGAGAACCAGCACTGCCAGCCCGGGGAGGCTGTGGTACAAGGTGGCGCCCCACGGTGCCTCGCCTCGCGTGGCCTGCACCACGAGGGGGAAGTGGGTGGCGGTCATCCAGAAGCCAGCCAGAACCACGCCGAGACCGGCGGCGAACATGAGCGGGTCGGTGTCGCCTCGGCTGCCGGCGAACAGGGCGAGGGTCGAGATGGCCACCACCACGATGCCGGGAACCACGTGGTCGGCGAACTCGACGCGGGCAGCGGTATTGAGCGCCGGGCCGGTGTAGGGAGGCAGGAGCGCCCAGGCAGCGACCAGGAGACCGGCTCCGGCGAGGACGCGAGAGGCAGCCCTCGGCGTGTCGGTTCGCGAGTCCTGAGCGCTCATCGCGAACCTGGCCACCAGCAGGCCCGGCACCGCCTCCAGGCTCCCGGCGGTCGCTCGGGCCCGCCCGTGCCGACGACCGCCGCCCTCATGGTCGCTGCCTCCCCTGGAAGCTGTGGAGCGATTCCACGCTGAAGCCATGCCGTCACCAAGGCGCCAGGACGGCCTCCAGGGCCTCCGTGGCTGGCCAGGAACCCGAACGGACCTCCGCGGCGGGGCTCGCACCGGTCATGCTCGGACT
>JAHWJI010000027.1 GCA_019348495.1 Actinomycetota bacterium | reverse complement strand
CCGGTGACAACGGCGGCCTCCTCACCGGCCCGGACGGCCTCAGGCTGTTCCCGGTCATCGTCTCTTAGGACACACAGCCGGCTCGAGGACGGAAGGGTCCGTCCATGCCATCAGCACCGAGGGGGAGGCGCCCACAGGGGGCCTCCCCCTCGGTCGTCTGTTCACGATCGCACCGGGGGACGCCCGGGTGACGTCTCCCATCGACACCGGAGACCACCATCTCCCGTCGCCGATGGCGGTGACGCCCGCGCCGACCGCCAGCGCCGCCCTTCGTCTGACCAACATGACGTTCCCGTGCCGAGGTCCACGCCGGTCCGGGTACCCCCAGGACGGGCGGGCCGGTGTCGGTGATGGTCGGGGCCCTCGCCACCTCGGGTTTGACGAGGTCCTCAAAGCGGCCCAAGGAAACGCACCGTGGGCGCTCACCTGGCTCTACGAGTCACTCGCCCCGGGGGTCACCGGCTACCTGCGGGCGCAGGGAGTGCGGGAGGCGGAGGACGTGGCCAGCGAGGTGTTCCTGGGCGTCCTGCGCCGCTGCTCCTCGTTCCGAGGCGACGAGGCACAGTTCAGGCGCTGGGTCTTCACCATCGCCCACCACCGGATCGTGGACTCCAGGCGCTGTGACGGGCGGACACCGGAGGTGGGCTCGTTCGACGTTGACGGCCGTGTCGGAATGGAGCCGGGTCGGAGCCCGGCGGCCGAGGACGACGCCTTGCAAAACCTGGGCACCGAACGGGTCAGCCGTCTGCTCTCCACCCTTTCCAGCGACCAGCGGTCCGTGCTCCTCCTGCGGGTCGTCGCCGACCTGAGCGTCCAGGACGTGGCCGTCGCCCTGGACAAGCCACCGGGAGCGGTCAAGGCCCTCCAGCGCCGGGCCCTGGCCACACTGAGACGTAGATTCTCCGAGATGGGGGGCGACGGTGAGTCCATGGCGTGACGGCAGAGATGGGCTGCTCGGTCGCCGGCTTGTCGACGACGCCACCGCCGAGGAGCTGATCGCGGGGCGCACCGCCGCCGGCGCCGACGACCTCGGCCGGGTGTCGGCCTTTCTGGAGGAGCTCCGGTCGTTGGGACAAGATCCTCCGCCGCCCCCCTCGGCCGCATTGTCGAAGATGCTGGCCGAGGCTCCCGGCCCTAGGGCCGACAGGTGGCTGCAGCTGGTCGACAACGACGTGGTTGCTGCCCGGGAACCGTTCGCCTGGGAAGGGGGCCGTCCCCGAAACGGTGGCGAGCCCGGTCCCGCCGGAGCGAGGCGGAGACCGAGCGCCGTGGTCGCAATGGCCGCCGCCCTCGCCCTGGCGGCCACGGCAGGGGTGACGGGCGCCGCCGCCGGCCTCCTTCCCGGGCCCGCCCTGCAGGCCGTGGCCAGGGCCATCGAGACGGTCACCCCCTTCGAGCTGCGGACGAGCGACGACGACGCCGATGAGCCGATGTCCCGCCGGGGTGTCCCGTTCCAGCCTGGGAGCCCTGACCAGGCCGCCGCCCCCCCGGCCCGCCCCGGCGTCCCCGCCGCCCCCGCCGCCCCGGGCGCTCCCAGCGCCGGGGGCGAGCGGGGCGACGACCGGCTCCTCCAGCCACCCGCCGCACGGGCTGGGGGTGGCGATGCTCCCAGGCAGGCGCCGCCGGCCAGCGGGGAGCGGGAGGACGACGTGGCCGGGGACCCTTTGCCGACCGAGGGCGCCACCACGCCGGCATCGCCACCACCACCGCGGGAGGGCCCGGCGCCCGAACCGGCTCCCGCCCCGCCCCCTGGAGGCCGGGCTTACACGGCGCTCCTCACCGGGAACGCCGGACCCGGCGCAGCCGGCGACCCCGACGGCTCCGGCTCGGCGGTCGTCAGCGTGCATCCTGGTCGGTGGCTGGTATGCGTGACGCTGACCACCTCCCGGATCGCCATCCCGACGAGCGTCCACCTCCACGAGGCGTCGGCCCCCTCCGCCGACCCGATAGTCGTCGGTCCGGCGCCGGCCGGCGAGGGGTCGCCCCACTGCGTCGCCGCCGGGAAGGAGGTCGTCCGGAGGATCGGCACCGGCCGGGGCGACCACTACGTCGAGGTGCACAACGCCGAGTTCCCCGATGGCGCCCTGAGGGGTCACCTGTCACCGTAGGGCCCCTTTGCCACTCCCGCCGATCACATCACCGGAGGATGTCGCGCTCTTCGGGCAGCACCTGGTTCTCCTTGGGTAACGGAGCCAGGTCCCCGCGTTCGGCGCTGGTCAGCCCCGTTTGCCCGCCGTCGTCGACTTCGGGGAGGTCTGGCCCTTCCCGTCGGTCACGGTGGTGGGCCGGGACAGCCCGTCGTAGGCGATGGTGGTGGCCCCAGCGGCGCCGAAGGGCTGACCCTCGTGCGGTTGCCCTTGGCGTCGTAGCCGAAGGTAATCACCGCCCCCTTGGCGTCGGCCACGTAGGTCACGCGACTGCGCCGAGGCCGCGGGGGTCAGTCCCGCCACCATCGCCGTCAGCACCACGCCGACGAGCACTCGCCTGGTCCAAGCAGCCATGACGAGAAGCTCCGATTCTGCGATGCGGCGAGTTGCCGTTGGTCATGACATCGGCGCCGCACCGGGCACCTCGGGGAAAGAGCGCTTCGCACGCAACGGCAACATCTCGTGCCGACCGGCGTGCCCCTCGGCCGCTGACCCCGGCCCCGCCTCGGTGCTGTCCTATCCTGCGGCCCCGTGCGCCGTCACCTGCTGCCGGCGATCCTGGCCGTGCTCTGCGTGTCGTCCACCGTCGCCGCCCTGCGGGTCGACCCCGGTGCGGCCGCCGGCGAGGCGGTGGTGGAAGTGGCGGCGGCGCCGGCCGAGGCGCCGGTGCTCACCCCTCGCCGGGTGCCCGGCCTGCTGGCCCAGCCGGTGGGGACCGCCCGACTGGTCCAGGCGCTCGACGCCATCACCGCCGCCACCCCCGACAGCACCTGCCTGGTGGTCACCGAAGGGGCTCGGGTCCTCTACGACCGCCAAGCCGAGCGTGCGCTGGTGCCGGCCTCGGGCATGAAGCTGGTGACGGCCACGGCCGTGCTCGCCCGTCTCGGTCCCGAGGAGCGCCTGCGCACCTCGGTGGTGGCCGCCCGGGCGCCGGCAGGCGGCGTGGTCGAGGGTGACCTGTGGCTGGTCGGTGGGGGCGATCCGGTGCTGGGCACGGCGCCGTGGGCCGCCAGCTTCATGCGCCAACCGGCGCTGTTCACCCCCCTGGAGGAGCTGGCCGACCGCGTGGTGGCCGCCGGGGTTCGCCAGGTGGGGGGCCGGGTGGTGGGCGACGACAGCCGCTACGACGCCGTGCGCTACGTCCCATCGTGGCCCGCACGCTACGCCACCGGCAACGAGATCGGCCCGATGTCGGCCTTGGCGGTCAACGACGGCTTCGCCGCGTGGGAGCCGGCCCACGTCCCCTTCGACGATCCTGCCGCCGGGGCCGCCGGGGTGCTCACCGACCTGCTGCGCCAGCGGGGCGTGGTGGTGGGCGCCGACGCCGCCGCGGGCCGGGCGCCGGCAGGCGCCAGCGCCCTGGCGGGCGTCGACTCGCCGCCGGTGGCCGACCTGGTGACCGAGATGCTGCGCGAGAGCGACAACGGCACCGCCGAGCTGCTGGTCAAGGAGCTGGGACTGCGGGTGGCGGGGGTGGGCTCTACGGAGGCCGGGCGCAGCGTGGTGGCCGAGACCCTGTCCTCGCTCGACCTGGCCACCGGCGGGCTGGTCGCGGTCGACGGCTCGGGGCTCGACCCCGGGAACCGGGTCAGCTGCCAACTGCTCCACGACACGCTCGAGGTCACCGGCGACGGGGATCCGGTCGACCGGGGGCTGGCGGTGGCCGGCGCCAGCGGCACCCTGGCCAAGCGCTTCCTCGACAGCCCGGCCAGGGGTCTGCTCAGGGGCAAGACCGGCTCTCTGCGCGGGGTGGCCTCGCTGTCGGGCTTCGTGGCCACCCAGGGAGGCACCGAGCTCACCTTCTCGTCGATCTTCAACGGCATCGACCGCTTCGACGAGGGCGTTCCCCTCCAGGACAGCCTGGCCACCGCCCTGGTGCGCTACCCCGACCTGCCCACCCTGGCCGAGATCGGTCCCGAGGGCTACGGCCCCGACTGACCTCGCCGGCCAACCTCCTGGACCCAGCTTTCGATGGCCGACGAGATCCCCATGTTCCCCCTCGGCCTGGTCCTCTTCCCGGGGGCCTACCTGCCCCTGCACGTGTTCGAGCCCCGCTACCGGGAGCTGGTGCAGGTGTGCCTTGCGTCCACCCCTGAGTTCGGCGTGGCCCTCATCGAGCGGGGCAGCGACGTCGGCGGCGGCGACGCCCGCTTCGACGTGGGCTGCGTGGCCCGCATCGTGGCCGCCGCCCGGCTCGGCGACGGTCGCTGGGCCATCACCACGGTGGGCACGCGCCGGATCCGGGTGAGGCGCTGGCTTGCCGACGCTCCCTATCCCCGAGCCGAGGTCGAGGACTGGGACGACCCCTCGCCCGGGCCCCACGCCGGCGAGCTGCGCGCCGTGGCCGAGGCCCGCTTGCGCCGGGCCCTGGCCCTGTCCGCCGAGCTGGGCGAAGCCGTGCCCGACGCCACCACGCCTCTCGGCGCCGATCCGCTGCTGGCCGGCTACCAGATGGCGGCCCTGGCCCCGCTCGGCGCGCTCGACCAGTTGGCGCTGCTGCGGGCCGAGACCCCCGACGCGCGCCTGGAGCTGCTCGTCGCCCTGGTGGATGAGGAGGCCGCCGTGCTTGCCAGACGCCTGGAGGGGGGATAGGAAGGGCGCCCAAGAGGAGAAGGCGGTTCGGTCGTCTCCGTCAATCGACACCAGGAGCTTGCGTGCCCGACCGGCGCCATGACGACAAGTCGCTGCCCAACTTGGCCACTGATCTGTGGGACCTGGTGCGGGCCTACGCCAAGCAGGAGACCATCGAGCCCGTCAAGGGCCTGGGTCGCTTCGTCGCTTTCGGGGTGGCCGGCTCGGTGCTCCTCGGGGTCGGTGCCGTGCTGTTGGTGCTGGCGCTGCTGCGGGCGCTGCAGACCGAGACCGCTACGTTCTTCGACGGGAACTGGTCCTTCGCCCCCTACCTGCTGACCCTGGTGGTCTGCGCCGGGGTCATCGGGGCCGCTGTGTCGGCGCTACGTCGGAAGGGGACCAAGCCGTGAGTGTGACCGCGTGACCGTGACCTCCCGGGTGGGCGACGGGGCCAGAGTCAGCCGCGACGACATCGAGCGCAAGCTCCGCGAGCTGCGGGGCGAGGCCGGCGACGTGGCCGAGTCGGGCCGCAACTACGCCGTGATCGCCGCCGTGGCCACCGCCGTGGCCGTGGTGGCGCTGTCCTACTTCTTCGGCCGGCGCAAGGGCAACAAGCGCTCGACCGTCGTCGAGATCCGCCGGGTGTAGGTCCTCAGCCCCGTGCTGCGCTACCTCTACCGGCGGGGACAGCTCCGGGGTCTCTTCGGCGGGTCGAAGCCCTGGACGATGGTGTGGGCCGTCATCTTCGGCGCCCGCATGGTGAAGAAGGCCACCACCCGAGAGCCCAAGGTGGTCTTCTCCGAGGTCCTCACCCCGGGCGAGACGGTGGTCGTGCGCCAAGAGGAGCAACCGTCCAAGCGGCGCACGCGCCGGCGGCGAGAACGCGGGCGGCAGTGAGCCGGCCGTTGCTGGCCGGCGAGCGGGTCCTCCTGGTCGACAGCAAGGGTCGCCAGTACCTGGTGGTGCTGGAGGACGGTGGACAGTTCCACACCCACGCCGGCATCGTCGGCCACGCCCAGCTCATCGGTGAGGACGAGGGGGCGACGGTGCGCTCGACCACCGGCGCCCGCTACACCGCCATCCGGCCCACCCTGGCCGACTTCGTGCTGCGCATGCCCCGAGACGCCCAGGTCATCTATCCCAAGGACCTGGGGGCGATCCTGCTGCTGGCCGACGTCACCCCCGGAGCCAGGGTCCTCGAGGCCGGGGTGGGCTCGGGGGCGCTGTCGCTCGCCCTGGTGCGGGCCGGGGCCGAGGTGGTGGGCTACGAGCTGCGCCCCGACTTCGCCCGCCGGGCCACCGCCAACGTGGCTGCCTTTCTCGGCGAGGAGGCGGCCGGGCGCTACCGGGTGGAGGAGCGCGACGTCTACGCCGGCATCGACGAGGCCGACCTCGACCGGGTGGTGCTCGACCTGCCCGAGCCCTGGCAGGTGGTCAAGCACGCCGAGGGGGCGCTGCGCCCCGGCGGGATCCTGGTGGCCTACACCCCCTCCATCATGCAGGCCGCCCACCTGCGGGAGGTGCTCGCCACCAGCGACTTCGAGCTGGCCCAGACCGTCGAGCACCTGGCCCGCACCTGGCACGTGGAGGGCCAGGCCGTGCGGCCCGACCACCGGATGGTGGCCCACACCGGCTTTCTCACCTCGGCCCGGCTCCTCGGTCCCATCCCCGGAGGGCTCAAGGCGCCGAAGGTCCCGTCGTGAACCTGTTCGACCTCGCGGTCGTGATCGCGGTCATCATCGCCGCTTCCGGCGGCTACCGCCTGGGCTTCTTCGCCCGGGCCCTGTCGTGGGTCGGCCTGGCGGTCGGGCTCTACGTGACCGCCCGGTTCCTCCCCGACCTCCTCATGCTCGCTCTCGCTCCCTTCCCGACCGAAGACCCCAACCTCCGCCTCGTGGTGGGAGTGGGGATCTTGTTGCTGGGGGCGTTCCTCGGCCAGGGGATCGGGTTGCTGATCGGCACCCAGGCGCACCTGTCCATCCCCGTGGCCGGCCGGCCCCTGGACCGCCTGGGTGGGGCCTTGGCCGGTGCGGTGGGTGCGCTGGTGGCCGTCTGGCTGCTGCTGCCCACCTTCGCCGAGGTGCCGGGGACGGTGTCGGCCCAGGCCCGGAGCTCGCTGATCGCCCAGACCATCGACACCTCCCTGCCCGATCCGCCCGACACCCTGCAGGCGTTCCGGCGCCTGGTCGGCGACACCCGGTTCCCCGACGTGTTCGCCGCCCTGCGCCCGGCGCCCGCCGTGGGGCCGCCGCCGGGGGAGTCGGGCCTCAGTGCCAGCCTGGCCCAGAGCGTGGCCGCCTCCACCTTCCGCGTCGAGGGAGAGGCGTGCGGGCGACTCCAGGAGGGGAGCGGCTTCGTGGCCCAGCCCGGGGTGGTGGTCACCAACGCCCACGTCGTGGCCGGCCAGGAGACCACCGAGCTCATCGGTGTCGACGGGAGCCGGACGGCCGCCGAGGTCGTGTTCTTCGACCCCGACACCGACCTCGCCGTGCTGGCCGCCCCCGGCGTGGGCGCCGCAGCGCTGGATCTCGCCGACGCCGACGTGGGGGCGACGGGTGCGGTCTTCGGCTACCCCGGAGGCGGGTCCCTGGAGATCTCGCCGTTCGAGGTGAGCAACGCAGTCGAGGCGGTGGGTAGGGACCTCTACGGCAACGGGCCCACCCGCCGGGACGTGCTGATCCTGGCCAGCCGCCTGGCTCCGGGCGACTCGGGAGCGGCCCTGGTCAACCCCGCCGGCGCGGTGGTGGGCACCGCGTTCGCCATCGCCCCCGACCGGGAGGGCACTGCCTACGCCCTCAACGCCGAGGAGGTCCGGGAGGCCCTGGCCGCCCCCAGGGCGTCAGCCGACACCGGCCCCTGCCTGCAATAGGGCTCTACGTCGGTCGTCGGGCGCCGGCCATCGGCGGGAGGGCCGCCAGGCGGTCGGCGAAGCGGGTGACGATGGGGCCGGCCACGGCCAGCAGGAGGACGTAGGCGGCGGCCAGGGGGCCGAGCTGGGCTTCGATGCCGGCGCCCACGCCGAGCCCGGCGATGACGATGGAGAACTCACCCCGGGCGATGAGGGCGGTGCCGGCCCGGATGCGTCCGGGCCGGGCGATGCCCGCCCGCTTGGCGGCCCACCAGCCGGTGGCCACCTTGGTCCCAGCGGTGACCACGGCCAGGGCGCCGGCCAGCGCCGCCACCGGCACGAGGTCGCCGGGGTCGATCCGCAGCCCGAAGAACAAGAAGAAGGTGGCGGCGAAAAGATCCCGCAGCGGGCTGACCAGCAGGCTGGCCCGCTCCTGGGCCGCTCCGCCGAGGGCGATGCCGACCAGGAAGGCCCCCACTGCGGCCGAGACCTGGAGCTGGGCCGCCACCCCGGCCACCACCAGGGTGATGCCCAGCACGCCGAGCAGCAGCGCCTCGTCGGAGCGGCTGAGCACAACCCGGCTCACCGTGGTCCCGTGGCGCAGGGCCACGAAGAGCACGGCCGCCACCGCGGCCAGGGCCGCCGTTACCGAGACCAACCCGGCCGCGACTGATCCTCCCGCCAGCAGGACGGCCACCACGGGCAGGTAGACGGCCATGGCCAGGTCCTCCATGACCAGTATCGACAGCACCGAGGGCGTCTCCCGGTTGCCCAGCCGGTCGAGGTCGCGCAGCACCTTGGAGATGACCCCGGAGGAGGAGATGTAGGTCACGCCGCCGAGCAGGATGGCGGCGCGGGGGTCCCAGCCCAACACCAGGCCGAAGGCCACGCCGGGCAGGGCGTTGGCCAGGGCGTCGAACGCGCCGGCGGGTAGTCCGACGCGCAGGTTGGCGCCCAGCTCCTCGGAGCTGTACTCCAGGCCCAGGGCCAACAGCAACAGCACCACGCCGATCTCCGAGCCGATGTCGACCAGCTCGGGGCTGAGGTCCAGCGCCACCAGGCCGCCCGGGCCCGTAGCCAGGCCGGCCACCAGGTAGAAGGGGATGGGACTCAGCCCGAGACGGTCGGCCACCCGGGCCAGCACGGCCAGGGCCAGCACCACCAGGCCCAGCTCCACCAGTACGGGCGCCACCTCGGCCGCAGCCACGGCCACCGGCACGGGCAGGGGGCTCCTAGCCCTGGTGCAGGAGGCGGAACAGCTCCTTGATGCCTTCCGGGGTCCCCACCGCCACCAAGGTGTCGCCGGGCTGGAGGACGACGTCGCCCCCCGGGGCGGCGATGGTCTCCTCGCCGCGCACGATGGCGACGATCGACACCCCCGTCTGGCTGCGCAGCGCCGCCTCCCGCAGGCTGGACCCGGCACAGGCCGAGGCCCTCTCCACGGGCAGCCAGTCGATGGTGAGGCCCTCGATGTGCTGTTGCAGCTCGGCCAGGCGCTCGCTCACATGGGAGGTGCCGAGCAGCTCGGCCAGGGTGTGGGTGTCGTCGGCGTCCAGGCGCACCACGTTGCGACAGGAGTCCGGGTCGGTGGTGTCGTAGACGAGCAGCTCCCGGCGCCCGGTGCGATGGGCGAGCACGCCGATGCGCTCGCCGTCGCTGGTCACGAAGTCGTGGCGCACCCCCACACCGGGGAGCTGGGTCTCCTCTACCTCGGCCATGGCGTCGACGGCAGTGTTGCTAGGGCTCGATGAAGATGCACTCGCCGGGGCACTCCTCGGCCGACTCGACCACGGCGTCGAGCTGGCTGTCGGGGAAGCCGGCCAGGCCCTCGGAACCCCCGGGGTCGCTGAGGACCTTGCCCCCCTCCTTGACGTAGGCCAGGCCGTCGTCGAGCAGGGTGAACACATCGGGGGCGATCTCCTCGCACAGGCCGTCGCCAGTGCAGAGATCCTGATCGATCCAGACCTTCATCGCCATCAGCCTTCCATGCTCGGGGTTCGCAAGGGGGAACGGCCCCAATTTACCCGGCCTCGACAGGGAAAACTCACCCTCGCCCCGACCGAGACGCCGTGTACCCTCCGACGGATGGCGGCGCGCGACGAGTCCGAGCTCGACGAGCTGCGGGAGCAGGCGACGACCCTCGAGGACGAGGTGGCCCTGCTCCGGCGCAGGCTCCAGGACGCCCCCAAGCGGGTGCGCACCCTCGAGGAGCGGTTGTTGGAGGCCAAGGGCCAACTGGCCCAGGCCGTCTCCCAGAACGAGAAGTTGAGCTACACCCTGCGAGAGGCGCGCGAGCACATCGCCACGCTGCGGGAGGAGGTGGAGAAGCTCACCCAGCCTCCTTCGGCCTACGGGACGCTGCTCGGCCACAACGACGACGGCACCGTCGACGTCTTCTCGGCCGGGCGCAAGATGCGCGTGGCCCTGCACCCCGACCTGGCCGACGAGGCGCTCGAACGGGGCGTCGAGGTGGTCCTCAACGAGTCGCTCAACGTGGTCATGGCCCGGGGCGCCGAGGTGTCGGGAGAGGTGGTGACCCTCAAAGAGGTGCTGGAGGACCATCGCCGGGCCCTGGTGCTCGGCCGGGCCGACGAGGAGCGGGTGGTGGAGCTGTCCGACGCCGTCACCGGCGTGCACCTGCGGGCGGGCGACAGCGTGTTGGTCGACCCCCGCTCGGGCCTGGTGCTGGAGAAGCTGCCCCGGCCCGAGGTCGAGGAGCTGGTGCTCGAGGAGGTGCCCGACATCTCCTACGCCGACGTGGGCGGCCTCGACGCCCAGATCGAGCAGATCACCGACGCGGTCGAGCTGCCCTTCTTGCACCGCAGCCTGTTCGAGCAGTACCGCCTGCCCGCGCCCAAGGGGATCCTGCTCTACGGCCCCCCCGGCTGTGGCAAGACCCTCATCGCCAAGGCGGTGGCCAACTCGCTCTCGAAGAAGGTCAGCGAGGTCACCGGCAAGCCCGCGGCCCGCAGCTACTTCCTCAACATCAAGGGCCCCGAGCTGCTCAACAAGTACGTGGGCGAGACCGAGCGCCAGATCCGCCTGGTGTTCCAGCGGGCCCGGGAGAAGTCCGAGGAAGGCGTGCCCGTCATCGTGTTCTTCGACGAGATGGACAGCCTGTTCCGCACCCGGGGCAGTGGCATCAGCTCCGACATGGAGTCGACGATCGTCCCCCAGCTCCTGGCCGAGATCGACGGCGTCGAGACCCTGCGCAACGTCATCGTCATCGGCGCCTCCAACCGCGAAGACCTGATCGACCCCGCCATCCTGCGCCCGGGCCGCCTCGACGTGAAGATCAAGATCGAGCGCCCCGACGAGGAGGCGGCCGCCCAGATCTTCACCCGCTACCTGGAGAGCGACCTGCCCCTCGCAGCCGACGAGGTGGCCGGGCTGGGCGGCGGTGACCCGGCCAAGGCCGTGCAGGCCATGATCGAGCAGACGGTCGAGGTCATGTACCGGGCCGACGACGCCAACCGCTTCTTGGAGGTGACCTACCAGAACGGCGACAAGGAGGTCATGTACTTCAAGGACTTCGCCTCGGGCGCCATGATCGAGAACATCGTGCGCCGGGCCAAGAAGCTGGCCATCAAGCGGCTCATCGCCGGCGGTGCGCCGGGGATCCGGACCTCCGATCTGCAGGCTTCGATCGCCCAGGAGTACAAGGAGCACGAAGACCTGCCCAACACCACCAACCCCGACGACTGGGCCAAGATCTCCGGCAAGAAGGGCGAGCGCATCGTCTACGTCCGCACGTTGGTGTCGCACGGCACCGACGATGTCGGCGGCGGCCGCTCGATCGAGCGGGTGGCCACCGGTCAGTACCTGTGAGGTGACGGCGCCGAACTGTCGCCGATTCGGGCGTCACCGGGGGTAGGGTCAACCTCGTGGCCATCCCCAAGGTCTGCGGGATCGAGACCGAGTACGGCATCGTGGTCCGGGGCGCCGCTGAGCCCAACCCGATGGCCGCCTCATCGCTGCTGATCAACGCCTACGTGGCGTCGCTGCAGCCCCGCGTCGGTTGGGATTTCGAGGATGAGTCGCCCGGCAACGATGCCCGGGGCTACCGGGTCGAGGGCCCTGCCGCGCCCGAGGTGGAGACCCACCTGGTCAACGCCGTGCTGACCAACGGCGCCCGTTACTACGTCGACCATGCCCACCCGGAGCTGTCCATCCCCGAGTGCCGTGACGCCCGTGAGGTCGTCGTGTGGGACAAGGCCGCGGAGCAGATCCTCCTGCGCTCGATGCGTGCGGCGCAGGCCACGCTGCCCCCTGGGCAGGAGCTGGTGGTCTACAAGAACAACAGCGACCGCAAGGGCAACAGTTACGGCTGCCACGAGAACTACCTCGTCGATCGGGCGGTGCCCTTCCACCGCATCGTGGCGGGGATCGTGCCGTTCTTCGTCACCCGCCAGCTGTTCGCCGGGGCGGGCAAGGTGGGGTCCGAGGCTCCGGGCGTCTCCTCGGCCGAGGTTCCCTTCCAGCTGTCCCAGCGGGCTGACTTCTTCGAGGAGGAGGTGGGGCTCGAGACCACGCTGAAGCGCCCCATCGTCAACACCCGCGACGAGCCCCACTGCGACGCCCAGAGGTACCGGCGCCTGCACGTGATCCTGGGTGACGCCAACTGCTCGGAGGTCTCGACGTTCCTCAAGGTCGGCGCCACCGCCCTGGTGCTGGCCATGATCGAGGACGACGAGTTGGGCCGGGACCTGACCCTGGCGTCGCCGGTGCACGCCCTGCGCCGGGTCTCCTACGACCTGGGTCTGTCGGCCACCCTGGAGCTGGCCGGGGGCGGGAGCATCAGTGCCCTGGACCTCCAGTGGGAGTACCTGGCCTGGGCTCGCAAGTACGCCGACGCCCGTGGCCTGGAGGCCGTGGGCGAGGAGGTGGGGGCCGAGGTGCTCCGGCGCTGGGAAGCGGTGCTCACCGCCCTGGAGACCGACCCGATGTCGCTGGCCGGCACCCTCGACTGGGTGGCCAAGTACCACCTGCTGTCGGCCTACCGCGAGCGAAACGGCCTGGGTTGGGACGCCCCCCGCCTGGCGGCCATGGACCTGCAGTACCACGACCTGCGCCCCGAGCGGTCGCTGTCCGAGCGTCTCGGCCTGGAGCGCCTGACCACCGACGAGGAGGTGGCCTCGGCCACCACCCAGCCCCCCCGCACCACCCGGGCGTGGTTCCGGGGCCGCTGCCTCCAGCGCTGGGGCCCCCAGATCGTGGCTGCCAACTGGGACTCGATCGTGTTCGATGTAGGGAGCGACCCGCTGCGGCGGGTGCCGATGATGGAGCCACTGAAGGGGACGGCCGAGATGGTCGATGCACTCTTGGACGAATGTGCCACACCCACTGAGTTGCTCCAGCGGCTCGGGGCCTGAGTTGAGGAGGAACCATGTCTGAACGAGAGCAGCGAAAGAAGCCGGCGCCGAGTCGTCACGACGAGGTCGTGGAGGAGGAGGCGTCACCGCACTCGGAGCGGGGCGAGAAGATCAAGGCCGAGCTCGACGACCTCCTGGACGAGATCGACGAGGTCCTGGAGGTCAATTCCGAGGAGTTCGTCAAGAGCTACGTGCAGAAAGGCGGGCAGTAGCGGCGCCTCGTCGGACCCCAGGCTGGCAGTGGCCGCTAGTCTCGCCCGACGTGGCCTTTCCCCTGTACCAACCGGGTGACGATCCCGGGCCCAGCTTCGCCGAGGTCCTCCGGCGCAGCGGTGGCGTGCCGCCGGCACCCCCGGGCCCGGTGGCCGAGGTGACCCACGGCACCACGGTGGTGGCCCTGCGCTACGCCGACGGCGTGGTGATGGCCGGTGACCGGCGGGCCACCTCGGGCAACCTCATCAGCCACCGCAGCATGGAGAAGGTGTTCCCCGCCGACCGTCACTCCGGCGTGGCCATCGCCGGGGCGGCGGGGCCCGCGGTGGAGATGGTGGAGCTGTTCCAGCTCCAGCTCGAGCACTACGAGAAGGTCGAAGGTGTAGAGCTCAGCCTCGAGGGCAAGGCCAACCAGCTCAGCCTCATGGTCCGCTCCAACCTGCCGGCGGCCATGCAGGGCCTGGTGGTGGTGCCGGTGTTCGCCGGCTACGACCTGCGCCGCCGGGTGGGTCGGCTCTTCCAGTACGACATCACCGGCGGTCGCTACGAGGAGAGCGACTTCGCCACCACCGGTTCGGGACGGCTGCACGCCGGCACCGTGGTCAAGCTCGGCTACCGCAGCGGGATCAGCCGGGACGACGCCCTCGACCTGGCCATCTCCGCGCTGTTCCAGGCCGCCGACGAGGACTCCGCCACCGGGGGGCCCGACCTGGTACGGGGCATCTATCCCACCATGGCCACCATCACCGCCGAAGGATTCGAGCGCATCGACGAGGACCAGGTGGCCGGGCGCTTCCGGCACCTGGTCGAGCGCCTGTCCACGCCGGAGAGCACCGCCAGCATGGGCTCGGCGCCCACCATGGACGGCGGGGGGCCGACGACATGACCATGCCGTTCTACGTCTCTCCCGAGCAGGTGATGAAGGACCGGGCCGACTACGCCCGCAAGGGCATCGCCCGGGGTCGCAGCCTGGTGGCGGCCACCTACGCCGACGGCATCCTGCTGTGCGCCGAGAACCCCTCCAGCCGCCTGCGCAAGATCAGCGAGATCTACGACCGCATCGCCTTCGCCGGGGTGGGCAAGTACAACGAGTTCGACCAGCTGCGCATCGCCGGGATCCGAGCGGCCGACCTCAAGGGCTACGCCTACAGCCGCGAGGACGTCGACGCCCGCAGCCTGGCCAACAACTACGCCCAGATCCTCGGCCAGGTCTTCACCCACGAGATGAAGCCGCTCGAGGTCGAGATCCTCGTGGCCGAGGTCGGCCCCACCCCGGCGGACGACCGCTTGTTCCACCTGCTCTACGACGGGACGGTGGTCGACGAGAGCCGCTTCACCGTCCTTGGCGGCGAGGCCGAGGCCATCGCCGAGCGGATGGCACAGCGCTACGCCGACGACCTGGACCAGCGGGCGGTGCTCGAGGCCTCCACCGCGGCCTTGGCCGGCGCCGATCGGGTGTTGGCCGCCGGCGACCTCGAGGTGGCCGTGCTGGCCCGCGAGGGCGGGCGCCGGGCGTTCCGGCGACTGAGCGAGCCAGACCTAGCCGGCATCCTGGCCTGACGGTCGGGGGCCGCCTGGCGGGGTCTCGTGGTAGCCGATGATGTTGACGTAGGCGAACAGCACCAGGGCCACCACCACCGCCAGCACCACCCAGGGCGCCAGCGGCGCTCGCCGGCCCCGCCGCCCCGCCCCGCCGTTGCCTGGCTCCGCCTCGTCGACGTCGTGGTCGACGTCGTGGTCGTCAAAGGCAGACTCGACCTCGTCGGCCAACAGCAGCTCACGAGCGATCTCCAGGTCGGTGGCGCTGACGAGGACCTCCACGTCGCCCACGGGGTAGGGGCCGTCCACCCCGCCGCCGCGCAACTGGGTCACGATCCCCTCGGCCCCCAGGCGGGCGGCCAGCACCCGGGCACCGAACGAGTCGGCCACCCTGGCCAAGGGCACCATCCTCAGCCGCTGCACGGCGAAAGACTACCCCCGGACAACCTCGAGGCCGTCACCGACGGCCTCTCGCCATTGCGACGCGAGGCACCCCCGCTACGGTGACGTGGTGGACCGGCGCATCTTCGGGCTGGAGAACGAGTACGGCGTCACCTGCACCCTGCGGGGCCAACGCCGCTTGAGCCCCGACGAGGTCGCCCGCTACCTGTTCCGGCGGGTGGTGTCTTGGGGCCGCAGCAGCAACGTCTTCCTGGAGAACGGCGCCCGCCTGTACCTCGATGTGGGCAGCCATCCCGAGTACGCCACACCCGAGTGCGACTCCATCCACGACCTCGTCGTCCACGACAAGGCCGGAGAGCGGATCCTCGAGCAGCTCCTGACCTTCGCCGAGCAGCGCCTGCGCGAGGAGGGCATACGCGGGGTCATCTACCTGTTCAAGAACAACACCGACTCGGCCGGGAACTCCTACGGCTGCCACGAGAACTACCTGACCAGCCGGCGCGACGACTTCGCCCACTACGCCGAGGTGCTCATCCCCTTTCTGGTGTCGCGCCAGGTCTATGCCGGCGCCGGCAAGGTCCTCCAGACCGCCCGGGGCGCCATGTACTGCCTGTCGCAGCGGGCCGAGCACATCTGGGAAGGGGTCTCCAGCGCCACGACCCGCAGCCGGCCCATCATCAACACCAGGGACGAGCCCCACGCCGATGCCGAGCGCTACCGGCGCCTGCACGTCATCGTGGGCGACTCCAACATGAGCGAGTACGCCACGTTCCTCAAGGTGGGGGCCACGTCGATCCTGCTGCGCATGCTCGAGGACCCGTCGGTGGTGCTGCGGGACATGACGCTCGAGAACCCCATCCGGGCGATTCGCGAGATCAGCCACGACATCACCTGTCGCAAGCGGGTGCGCCTGGCCCACGGGCGAGAGGTCAGCGCCATCGACATCCAGACCGAGTACCTGAACCGGGCCCGGCGCTACGCCGAGACCAAAGGCGTCAGCCCGCTGGAGGAGCAGGCCCTCGGGATGTGGGAGCACTGTCTCACCGGCCTGGCCAAGGACCCGCTGTCGCTCGAGCGGGAGTGCGACTGGGTCATCAAGCACAACCTCATCGAGGCCTACCGTGACCGCCACGACCTGGCCCTCGTGCACCCCCGCGTGGCCCTGATGGACCTCCAGTACCACGACGTCAACCGGGAGCGGGGCCTGTACTACCGCATGGAAGCCCGCGGCATGGTCGACCGGATGTGCAGCGAGGAGGAGATCGACCGCGCCGGTCCAGGGAGCCTGGAGCCTCCCCAGACCACCCGGGCCCGCCTGCGGGGGGAGTTCATCCGCCGGGCCAAGGAGCGCAAGCGCGACTACACCGTCGACTGGGTCCACCTCAAGCTCAACGACCAGGCCCAGCGCACGGTGCTGTGCAAGGACCCGTTCAAGTCCCGGGACGAAAGGGTCGAGCGGCTCATCGCGTCCCTCTGATCGTCACTGACACCCTGCTCATGCCTTCCTTTCGGACCGCGACCGTCGTCTCCTTGCTCTCGGAACGACGTGGCCTGCAGCGCTGCGAGGTCGCCTTCGGCGGCGACTTCGGGGCTGGCGCAGGTGAAGAGCCACGAGACGCCCCGATGGGCAAGTCCAGGGCCTATGTGCTGACCGAGGTCACTGGACCGGTGGCAGTGGGTGATCCTGTGGTCGTCAACACCACCGCCATCGAGTTGGGGTTGGGCACGGGCGGGTGGCACGTGGTGCACTGGAACCTCGCCCGCGACGCCTGGCGGTCGCCGGGACCGGGGCACACCATGAAGCTGCGTTACACCAGCCTCCAGGCCGACACGGGTGCAGCCGAGGAGCTCCACGCCGGGGTGTTGGCCGAGGCCGACGACCTCGAGGGGGTGCCGGTGGTCGTCTGCGGGCTCCACAGCCAGGTGCCGTGTGTCGCCGTGGCCCTCAGGCACGCCCGGCCCGAGCTGCGGTTGGCCTACGTCATGACCGAGGGGGGGGCGCTGCCGTTGGCCACGTCGGAGCTGGTGGTAGCCATGCGCGACCGGGGCCTGGTCGACACCACCATCACCGCAGGCCACGCCTTTGGTGGCGACCACGAGGCCGTCAACGTGCCTGGCGCCCTGGTCGTGGCCCACCACGTGGAGAAAGCCGACGTCGTGGTGGTGAGCATGGGCCCCGGGTCGGTGGGGACGGCCACCAGGCTGGGCTTCTCGGCCCTGGAGGTCGCCCCCGCCCTCGACGCCGTCGAGTCTCTCGGGGGCCGCCCGCTGGCGGCGGTGCGCTTCTCGCTGGCCGACCCCCGCCTGCGCCACCAGGGAGTGAGCCACCACACGCGCACCGCCCTGGGGTCGCTCACCCGGGCCCGGGCCACCATCGGGGTCCCCGAAGGCCCGTATGCCGAGCGGGTCCGCAGCGACCTCGAGGCCTGTGGGGCCGCCGACCGCCACCGGCTGTTGCGCGTCGACGACCCCGACGTCCCCGCCCTGTTGGCCATGCGACGGCTCCAGGTCACGTCGATGCGGCGCGGCGCCGACGAAGACCCAGGGTTCTACGCCGTCGCCGGGGCGGCGGGGACCGCCGCCGCCATCCTGGCCCGCTGAGGGTGGTCAGGCCAAGGGGTCGTCGGGCGGCGACGCCTGGCCGGCGCCGCCCGACCCCGGGCGGGGCTGGCCTGCTCGGTCCTGTTGGGCCGGAAACGACTGCAGGTTCGCCTCGAGCTCCTTGGCTGCCGCCAACGCCTCCTTGGCAGCCCGTTTGAGCCGGCGCAGGATGGGGAACAAGATGGCGGCGCCGATGACCACCAGCGCCAGCAAAACCAGGGGCAGGTAGTCCACGCTGCCCGACGGTACCCGAGGACGAGGCCTCCATCCTCCTCCCCGGGGGCGGCCGGGCAGAACGCTGGAGGGAATGCGGCCGGGGTTGCCTAGACTCAAGGGGACTCATGACGTCGTAGGGAGGGTTACCAGCGCATGGCAAAGCAACGCGCCGAGCGCGCCGATGAGGACCTCGTCCGGCTGTACTTGAGCGACATCGGCAAACACGCCCTTTTGACCAAGGCCGACGAGGCTCGTCTGGCCCAGGCCATCGAGGACGGCAACGCCGCCCGCAAGGAGCTTGCCCGAGCCGAGGATGCCGGCGAGCGGCTGTCGGTTGCCCGTCGCCGCGAGCTCCGCCTCGCCGTGCAGGCCGGCGACGACTCCACCCAGACCTTCATCAAGGCCAACCTGCGCCTGGTGGTGTCCATCGCCAAGAAGTACCAGGCCTCGGAGCTGCCCCTGCTCGACCTGGTCCAAGAGGGCAACCTCGGGCTCATCCACGCCGTGGAGAAGTTCGACTGGCGCAAGGGGTTCAAGTTCTCCACCTACGCCACGTGGTGGATCCGCCAGGCCATCACCCGGGGCATCGCCAACACCGGGCGCACCATCCGCCTGCCCGTCCACGCCGGCGATCAGCTCACCCGGTTGCGCAAGGCCCAGGGTGTGCTCGAGATCAAGTTCGGCCGTCCCCCCTCGCTGGGCGAGCTGGCCACCGAGCTCGACCTTCCCGTCGACAAGCTCATCGAGATCTTCCGTTACGCCGGCGGCACGCTGTCGTTGTCAGATCCCCTGCGGGAGGACGGTGATGCCGAGCTTGGCGACGTGGTTGCCGACCCCAACGCCACCTGCCCCTTCAGCGCCGCCGCCGACGCCCTACTCCCCGCCGAGGTGGCCCGCCTGCTCGCGCCCCTGGACGAGCGTGAGCGCACCGTCATCCGCCTGCGCTACGGCCTGGATCGGGGTGAGGCCCGCACGCTGGAGGAGGTCGGGGAGAGCTTCAACCTGACCCGCGAGCGCATCCGCCAGATCGAGGCCCGGGCCATGTCCAAGCTGCGCCACCCCTCGGTCGACACCGGCGCCCACGAGCTGCTGTCGGTCTGATCGATCGCCGCCGAACCAGAGGTTCGACGGCGAGCTTGGTGGTGCTCCGGCCGACGGGCAAAGCTCGCCGGCCTGCGCCCTGTACACCGCCCTGCGCCCTTCGGTCGCTGGTCCGCCAGCCAGGGAGACCGCCTTCGGAGGCGGTGGGACGTGGCCGGCGGCGGGGCTACTGCGCTACCGGTCCCGCTTGCGGATCTGGACCACGGTGGGTTGCGGGGGCGGCGGAGGTGGGGTCGACCCCCCGTCGGGCAGGATGAGGTCCTTGAGGTCGTAGGCGTCGAGCAGGGTGCCGGCCACGGGGTCTTCGGCCGCCGACTCCAGGAAGATCTCGCCCCGCCACTTCTCCACCAGGGCGACCAACTGGGTCAGGCCCTCGCGGTGGAACACGTCGACCCAGTCGAGCAGCTCGGTGACCCGCTCGCCCACCGACTCGTCGGGGTTGGCCATGAGGCGATCGACCAGCTCACCGATGCGGGCCCCGACGTCCTGGTAGGCAAGCTCCTCACCGTCGCTCATGGCCACCACGCTAGCGATCCCGCCCACCAGGGCGCGGCCACGATCTAGTCGGACTCGGTGATGGTGACCGACTCGATGACCAGATCGTCGACGGGTCGGTCGTTGCGCCCGGTCGGCACCGACTCCATGGCGGCGAGCACGTCGAGGCCCTTCACCACCTTGCCGAACAGGGAGTAGCTGGGGGGCAGGCCCGTCCCGGAGGGGCCGCTCACGATGAAGAACTGGCTGCCGTTGGTGTCGGGCCCGGAGTTGGCCATGGCCAGCGACCCCACCTCGTAGCGACCGGGTCGGGGCAGCTCGTCTTCGAACCTGTAGCCGGGGCCACCGCGGCCGCTGCCCTCGGGGTCGCCCCCCTGGCACATGAAGCCGCTGATCACCCGGTGGAACACCAGGCCGTCGTAGTAGTGGTAGCGAGCCAGGAACACGAAGTTGTTGACAGTGGTGGGGGCGGCGATCGGGTCGAGGGCGATGGTGAGGGTGCCGAGCGACGTCACCATCTCGGCGACGTAGCGCCGGGACAGGTCGATGCACATGGGAGGGGGCCCGTCGAAGCGGGTTCGGCGAGGGCTGGAGCCGTCGGGGGCGGGGCAGGGGGTGGCCATGGCACGACCATGCCGCGTCGGCGCCGGCTCGGGCAAGCCGTCGCCCCCGTCCGGGAGGCGGTACCTTCGAGTCGTGGAGGTTGATCGTGGCCAGGCACTGCGCCAGTTGGTCCGGGACATCGCCGACTTCCCCCTGCCCGGGGTGGTGTACAAGGACATCACGCCGCTGCTGGGTGACGCCTCCGGCTTCGCCGGCGTGGTCGACGGGCTCGTCGACGGCTTCGCCGACCAGGGGGTCGACCAGGTGGTGGGCATCGAGGCCAGGGGCTTCATCCTGGGTGGCCCCGTCGCCTACCGGTTGGGTGCCGGTTTCGTCCCGGTGCGCAAGGCGGGCAAGCTGCCCTCTGTCGTCGAGGGCGAGACCTACACCCTCGAGTACGGGACCGACCTGCTCGAGATCCACGCCGACGCCGTGCGTGCGGGTACCCGTGTGCTGATCGTCGACGACGTCCTGGCCACCGGAGGCACGGCCGCGGCCACCGTGCGCCTGGTGGAGCGCCTGGGGGCCGAGGTCGTCGGCCTGGCCTTCGTCATCGAGCTCGGGTTCCTGGCCGGGCGTGACCAGCTCGGCGGGCGTGAGATCGTCTCGCTGGTGACCTACGCCGGGGCCGAGGTGGGGACATCGTGACGACCGTCGATCGGGTGCTGCCCTGGCGGCGCAACGCCCTGCCCGCCGAGGAGGTGGCGCCGCTGTTGTCGGCCTACCGGGCCCGCCACCCCCGTTCGTCGACGGCGATGATCAGCCGAGCCTACGCGGTGGCGGCCAACGCCCACCAGGGCCAGGTCCGCAACTCGGGCGACGCCTACATCCAACACCCCCTGGCCGTGGCCATGATCGTGGCCGAGCTCGGGCTCGACGAGGTCACCGTGGCCGCCGCCCTCCTGCACGACGCGGTGGAGGACACCGCCGTCGACCTGGGCGAGGTGTCGTCCACCTTCGGGCCCGAGGTGGCCACCATCGTCGACGGGGTGACCAAGCTCGACCGCGTGCGCTTCGACTCCAAGGCGGCCCAGCAGGCGGCGTCCATCCGCAAGATGCTGGTGGCCATGGCCAAGGACCTGCGGGTCCTGATCATCAAGCTGTGCGACCGGCTGCACAACATGCGCACGATCGCCGCGCTGCCCGAGGCCAAGCAGGAGCGCATCGCCCGGGAGACCATCGACATCTACGCCCCCCTGGCCCATCGACTGGGCATGTCCCACGTCAAGCAGCAGCTCGAGGACCTGTCCTTCGCCACGCTGCACCCCAAGCGCTACGCCGAGATCGAGCAGATGGTCTCGGTGCGCAGCCCCGAGCGGGAGCTCTACCTCGGCATGGTCATCGAGGCCGTGCGGGAGCGACTGCGTGAGCTCAAGATCGTGGGTGAGGTCACGGGGCGGCCCAAGCACCTGTGGTCGATCTACGAGAAGATGGTGGTCAAGGGCAAGGAGTTCGACGACATCTTCGACCTGGTGGGCATCAGGGTCGTGGTCGACCGGGTGGAGGAGTGCTACGCCGCTCTCGGGTCCATGCACGCCACCTGGAAGCCGGTGCAGGGCCGGATCAAGGACTACATCGCCATGCCCAAGTTCAACCTCTACCAGTCCCTGCACACCACCGTGATCGGGCCGCAGGGCAAGCCCCTGGAGGTCCAGATCCGCACCCGCGAGATGCACCGACGGGCCGAGTTCGGCGTTGCCGCCCACTGGGCCTACAAAGACGAGCTCAGCGCCGGCGACGTGGCCTGGCTGAACAACCTGGTGGACTGGCAGTCCGAGACCAGCGACCCCCAGGCGTTCATGGAGACGCTCAAGGTCGACCTCGAACACGACGAGGTGTTCGTCTTCACCCCCAACGGCGAGGTGGTCACCCTGCCCGACGGCTCGACGCCGATCGACTTCGCCTACGCCATCCACACCGAGGTCGGCCACGCCTGCATCGGGGCCCGGATCAACGGCCGCCTGCAACCGTTGGACACCCGGCTCCACTCGGGGGAGACGGTCGAGATCCTCACCACCAAGGTCGACCCCGGCCCCTCGCGCGACTGGCTCACGATCGTCGCCTCCCCCCGAGCCCGCAACAAGATCCGCCACTGGTTCTCCCGGGAGCGGCGTGAAGACGCCATGGAGACCGGCCGTGAGGAGGTGGCCAAGGCACTTCGCCGGGAGGGCCTGCCGACCAAGAAGCTGACGGCCTCGCCCCTGCTGGGGGAGATGGCCCAGGCCATGGGCTTCGCCGATCTCGACGCCCTGTACGTGTCCGTGGGTGCGCATCACGCCTCGGCCCGCTCCGTGGCCCAGCGGGTGGCCCGGGAGCTGCGCAGCGGTGAGGGCGAGGAGCAGCTGCCGGTCACCGCCCGGACACCGAGGCGGCGACGGCCCAACAGCGGCGTGCACGTCGAGGGGCTCGACGACGTCATGGTACGTCTGTCACGGTGCTGCACCCCGGTGCCCGGCGACGAGCTCATCGGCTTCGTGACCCGGGGCCGGGGCGTCACCGTGCACCGCAGCGACTGCGCCAACGCCGTCTCCCTGGCCCAGGGCCAGCACGACCGCATCATCGAGGTCGACTGGGACCAGCACTGGGGCAACAGCACCTTCGTGGTCTCCATCGAGGTCAAGGCCCTCGATCGATCCAAGCTCCTGCGCGACGTGTCGGCGACCCTGGCCGACCACCACGTCAACATCCTGGCCTGCGCCAGCCAGACCGGCAGCGACCGCATCTCGCGCATGCGCTTCGACTTCGAGCTGGCCGACCCCACCCACCTCGACTCGCTCATCGCCACCATCCGCCGCATCGAGTCCGTCTACGACGCCTACCGGGTGTTGCCCGGACGGGGCCGCTGACTACCACCGACGCTCAGCGTTGATCAGCGAGAGCGACCATGGCGGCCACGAAGCGACGCAGCACGGTGACCTCCCTCAGGTGCTCGACCGTCAGGCGATCGTCCACCTCCGCGTACCGGTGGACCAGGAGGTTGCGGAACCTCACTGCCGCCACCATCGTCTCGGTCAACTGCCGGTCGAGGGCACCGTGGCGCCCGAGGACCTCCATGGCGCCGGCATTGGTCTCCGCCGGAGACCAACCTTCGGAGGCGGCGACGTGATGGGCGGCATCGATGCAACCCTCGATGGCGGTGACGAACAGGTACTTCACATGACCGAGGGAGGCGGCGTCATTGGTGACGTCCTCGGCCGGACGCCGGGCGTAGGTCTCCAAGCTGTCCAAGTCGTCGGTGACCCTCTGCAGCACACGACGGAGGCGTTCAGGGTCGACCATGAGCTTCCTCTCGCGCCCGGACGCCGTCGAAGAAGATGCGGCGGGCGACGTCGGTGCGTGGTCGCTCGTCGAGATAGATCCGCCGGGTGAGGGCGAGCCAGCCAACCCGGGCGCCAGGGTCGTCGTCGAACAGCAGCAACCCGTACAGAGCGACCCGCCCGGCGAGCTCCAGGGGCGCCTGATCGAGCACGAGGAGGTCGACCTCGCCGGGCAGGCCGCGGATGGCCCAGGGCGGCGGGTCGTCTCCGCCGAACCACGCCGCCACGTCCACATCCGACCCGGGACCATCGGTCCCCTGCGCTCGGCTGCCGTGGACGAAGGCGAAGCGTGCGCCGGCAGACCGGAGGGCCGCGATGGTCGCCGGTGCGTCAGGGACCAGAGCCTCTCCCGGGTGCGCCATCACCTCCCATCATCGCAGTCAATCCTCCATTGGTCGGCGGTGTCGTCGCGGCCGTATCCTCGGGCGTGCCCACCCACGTCCTCCCGCTACGCGGCATCAACGTCGGCGGCCACAACTGGATCGCCAGTGTTCGTGCGCACCCCCGACGGCATGGGACGCAGCCAGCTGGTCGTGCAACTCACCCGCAGGGGCGGAGCCGGCGCCACCGCTACGGCCCGCAACTGTGCAACCGTCACCAGGCTGCCCGCCCTGCTCGGCCCGTGACGAGCGGTGCCGTCAGCGCGGGCCCGTCTCGCCGGCGGTGACGTCGGCCGACTCCTCCAGCTCCATGCCCCTGGTCTCGGGCAGTCGCAGGAACACCAGGGTGGCCGCCAGGGCCGGCACCGAGACGACCACGGCGGCAGCGGCGAAGCCGTCGAGGCGGTCGGCCATGGCGCCGAAGGTGAGGAGGCCGGCGACGGCCCCCACAACGCCGGTCGCCACCAGCCAACCGGCCACCCGGCCCCGGACCTCGGTTGGGAACAGCTCGTTGGCCAGGGCGGCGATGGTGGGGGCGAAGGCATAGCCGGTGAGCACCGAGGCCAGCGCCCCGGCGACGGTGGTGGCCAGGCCGCCGGCGTAGGTGAGCATGGCGGCCAGACCGATCCCGGCGAGGGCCATGGCCGCCGTGGGCCGGCGGCCCCAGCGGTCGGCGCCCCAGCGGCCCAGGACGAGCCCGCCCAGCCCCACCGGCACGGCGGCCAGGTAGAGCGTGGCGGTGACGGCGGGGGAGACGTCGAGGATCCCCTCGGCGTAGACGTAGACGAAGCTGTTGGCCGGACCGGTCACGAAGGCGGCGGCGAAGGCGACCACCAGCATGGCCACCAGCCGGACTCGTGCCGTCGGACCGAGGGCGGCCAGGTGGGCCTCACCGAGCGGCGTTGCTGCTGCTGCCGCCGCCACCGCCGACGCCGCCGACGTGCCCGCCCGGTACCGGTCGGGTTCGACCATCCACCGGGCCAGGAGCGGGAGCAGGATGAGCGGGATGGCAGCCAGGGCGAAGGTGCCCCGGAACCCGAAGCTGGACGGGACCACGCCCCGCACCACCGCCACCAGGGCGGCACCGAGGCCGTATCCGGCGGCGACCAGGGCGACGGCCTTGGCCCGGTCCGCGCTCGTCGTGTGCTCGCCGGCCACCACCTGGGCCACGGCGTTGGTGGCGCTGAGGAAGGGGCGACTCAAGGCGAAGGCGGCCACGAACCACCAGTAGCCGGGGCTGAAGGCACCCAAGGCCACCAGGGCCAGCCCGATGGCGGCGCAACCGACGAGCACCCGGCTGCGGCCCTGCCGGTCGGCCAAGCCGGCAAGGGGCAGGGCGCCGAGGGAGGCCAGACGGATGAGGGCCAGGCCGATGCCGAGCACCGTGCCCGAAAGGCCGGCCTGCTCGGCCACCGAGGCGCCCCGGCTCGCCTCCCCGAAGGCCTCGGCCACGTCGGCCAGTGCCGCCACCGCCCCGAACTGGCCGAAGCCCGAGGCGATGGAGATGGCGGCCACACTCACCACCGGCGCCTGGAGCCAGCGGTAGAGCCGCAGCGGTTCGCCTGGCGGGCTCGTGGGACCAGGGGAATCGTCAGCGACCATGCCGGGGGCTGACGGTAGCCTCGCTGCCCGTGCCGCTCGTGACCCACCTCGACCCTGGGCCCGACCGGGGATGACCACGAGGTCGTTCCCGGCGCCGACGGGGACCCGTGACGTCCTGCCGCCCGAGTCGGCCCGTTGGCGCGCCCTCATAGCCCGCTTCGACGCGCTCGTCGCGCTGGCCGGCTACGGCCTGGTGGTGAGCCCCATGTTCGAAGACGTCGGCGTCTTCCAACGCGTGGGGGAGAGCACCGACGTGGTGCGCAAGGAGATGTACGACTTCGAGGACAAGGGGGGTCGGCACCTGGCGCTGCGCCCCGAAGGCACCGCCTCGGTCGTGCGGGCCTACGTGCAGCACCGGCCCACCCCGCCGTGGAAGGTCTGGTACTGCGCGCCGAGCTTCCGCTACGAACGGCCCCAGGCCGGTCGCTTCCGACAGCACCACCAGCTCGGGGTCGAGGCGCTGGGCACCGAGGATCCCGAGCTCGACGTCGAGGTGATCGCCCTGGCCCGCGCCCTCTACGACGCCGTCGGCCTGACCCGGGTCACGCTGGTGCTCAACTCCATCGGCGACGCCGCCTGCCGTCCCGCCTACCTCGGGCTGCTCGACGCCTACCTCGTCGAGCGAGACGACCAGCTCTGCGCCGAGCACCGCCAGGGTGCCCGCCAGAACCCTCTCCGGGTCCTCGACTGCAAACGGGCGGAGTGCCGAGGGGCGACGGTGGCTGCGCCCCGCATCGTCGACCACCTGTGCGCGGCCTGCGCCGCCCACTTCCAGGCGGTCCAGGCCGGCCTGGTGTCGCTGGGCGTCGCCTTCTTCCTCGACGCCCGCCTGGTCCGGGGCTTCGACTACTACACCCGCACCGCCTTCGAGTTCCAGGGCTCGGCCCTGGAGAGCGCCCAGAGCACCATCGGCGCCGGCGGACGCTACGACGGCCTGGTCGAGGCCCTGGGCGGTCCGGCCACCCCGGGCGTGGGCTTCGGCATCGGGATCGAGCGGGTGCTGTTGGCCTGCGACGTCGAGGGCGTCCTTCCCGCGCCGGTGTCGAGCGTCGACGTGTGGGTGGTCGACATCACCGGCACGGGTGCCGCCGGTGAGCTGGCCTGGGCCCTGCGCCGGGCCGGCATCGCCGCCGACCGGGGCTTCGACGCCCGCTCCATGCGTGCGCAGATGAAGCTGGCCGACCGCTCAGGGGCCCGTCTCGCCCTCATCGTCGGCGACGAGGAGCAGCGCTCGGGTACGGTCTCGGTCCGGGACCTGCGTGCCGACGACGGTGACCAACAGGTCGTGGCCCGCGACGCGGTCGTCGCCGTCGTCAAGGAGTTGTTGGCATGACCCCCGGGCCCTCATCCGGTCTGTCGGCGCAGCCGGCCACGTCGATGCGCACCGACCGGGGTGGCGACCTTCGGGCCGGTGACGTGGGCCGCTCGGTCTCGCTGTGCGGTTGGGTGGCCCGGCGCCGGGAGCACGGCGAGCACCTGGCCTTCATCGATCTGCGCGACCGCTCCGGGGTGGTCCAGTGCGTGGTCGACGGAGCCTCGGAGCTGCGCTCGGAGTTCGTGGTGCGCATCACCGGCACGGTGCGGCCCCGCCCGGAGGGCACCGCCAACGACGACCTGGCCACCGGTGAGATCGAGGTGGGGGACTGCCAGGTGGAGGTGCTCAACCAGGCGGAGCCTCCCCCCTTCCCCGTCAGCGACCGGGTGGACGCCGATGAGACCGCCCGCCTGCGCCACCGCTACGTCGATCTGCGCCGGGAGCGCATGCAGCGCAACCTCGTGATGCGGGCCGCGGTGACCCGGGCCCTGCGTGCGGCCATGGACGGCCAGGGCTTCCTGGAGGTCGAGACCCCGCTGCTGTGGGTGCCCACCCCTGAGGGTGCCCGGGAGTTCGTCATCCCCTCCCGGCTCCAGCCCGGCAACTTCTACGTCCTGCCCCAGAGCCCCCAGCTGGCCAAGCAACTGCTGATGGTGGCCGGCCTCGACCGCTACTACCAGATCGCCCGCTGCCTGCGCGACGAGGACCTCCGCGCCGACCGCCAGTTCGAGTTCGCCCAGCTCGACCTCGAGGCCTCCTTCGTCAGCCAGGACGACGTGCTGGCCTTCGTGGCCGAAGCCGTGCTCGACGCCACCGAGGCGGCCACGGGGGAGCGACCGGGCGAGATCGAACGCTTGACCTGGACCGAGGCCATGGAGCGCTTCGGCTCCGACAAGCCCGACCTGCGGGCCGGCCCCGAGCTGGTCGAGCTGGGGCCCGTCTTCGTCTTCGCCGCCACCGGGTTCAAGGCCTTCCAGGCCCCCTGCATCAAGGGCATCCGGGTCGAGGGCGGCTCCGGAGACTTCGGGCGCAACAAGCTCGACGCGCTCACCGACCGGGCCAAGTCGCTCGGGGCCAAGGGTCTGGTGTGGATGCGGGTCAAGCCCGAGGGCGAGCTCGAGTCGCCGGTGGCCAAGTTCCTCTCCGCCGACGAACTGGCCGGCATCGTGGCCCGCACCGAGGCGGCGCCCGGCGACCTGGTGCTGGTGGTGGCCGACGAGCGGCCGACGGTGCGGGCGGTGCTGGGCCAGCTCCGCCTCGACCTGGGCCGTCCGCCGGTCAGCGAAGGGGAGCGGCGCTTCGTGTGGATCACCGAGTTCCCCCTCTTCGAGGGCCTCGACGGCGACGGCCGGCCCGTCCCCGCCCACCACGCCTTCACCATGCCTCACCCCGACGACCTGGATCGGCTGGAGTCCGACCCGCTGTCGGTGCGGTCCCAGTCCTATGACCTCGTGCTCAACGGCTGGGAGCTGGGTTCGGGATCGATCCGCATCCACCGGGCCGACATCCAGTCGCGGATCTTCGCCCTGCTCGGCATCTCCGAGGCCGACGCCGAGGCCCGCTTCGGCTTCCTGCTGAGCGCCTTCCGCTACGGCGCCCCGCCCCACGGCGGCTTCGCCGTGGGCCTCGACCGCCTGGTGGCCGGCTACCCCCACGGCGCCGGGCGGAACTCCGTCCTGCTCTATGTCCGCCGGGGCGCCAACCCGCCGCTTTACATCGGCGTCGATCTCGCCCGCCGCTAAACCTTCCGCACGTCCGGCTTGCCGCGCCTCCCTCCTTCGGGAATAGGTGCGGCGGCCGGGCTGTAGCGGAGGTAGCGTGAGTAGCAGGAGCGGGATCTTTATCGGCCTGGGGAGCAACGGCCATCCCCAGCACCTCGTCCTCAACCGGGCCAATCGGCACGGCCTGATCGCCGGGGCGACCGGCACCGG
>JAHWJI010000026.1 GCA_019348495.1 Actinomycetota bacterium | reverse complement strand
TGCCGCTGTTCGTGGTGCCGGCCCGGCGGGTGGGCGCCAGGGTCGGCCGGCTGGAGCGCGAGGCCACCGACCACAACGCGGCCATGACCTCCCAGATGACCGAGCGGTTCTCCGCTCCCGGCGCCATGCTGGTCAAGCTGTTCGGGCGGCCCGACGCCGAGGCCGGGGAGTTCGGCCACCGGGCGGCGCGGGTGCGCGACATCGGCGTGCGCTCGGCCCTGGCCATGGAGGTCTTCTTCCGGGCGCTGACTCTCGCGTCGGGGCTGGCCCAGGCCCTCATCTACGGGTTGGGCGGCTACCTGGCCCTGCGAGGAGAGCTGGACGCCGGCCGGGTCGTGACCATGGCCCTGCTGCTCAACCGCCTGTACGGGCCGCTCACCGCCCTGGCCACCGCCCGCCTCGACGTGGTGACGGCCCTGGTCAGCTTCGAGCGGGTCTTCGAGGTCCTCGACGTCGAGCCCCTCATCGTGGAGCGCGCCGAGCCGGAGGAGGTCCCCGAGGGCCCGGTGGCGGTCGAGGTGGACGACGTGTGGTTCGCCTACCCGTCGGCCGAGCAGGTGTCGCTGGCCTCGCTGGAGGAGGTGGCCACCCTCGACGACCGGGCCGGTGCCGAGGTGCTGCACGGCGTGTCGCTCCGGGTGGAGCCCGGCCAGCTGGTGGCCCTGGTGGGCTCCTCCGGCGCCGGTAAGTCGACGCTGGCCTCGCTGGTCCCGCGCCTCTATGACGTCGATGGCGGCGCAGTGCGGCTGTCGGGGGTCGACGTGCGGGACCTGTCGTTCGACTCCATCCGCCGCACCGTCGGGGTGGTCACCCAGGACGGGCACCTGTTCCACGACACCATCGGCGCCAACTTGCGCTACGCCCGGCCCGACGCCACCGACGCCGAGCTCTGGGAGGCCCTGACCGCCGCCCGCCTGGCCGCCCTGGTGCGATCCCTGCCCGACGGCCTCGGCACCGTGGTGGGGGAGCGTGGGTACCGGCTCTCCGGCGGTGAGCGCCAGCGGCTCACCATCGCCCGGCTCCTGCTGGCCCGGCCCCGGGTGGTGATCCTCGACGAGGCCACCGCTCATCTCGACTCCGCGTCCGAGCTCGCCGTGCAGGAGGCGCTCGGCGCTGCCCTCGCCGGGCGCACCGCCCTGGTCATCGCCCACCGCCTCGCCACCGTCCGGGCGGCTGACGCCATCGTCGTGCTCGAGGACGGACGGGTGGTCGAACGGGGCACCCATGCCGAGCTGCTCGCGGCCGGCGGGCGCTACGCCGAGCTGTACCGCACCCAGTTCGCCCCGGCGGAGACGGATGGCGGCGCCGGCGGCGGTCGACCTCGTACCGGTGGACCGGTAGGCCGCGGGCCTGGCGGGCCCGGTGGTCCTGCGGCGCCCTGTGGCAGTAGCGACGCCACGACTGCGTCTCGTGTCCCACGGACCGACGCTCTCTCCCGTCACCCCACCGACATGGCGGTCTGGCCGTACCGCCTTCGGTCGAGCCAATCCGCCAGCCTCGGCGCCGCGGACCAGATCTCCACCTTTATGGCGTCCTCCATGACATGGCCCGACACCGGGGTCCAGGGCGTCATCCCTACGACTCACAGCGACGCCCGAAGTGAGAACGCCCCCCTAGCCTGGCGGCGGATGGACGTTTTCTCTCACTCGGTCGCCTCGTTCGACCCGACCTCGTCGGCCGTCCTGCTGTGGACCAGGTTGTGCGGGGAGACGGAGGCCGACTGGGTCATGGCCGATGACCCCGGCCTGGCCAATGTCGTGGCCTCCGGTCGGGCTAGGACGAGCCCCGATCACGACCACACCATCGTGGTCGACGTCGACGGCCTGGCCGCCGCCACCACCTACTGGTACCGCTTCAGCTGCGGCGGCGAGCACTCCCCGGTGGGGCGCACCCGTACCCTCCCCGACGCCCCCACAGCACGCCTCCGCCTCGGCCTCGCCTGTTGCGCCCACTACTCCGTGGCCCCCCTCGGGGTGTACCGGGCGCTGGCCGAGCGCGAGGTCGACCTCGTCGTCCACCTGGGCGACTACATCTACGAAGACGACGGGTCCCAGGGGGTGCGCACCCACCGGCCACCCCGTCCGGCGGTGTCCCTCGAGGACTACCGGGATCGCCTGGCCCAGCTCCGGGAGGACCCCGACCTGCAGGCGCTGCACCTGCGCCACCCCATGACCGGCATCTGGGACGACCACGACCTGGCCGACAACGCCTGGCGGGGTGGGGCCAAGAAGCACGACCCCGAGACCGCCGGCGCGTGGTCGACCCGGGTGGCCGCCGCCGCCCGGGCCCGCCAGGAGTGGATCCCGGCCCGGCTGCGGGACCCGGCCGATCCCCTGGTCACCTGGCGGTCGCTGGCCGTCGGTGACCTGGTCGAGCTGGTGCTGCTCGACACCCGCCTGACCGGCCGCGACTGCCAGGCCGGCGACAAGGGGGCCAAGCCCCTGCACGACCCGTCGCGCTCGCTGCTGGGCGACGAGCAACGGGAGTGGTTGCGCTCCCGCCTGCTCGACACCTCCCGCCCGTGGGCCCTGGTGGCCAGCGGGGTGGTGGTCAACTCCATGTTCCTCCCGCTGCCGTCGACCGTGTCGTTCAACCCGTTGTTGCCCAACGGCTACGCCGACTTCGACGGCCGGCTCCTCCACGACGACCAGTGGGACGGCTACCCCGCCGAGCAGGAGCGCCTCAGCGGCTGGATCGCCGAACGGGCCCGGGCGGGAGGCCGGACGGTGCTGGTCTCGGGCGACGTGCACTCCTCGTGGGCCTTCGAGGGACCGTGCCGGGAGGACGGGCCCGTCGCCGTGGAGCTGACCGTGCCCGCGGTGTCGTCAGCGGCCATGGGACGGGCGCACTACCCCGGGGCCTGGCGGGCGTTGGACCGGGCCGCCAAGCGCATGGACCACGTGCGCTGGGCCGACGTGACCGAACGGGGCTACGTCGTGCTCGACGTCACGCCCGACGAGGTCCGCTCGGAGTGGTGGTTCGTCCACCCCTACCACGACCGACCTGCGGCCAGCGCCGAGCTGGCGGCCGCCTTCGTCACCCGCCGGGCGGACTGGCCCCCGCGCCTCGACTCCTCGCAGGACTCCGTCGACGACCCTTGGCGCCCCGGCCTGCCCGGCCCGCTGCCGGCCCGTCCGGACGACCTGGCCGCCCTGCGCCGTCGCCGCCGGCTGCGCATCGGCGCCGAGCTGGCGGGCGCCGGCGCGGTGGCGGGGGTACCCATCGCCCTGGCCGCCCGTCGCCTCCGCTCCCGCCGGTGACCACCTCGGCCCCGGGCGCCGCCGCCGTAGGGTGAGGGTGTGGACCTCGATGCGCTGAAGGCCCGGATGCGCGCACGGGTGGACGAGCTGTCCGATGTCCTCGTCGACGTCGCCCACCAGATCCACGAGCACCCCGAGCTGGGCTACGAGGAGCACTTCGCCCACGGGCTGCTCACCTCCGTCCTCGAGCGGGAGGGAGTGGAGGTGGCCGGGGGCGCCTACGACCTGCCCACCGCCTTCGAGGCCAGGGCCGGGACCGAGGGGCCGACGGTGGCCATCTGCTGTGAGTACGACGCCCTTCCCGGGATCGGCCACGCCTGTGGCCACAACGTCATCGCCGCCGCCGGCCTGGGCGCGGGCCTGGCGCTCGCCGCCGCCTCCGGCGACGCCGGCGGGCAGGTGCGCATCCTGGGCACACCGGCCGAGGAGGGCGGGGCGGGCAAGGTGCTCCTGGCCGAGCGGGGTGCCTTCGAGGGCGTGGACGCGGCCATGATGGTCCACCCCGCCGGGGCCGATCTGGCCACCATGGACGCCATCGCCGCCTCCCTCATGGAGGCCACCTACCACGGTCGGGCCGCCCACGCCGCCGCCTCCCCCCACCTGGGTCGCAACGCCCTCGACGCCGCCGTGCTCGGCTACGTCAACGTGGCCGCCCTGCGCCAGCACATCCAGAGCACCGAGCGCGTCCACGGGGTGTTCACCAGGGGTGGTGACAAGGCCAACATCGTCCCCGACCTCGCCACCATGGACTGGATGGTGCGCTCGCCCCGGGCGGCGTCGCTGGCGCCCCTGCGCGAGCGGGTCGTGGCCTGCCTGCAGGCCGGCGCAGCTGCGGCCGGGTGTCGGTTCGAGCACCGGGTGGTGAGCCGCGACTACGCCGACATGATCGACAACCCGGTCCTGGTCGACCTCTACGCCGCCAACTCGGCCGCCCTGGGCCGGCCGTTGGCGAGGACCGCCCCGGCCGACGTGCGGGTGGTGGGCAGCACCGACATGGGCAACGTCAGCTACCTGGTGCCGTCGATCCATCCCATGATCAAGGTGGCGCCGGCGGGGACGTCGATCCATTGCCAGGCCTTCGCCGAACACGCTCGCTCACCGGCGGGCGACCGGGCTGTGGTCGACGGGGCCAAGGCCATGGCCATGACCGTGGCCGACCTGTGGGCCCGCCCCGGTGCGCTGGGTGAGGTCCAGGCCGCCTTCGACCCGCGGCGATAGGGAAGCCGGTCACCTTCGGGATCGGCCTCGGCGACGGGCCAGCACGGCGCCGATGACCGCGCCGAAGGCCAGGTGGTCGGCCACCTGGGGGAGGGGGGGCAGGGCCCGGACCGCCGGGTAGCGGCGACCGACCACCCCCAGGTCCAGCGCGGCGATGCCCAGCCCGGCGGCCGCGCCCGCCAGCGTGGTCCGCCGCCGGGGCAGGGCCAGGGCCAGCAGCATGGCCCAGGCGAAGGAGATGACCGTGTGGGCGCCGGCGCCGGCCACCAGCAGCGCCGTCGGCCCGGCGGTGGGGGACAGGACCAGCGTCCCCGCCGCCCGTGCCGCCACCAGGGGGTCGCCGTCCCGCAGCAGGGCCCACGCCGTCGACGGCAGCCCACTGAGGGCCCAGGCGAACGCGCCCGCCACCATCGCCTCGCCCGCGGCCGCACGGGTGGTGGACGAGAGCTGCGTCGGTGAGGCCGTGGCCCGAGATCCTACGGCGGCGCCAGCACCTGCACCGCCCGGCAGGCGCCGGGCCGCTCGCCCGCCAGCCGCGCTCTAGCCTGCCCGGCGTGCGAGTTGGTGTCTCGGGCAAGGGGGGCGTGGGCAAGACGACGGTTTCGGCCGTGCTGGCCCGCACTGTCGCCCGCAGCGGGCGGCGGGTGATCGCCCTCGACTGCGACTCCGACCCCAATCTGGCCGCCAACTGCGGACTGCCCGACGACCAGGTGGCGGCCATGCGCCCGTTCCTCGACCAGTCCGGGCCCGAGCGGATGCTGCCCAGGGGCCGAGACCCGCAGCGGCTCCTGGCCGACTACGGCTGGGCCGGGCCCGACGACATCACCCTCATGCTCGCGGCGCGGGTGGAGAAGGCCGGCTCGGGTTGAACCGGCACCTCCCATGTCACGGTTCGTGACTTCTTCTGTGACGTCGAGTCGGCGCTGCCCGACGCCGTCGTCGTCGCCGACATGGAGGCCGGCCTCGAGCACCTCTCCTGGGCCGGGGGCACGTTGCGCCACGTCGACCTGTTGCTCATCGTGGCCATGCCCCAGGTGAAGTCGTTGCTGACCGCGGCCCGCACGCTCAGGTTGGCCCGCCAGCTGGGCATCCCCCGCCTGGGCCTGGTGGGGAGCCGCTCCGAGCGCCCCGGCGACCAGGAGCGCCTGGCCGCCTTCGCCGCCGAGCATGACATCCACCTCTTGGGGGTCATTCCCCGAGACGAAGCCGTGATCGAGGCCGATCGTCTGGGCGCCTGCGTGCTCGACACCCACCCGACGTCGCCGGCCGTCGCTGCCATCACCGGGCTGGCCCCTCCTATCCACGGGCTTGCATAGCCATACAGGCGGGGGTATCCTGGAGGGCATGGCCAGGGTCGGCATCGTGGGGGCATCGGGGTACGCCGGCGCCGAGCTGCTGCGCTTGTGCCTGGGCCACCCCGACTTGGACGTGGCCTGGGCCACGGCCGAAACCCAGGCCGGGGTGCCCGTGGGCCGGCTCTACCCCAACCTGGCCGCCGCCGCGCCCGACCTGGTCTTCGCCCAGTACGACCCCGCGCTGGCCGAGGGCCTCGACCTCGTCTTCTTGGCCCTGCCCCACGGGGCCAGCGCCACGCTGGTGCCCGACCTGGCCAAGCGGGTGGGGGTCGTGGTCGACCTCGCAGCCGACTTCCGCCTGCAGGACCCGGCCGCCTACGAGCAGTGGTACGGCGAGGCCCACCCCTCCCCCGAGTTGCTGGCCGACTTCGCCTACGGCCTGCCCGAGCTGTTCCGCCCCCCTCTGGTGGGAGCCACGGCGGTGGCCGTGCCCGGGTGCTACCCCACGGCGGCCGCGCTGGCCCTGACCCCCCTGGTGCGGGCCGGCGCCATCGAGGCCACGGGGGTGATCGTCGACGCCGCCAGCGGCGTGTCCGGCGCCGGTCGCCCGCCCAAGGCGGCCACCACCTTCTGCATGGTCGACGAGGACTTCCGCGCCTACGGTCTGGTCGACCACCGCCACACCCCCGAGATCGAGCAGGCCACCGGGGCCTCGGTGCTGTTCACCCCCCACCTGGCCCCCATGAACCGGGGCATCCTCGCCACCTGCTACGCCCGACCCACCGGAGCCATGTCCACCGCCGAGGTGCTCGAGGTGCTGGCCGAGGCCTACCGGGGCCAGCGCTTCGTGGTGGTGGGAGAGGAGCCACCGTCGACCAAGGCCACGGCGGGCACCAACTGCGCCCACCTCAGCGCCCGGTTCGACCCCCGCTCGGGCTGGGTCCTCGTGCTGTGCGCCCTGGACAACCTGGGCAAGGGCGCCGCCGGCCAGGCCGTGCAGTGCGCCAACCTGGCCCTCGGCCTCGACGAGGGCGCCGGCCTGTCCGTCGCCGGCTTCCTCGCGTGACCCCGGCGACCACCCCGGCGACCGGCCCCGGCCCCGGCCCCGTTGCCGGGGAGGGGGCGGCCACGTGAGCGTCACCGCGCCGGCAGGCTTCGTGGCCGCCGGCTTGTCCTGTGGGATCAAGTCCGGCGGCGTCGCCGACCTGGCCCTGGTGGCCACCGTCGACCACCACCCCGTGCCCGTCGCCGCCACCTTCACCACCAACCGGGCCCTGGCCGCGCCGGTGCTGGCCTCGCGGGCCCACCTGGCCGCCACGGGGGCCCGGGCTGCCGCGGTGGTGCTCAACAGCGGCAACGCCAACGCGGCCACCGGCACCCCCGGCTTGGCCGACGCCGAGCGCACCTGCGCCCTGGTGGCCGCCGAGCTGGGCTGTGCCGCCGAGGAGGTGTTGGTGTGCTCCACCGGGCTCATCGGCATCCCCCTGCCCATGGCCCCCCTGGTCGCCGGCATCCCCCCGTTGACGGCCGCCCTCTCGCCGGACGGTGCCTCGGCGGCGGCGCGGGCCATCCTCACCACCGACACCGTGGCCAAACAGACCCTGGTCGCCGGCCCCAGCTTCAGCGTGGGGGGCATGGCCAAAGGCGCAGCCATGCTGGCGCCGGCCATGGTCGGCCCGCCCTCGGCCACCATGCTGGCGGTGCTCACCACCGACGCCGCCGCCGAGCCGGTCGCGCTCCAAGCTGCGCTCGACGCCGGGGTGGCCGCGTCGTTCGACGTCATCTCCACCGACGGCGCCTGCTCCACCAACGACACCGTCTTCCTGCTCGCCAGCGGTGCGGCCGGGCCGGCCGACGACGTCGCCCTGGCCGCGGCCGTGGCCGTGGCCTGCGCCGAGCTGGCCGAGCAGATGGTGCTCGACGCCGAGGGGGCCACCAAGGCGGTGCGGGTGCGGGTCACCGGGGCGGCCTCGGCCGACGACGCCCGGCGAGCCGCCCGCCGGGTGGCCCAGAGCCAGCTGTGCAAGTGCTCGTGGTTCGGCGCCGACCCCTACTGGGGCCGCATCGTCAGCGAGCTGGGGGCCTCGGGAGCCGCCTTCGACCCCGACCGGGTGGGTGTGGCCTACGGCGGCGTCGTGGTGTGCGCGGGCGGCGTGGCTGCTCCCCACGACGCCGGCGCTGTGGCCGCGGTCATGGCCGGCGACCGCCTCGACATCACCGCCGACCTGGGCCTGGGCGACGCCGTGGCCGAGATCTTCACCTGCGACCTCACGCCCGGCTACATCGACGAGAACATGCGGACATCGTGACCGGCCCGCGCGGGACCCTGGCCGCCCTCAGCGCCGGGGACAAGGCCGAGGTGCTGGTCGAGGCCCTGCCCTACATCCGTCGCTTCCGGGGCACGCGGCTGGTGGTCAAGTACGGCGGAAACGCCATGGCCGGCAGCGAGCAACTGTCGCTGTTCGCCGAGGACGTGGTGCTGTTGCAGTCGGTGGGCATCGACATCGTGGTCGTCCACGGCGGCGGTCCCCAGATCGGCAAGCTCATGCTCCGCCTGGGCAAGATCCCCAAGTTCGTCGACGGCCTGCGGGTCACCGACGCCGACACCCTCGACATCGCCCGCATGGTCCTGGTGGGCAAGATCAACCGCGACATCGTGGCCGCCATCAACACCCACGGCGCCCTGGCCGTGGGTGTCTCGGGGGAGGACGCCGGCCTGCTGGCGGCCCGGCAGCGCTCCGCCGAGCTGGGCTTCGTGGGCGACATCGACGAGGTCCGCCCGGCCATCCTCGAGCGCCTGTTGCGCGAGGAGCTGGTCCCGGTGGTGGCCACCATCGGCAGCGACGGGACCGGCCAGGCCTACAACATCAACGCCGACACCGCCGCCGGTGCCATCGCCGGGGCCCTCGGGGCCGAGAAGCTGGTGTACCTGACCGACGTGGAGGGCCTGCGGGCCGACGTGGACGACGCCACCAGCATCATCTCCGACCTGCGCGCCGACGTGCTCGACGCCATGATCACAAGCGGCGCGGTGGCCGGCGGCATGATCCCCAAGGCCGCCTCGTGCGTCCAGGCCATCAAGGGGGGGGTGGGCCACGCCCACATCCTCGACGGGCGGGTGCCCCACGCCCTGCTGCTCGAGGTCTTCACCCGCTCGGGCGTGGGCACCATGGTGGAAGGGTGAACCCGCTGATGTCGACCTACGCCCCCGCTCGGGTCACCTTCGTGCGGGGCCGGGGCAGCGAGCTGTTCGACGACGGCGGCCGGCGCTACCTCGACTTCCTCTGTGGCTTGGGGGTGACGTCGCTGGGCCACGCCCACCCGGCGGTGACCGAGGCCGTGGCCCACCAGGCGGCGACGCTGTCGCACGTGTCCAACCTCTTCGCCAACCAGGTGGGCCCGGAGGTGGCCACCTCCCTCGACCGCCTCCTCGGCGGTGGCGGGCAGGTCTTCTTCACCAACTCCGGGGCCGAGGCCAACGAGTGCGCCCTCAAGTTGGCCCGCAAGTCCGGCGGCCGGGGCCGCCACGTGGTGGTCAGCGCCTACGGCTCCTTCCACGGTCGTACCCTCGCCACCCTGCACGCCACCGGCCAGCCGGCCAAGCACGAGGCCTTCCAGCCCCTGCCCGAGGGGTTCCGCCACGTGGCCTGGTGCGACCTCGAGGCGCTGGAGCGCGCCCTGGACCCCTCCGTGGGCGCGGTGTTGCTCGAGCCCGTGCAGGGCGAGGGGGGCGTCAACCCGGCGACGGTGGAATACTTCGCCGGGGCCCGCCGGCTGTGCGACGAGCGGGGACTGCTCTTGATGGTCGACGAGGTCCAGACCGGCCTGGGCCGTACCGGGCGCTGGTTCGGCTTCGAGCACTTCGGCGTCCGCCCCGACGTGGTCACCGTGGCCAAGGCGTTGGGCAACGGCATGCCCATCGGGGCGTGCTGGGCCCGGGCCGACGTGGCCGCCGCCTTCGTCCCCGGTGACCACGGCACCACCTACGGGGGCCAACCCCTGGCCGCCGCCGCAGCCCGGGCCACCCTGGCCGTCATGGAGGCCGAGGACGTCCCGTCCCGGGCCGCCACCGTCGGGGCCCGCCTGGCCGCGGGGCTGGGCCGCCTGCCCGGGGTCGTCTCGGTGCGGGGGCTCGGCCTCCTGCTGGCGGCCGAGCTGGACGGGCCCCACGCCCGGCGGGTGACCGACGTCGCCCTCGACCGGGGGCTGGTGGTCAACGCCGTGAGCCCCAGCGCCATCCGCCTGGCCCCGCCCCTGCTCGTGGCCGACACCGAGATCGACGAGGCCCTGTCGATCCTCGCCGAAGTGCTGACCGAACGGGTGGCCGAGGTGTGCCACCCATGACGGTCCGCCACCTGCTCGAGGTCGACGACTTGAGCCCAGACGAGCTGACCCGGGTGCTCGACCTGGCTGAGGTCGACCCGCCGGCCCGTCCCCTGGAGGGTCGGGGCGTGGCCCTGTTGCTCGAGAAGCCCTCGGCCCGCACCCGCAACGCCACCGAGATGGCGGTGGTCCAGCTCGGCGGCCACCCGGTGTCGATGCGGGGCGAGGAGGTCGGCGTCGACGGGCGGGAGAGCGCCGAGGACCTGGCCCGCACCCTGTCCGGCTACCACGGCGCCATCGGCGCCCGGGTCTTCGACCACCACACCCTCGAGCGCATGGCCGGCGCCGCCCGGGTGCCGGTGGTCAACCTGTTGAGCGACGTGGGCCATCCCACCCAGGCTCTGGCCGACCTGCTCACCCTGCGCCAGCACTTCGGCAGCCTCACCGGGCGCCAGCTGGCGTGGGTGGGCGACGCCAACAACGTCTTCACCTCGCTCAGCCTGGCCGCAGCCATGGCGGGCATGGGCGTGCGGGCGGCGTGCCCTGAGGGCTTCGGCCCCGACGACGCCCACCTGGCCCGCGTCCGGGCGCGGGGCGGGGAGGTGGCGGTCACCACCTCACCGGCCGAGGCCGTGGCCGGGGCCCACGTGGTGTCCACCGACGTTTGGACCTCGATGGGCCAGGAGCACGAGGCCGAGGCCCGGCGCAGGGCCTTCACCGGCTTCAGGGTCGACGCCGCCCTCATGGCCGCCGCTCACGCCGATGCCGTGTTCTTGCACTGCCTGCCGGCGCACCGGGGCGAGGAGGTGGCCACCGGGGTGGTCGACGGTCCCCAGAGCCTGGTGTGGCCCCAGGCCACCAACCGCATGCACGCGGTCCGGGGCCTGTTGTGGTTCCTCCTCGACGGAGGCCGGCCGTGAGCGATCCGGTCGCCCTGGGCAAGCCCCAGCGCCAGCACCGCATCGCCGGGATCCTCGGCGCCCAGGCCGTCACCAGCCAGGCCCGACTGGTCGAGCTGCTGGCCGACGAAGGCGTCACCGCCACCCAGGCCACGGTGTCGCGCGACCTCGAGGAGCTGGGGGCGGTGAAGGTGCGCGTG
Organism: Actinomycetota bacterium; assembly: GCA_019348495.1. GTDB lineage: Bacteria > Actinomycetota > Acidimicrobiia > Acidimicrobiales > CADCSY01 > JADDRA01. The sequence goes on along the minus strand of JAHWJI010000026.1, from coordinate 18,797 downwards.
CCCGGTGGCGACACCGTCTACGCCATCCCCGAGCTGGCCTTCGAACAGTTGGCGCCGGGCGACCACCTGCGCCGGGTCTTCTCCGACTGGGTGGTGGAGGTGGCCCACTCGGCCAACCTGGTGGTGCTGCGGACGCCCCCCGGGTCGGCCCACGTGGTGGGCTCGGCCCTCGACCGGTCGCGGCTCACCCAGGTGGTGGGCACCGTGGCCGGCGACGACACCGTGTTGGTGGTGGTCGCCGGCCACGCCGACGGGGCCGAGGTGGCGACCCAGTTCCGGGCCCTGGCCGGGTTGGACCAACCTTGACGATGCCACCCATGACGATGGAGAGGACCAGATGACCAAGCGAGCGGTGTTGGCCTACAGCGGGGGTCTGGACACCTCGGTGGCGGTGCGGTGGATGAGCGAGGAGTGGGGGACCGAGGTGATCGCCGTGGCCGTCGACGTGGGCCAGGGGGGCGACTTCGAGGCCATCCGCCAACGGGCCCTGGCCGCGGGGGCGGTGGAGGCCCTGGTCGTCGACGCCCGGGCCGAGTACGCCGAGGACTTCGTCGTCCCCGCCCTGCGGGCCAACGCCCGCTACGAGGGGAAGTACCCGCTGGTGTCGTCGCTGTCGCGGCCGATCATCGTCAAGCACCTGGTGGCCGCGGCCCGCTACCACGGCGCCGACGCCGTGGCCCATGGCTGCACCGGCAAGGGCAACGACCAGGTCCGCTTCGAGGTGGCCACCGGCGCCCTGGCCCCCGATCTCGAGGTGCTGGCCCCCGTGCGGGGCTGGGGCCTCACCCGGGAGGAGTCCATCGACTACGCCCAGCGCCACGACATCCCCGTCACCGTCACCAAGGCCAGCCCCTACTCCATCGACCAGAACCTGTGGGGCCGCACCATCGAGTGCGGCATCCTCGAGGACCCGTGGGAGTCGCCCCCCGAGGAGGTGTACGAGACGACCGTGCCCACCGCCACCGGGCCCTGCGACCTGGTGCTGGGCTTCGACCAAGGGGTGCCGGTGAGCCTCGACGGGCGCAGCCTGGCGCTCCACGACCTGGTCGAGGAGGTCACCCGGGTGGTGGGCTCCTACGGCTGGGGCCGCATCGACATGGTGGAGAACCGCCGGGTCGGGATCAAGAGCCGGGAGATCTACGAGTGCCCGGGTTCGCTGGCCCTCCTCATGGCCCACGCCGACCTGGAGGACCTCACCCTCGAGCGCGACCTGGCCCATGAGAAGGCCAGGCTGGAGCCCCGCTACGCCGAGCTGGTCTACGACGGCCTGTGGTTCTCGCCCCTCAAGCAGGCGCTGGACGCCTTCGTCGACCAGAGCCAGCGCCACGTCACCGGCGAGGTGCGCCTGCGCTGCGAGGTGCCCGGTCGCTGCCTGGTGGCCGGCCGGCGCAGCCCGGTGGGGCTCTACGACTACGACCTGGCCACCTACGAGGCCGCCGACAGCTTCCGCCACCAGGACGCCGAGGGCTTCGTGCGCCTGTGGGGCCTGGGGACGCGCACATGGGCCGCCCGCCAGGGCGTTCGAGAAGACTCTTGACCCTGTGGCAGGGGCGCTTTGCCGGGCGCCCCGACGAGGCGCTGTTGGCCTTCACCGCCAGCCTCGCTTTCGACCGGCGCCTGGCCGCCGACGACCTGGCCGGCTCCCGGGCCCACGTCCGGGGGCTGGGACGGGTGGGGGTGCTCGACGACGACGAGGTGGCGGCCGTGCTGGGCGCCCTCGACGAGGTCGAGGCCGAGCTGGCCGGCGGCGGGTTCGCCTTCGCTCCCGACGACGAGGACGTCCACACCGCCGTTGAGCGCCGGGTCACCGAGCTGGCGGGGCCGGCCGGGGCCAAGCTCCACACCGGGCGCAGCCGCAACGACCAGGTCGCCACCGACCTGCGGCTGTGGTGCAAACGGGAGCTGGCCGGCGTGGCCACCTCGGTGCTCGAGCTCCAGGCCGTCCTGCTCGAGCGGGCCGTCGAGGCGGGCGACGCCTACCTGCCCGGCTACACCCACCTGCAACGGGCCCAACCGGTGCTGCTCGCCCACCACCTCCTGGCCCACGGCTGGGCCCTGGCCCGCGACGTCGACCGCCTCTGTGACGCCCGCCGTCGCCTCGACGTCTCCCCGCTCGGCGCCGGCGCCCTGGCCGGGTCGTCCCTTCCCCTCGACCCCGACGCGGTGGCCGCCGAGCTCGGCTTCGCCGGGCGCTTCGAGAACAGCCTCGACGCCGTGTCCGACCGCGACTTCGTGGCCGAGTCGCTCTTCGCCCTCGCCCTGTTGGGGGTGCACCTGTCCCGCCTGGGTGAGGAGGTGGTGCTGTGGGCGAGCGAGGAGGTGGGCTTCCTCGGCCTCGACGACGCCTGGGCCACCGGGTCGTCGATGCTGCCCCAGAAGAAGAACCCCGACGTGGCCGAGCTGGCCCGGGGCAAGGCCGGCCGCCTGGTGGGTCATCTGTGCGGCGTGCTCACCACCTTGAAGGGCCTGCCCCTGGCCTACAACCGCGACCTCCAGGAGACCCAGGAGCCGCTCTTCGACGCCGTGGACCAGGTGAACCTGGCCCTGGCCGCCCTGGGCGGGCTGCTGGCCAGCGCCACCTTCCACACCGCGGCCATGGCCGCCGCCGCCGACGGTCCCGCCGCCGCCGCCGTGGACCTGGCCGAGCTCCTGGTGGAGGGGGGCACGCCGTTCCGCGACGCCCACGCCGTCGTGGGCGAGCTGGTCCGCCGGTCGCTCGACGGCGGGCAGGACCTGGCCGACCTCGTCGCCGGCCACCCCGACCTGGGGACGCAGGCGACGGGCCTGCTCGCCCCCGGGGTGGCCGTCAGCCGACGGACGACACCGGGCGGGGCCGGTCCCCAGCCCGTCGCCGCCCAGGTGGCGAGCTTCCGGGCCCGGCTGGACGACGACCGCCGGCGGGTCGGTGACCCCGCTTCCCCGTGACTTCTACCGGCGCGACCCCCGCGAGGTGGCGCCGGCGCTGTTGCACAAGGTGCTCGTGGCCGGGCCCTGCCGGGGCCTGATCGTCGAGGTCGAGGCCTACTGCGGCGCCGGCGACCCCGCCTCCCACGCCTTCCGGGGGCCGACCGGGCGCAACGCCACCATGTTCGGCCCGCCCGGGCACCTCTACGTCTACTTCACCTACGGCATGCACTGGTGCGCCAACGCCGTGTGCGGCGACGAGGGGGAGGGGGTGGCGGTGCTGCTGCGGGCCCTGCGCCCGGTGGCCGGCGCAGAGGAGATGTGGCCCCGGCGCCCGGCGGCCAAGCGGGAGCGCGACCTGTGCTCGGGGCCGGCCCGGCTGTGCCAGGCCCTGGGCCTCGACGGCAGCCACGACGGCGACGACCTGGTGACGGGCGAGGCCGGCACCACCATCGTCGACGACGGCTTCGCGCCGCCGACCGGGGTGGTGTGCACCACCCGGGTGGGCATCAGCGTCGCCGCCGAGGAACCGTGGCGCTGGTACGTCGCCGGGGACCCCAACGTCTCCCGCCGCTGAGCGAAGGTGGCCGACCGGGCGACGGTGACGGCGTTGCCCGAGCAGTTCCTCTCCCATCGTCGGGTCCATCGTGCCCTCGACCGGCGGCGAACAGAACGGCACCACCGCCAGCACGCATCAGCACGTGCATCCCGGCTGCTGTCGCCACGGTGGCGGCGCGTCGTCGTTCCCACCCGTTGAGCCGCACCCGTCGCGCAACGGGCCCACCACGGCGTCGCTGATCTCGACCAGGGCCCGCACCTGCTCGGGCGACAACCGGTCCAGCAGGTGGCGCCGCACCCCGGCCAGGTGACCGGGAGCGGCCTGTTCGATGGCAGCCAGGCCGGCGGGGGTGAGCACGGCGAACGCACCTCGGGCGTCGGTGGGACAGTCGTCCCGGCGTAGCAGCCCCCGCTCCTGCATGCGGGCCACCTGGTGGGACAGGCGGCTCCGTGACCACTGCAGCCCCTCGGCCAGCACCGACATGCGCAGCCGCCGGCCCTCGGCCTCGGACAGGGCGACCAGCACCTCGTAGTCGGCCAAGGAGAGCCCGGTGTCGTGGGCGAGCTCACGCTCGAGCGCCGCCCGCAGGAGCTGGTGCATGGCGAGGAAGCCCCGCCAGGCCCGGGCCTCCTCGTCGTCCAGCCAACGGGGTTCGGCCACGGCGGCAAGGCTAGCGCCCGGAATAGTTGATACGTCAATGACGTTGGTGCGGAGTGAACCCCGAAGAACCAACCCCCCAGGAGGAGCTCCATGACCACGACCACGACCCCCAGCACTGCGATCCCGGGCCTGGTGCCCGGCACCTGGACGGTCGACCCGCTCCACTCCCAGGTCTCCTTCACCGTGCGCCACATGATGGTGAGCAAGGTCCGGGGAACGTTCAGGAACTTCGACGCCGAGCTGGTCATCGCCGAGGACCCCCTCCGGTCCTCGGTCGACGCCACCATCGACGTGGCCTCCTTCGACACGGGCAACGCCGACCGCGACGCCCACATCCGCTCCGCCGACTTCCTCGACCTCGAGCAGTACCCGACCATGACCTACCGCTCCACCGGGATCCGTCCCGACGGGGACGACTACGTGGTCGACGGCGAGCTCTCCCTGCACGGCGTGACCCGTCCGGTACCGCTGCAGCTGGAGGTGGGAGGGGTGACCCCGGACCCCTACGGCAACCTGCGCCTCGGGCTGTCGGCCACCGCCGAGATCAACCGTCGGGACTTCGGCATCGACATCACCATGCCACTCGAAGCCGGCGGGGTGGTCGTGGGTGACAAGGTCAGGATCACCCTCGACGTCGAAGCCACCCGACCGAACAGCTAGACACCATCCCGAGAGGAGGAAGCAACATGCCCGCCGTCGTCGCCGACACCTTGACCCTGCCCCGCCTCGCCCCACCCGACCCGGCCACCATCGTGGACCGACCTGTCCGGTCGGTGACCACGGCGCCCGCCGGCTTCGAGGGTGAAGGCTTCCCCGTCCGGCGGGCGTTCGCCGGGCTCGACATGGCCACCCTCGATCCCTTCCTCCACATGGACCAGATGGGCGAGGTCGACTACGCCCCCGGTGAGCCGAGGGGCACGTCGTGGCACCCGCACCGGGGCTTCGAGACCGTCACCTACATCATCGACGGCACCTTCCGCCACCAGGACTCCAACGGCGGCGGCGGGCTCATCACCAACGGGGACACCCAGTGGATGACCGCCGGCGGCGGCATCCTCCACATCGAGGCGCCACCCGAGGAGCTGGTCGTCACCGGCGGCCTGTTCCACGGTGTGCAGCTCTGGGTGAACCTGCCCAGGGCCAACAAGTGGAACCCTCCCCGCTACCAGGATCTGCGGAGCGGCGACACCGTGTTGTTGTCCTCCCCCGACGGCGGCGCGCTGGTGCGCCTCATCGCCGGCGATGTCGACGGGCACCGCGGCCCGGGCTCGACGTTCACGCCCATCACGCTCATCCACGCCACCGTCTCGCCCGGGGCCCGGCTCGTGCTGCCGTGGCGGGCCGACTTCAACGCCCTGGCCTACGTCCTCGCCGGCCACGGGTCCGTCGGCAGTGCGTGCTGGCCGGTGCGCACCGGCCAGCTCGCCGCCTTCGGTCCGGCCGGTCCGGGTGGCTCGGTCACGGTGGCGGCCGACACCGCTCAGGACAGCCACACGCCCAACCTCGACGTGCTCGTGTTGGGCGGCCTGCCCATCCGCGAGCCGGTGGCCCACTACGGGCCCTTCGTGATGAACACCCGGGCCGAGCTCCAGCAGGCCTTCGCCGACTACCAGGCCGGTCGCCTGGGCGTGGTCCCCGCCGGCGGATGACCCCTGCGGGCCCGTCGCTCAGGCCAGGAGGCCGAGGCGGCGGCGGGCCAGCTCGACGTAGCCGGCGTCGAGGTCGAAGCCCACGTAGTGGCGGCCGGTCTCCACCGCAGCCAGGGCCACCTGGCCACTGCCCATGAAGGGGTCGAGCACGGTGTCGCCCCGGTAGGTGAGCAGCTCGATCACCCGCCGGGGCAGCTCGACGGGGAAGGGGGCGGGGTGGCCGATGCGCTTGGCCGACACGCTCGGGAAGCGCCACACGTCCAGCGTGAGGGCCATGAACTCCTCGGCGCTGATGGTGCTCTCGTGGGGTAGGTCCCGCGCCGCCCGCTGGGCCCGGGTCAGGGCCCGGTCGAAGCGGCCCTTGCTGGCCAGGATGATGCGCTCGGAGACGTCACGGATGGCCGGGGCAGCCGACGACGCGTACGAGCCCCAGGCGCACGAGCCGGTGGCGCCCTCGGCCTTGACCCACACCACCTCGCCCCGCAACAGCAGCCCCAGGTCGTCGCCCAGGATGCGCATCACGTCGCCCGACAGTGAGCGGTACGGCTTTCGGCCGAGGTTGGCCACGTTGACGGCGAGGCGTCCCCCGGGCTCGAGGACCCGCACGCACTCGGCGAAGACGTCGGCGAGCATGGTCAGGTACTCCACGTAGGTGCCGGCCACGTTGCCGGCACCGGCCGCCTGCTCGTACTCCTTCGCCGCGAAGTACGGCGGCGAGGTCACCACCAAGGCAACGGAGGCGTCGTCGACCGCGCCCATGTCCCGACTGTCGCCGCAGAACAGGCGGTCGCGCACCGAGCAGGGGTTGAGCCGGGCGTCGGTGGAGACCACGGGCGGGGCGAACTGCTGGTAGAAGGCGGAGGCGTCGTGGCTCTCCCGGCCACCGACACCAAAGGCCGAGGTGGCGGTGGCCTTTCGCTTCCGGGGCGTCGGGGAGGCGTGGTTGCTCACGCCGGAGCCGGAGACGGCGCCGGGAGCCCCAGCTCCTGGCAGACGGCGACGTAGTCGTCCCAGGTGTCCACGTCGCGCGGAAGGGGGCGGTCGATGGCGACGGGGCGGACCCGCTCCGGCTCGGCTTCGATCAGCTTCCACACGGCCTTGTCGCCGTGGAGGCCGGTGAGGTTGGGGTACATCTCGGCCGAGAAGACGAAAGGATGGCCCAGCTCACCCCGGTAGCTGGTGACGGCCATGGCCGGGCGGTGGCGCTCCCAGTCGGCTCGAACGTGGTCGATGACCGAGACGTCGACGCCGGGCATGTCGCCCAGCACCAGCATGGCCGCATCGCAGCCGCGGGCGGCGTCGAGGCCGGCCAGGAGCGACGAGGCGCAGCCGCTGGTGTAGGCCTGGTTGGAGACCAGCTCGGCCCGGGTGGTGACCAGCGAGGCCCGGGTCTCCTCGGAGGCCCCGCCGAGGACCACCACCACACGATCGAGCGAGGATGCCTCGGTGTTGCCCACCACCCAGCTCAACAGGGTGGTGTGGCCGAGGACCAGGGTCTGCTTGGGTCGTCCGAGACGACGGGACCCGCCTGCGCCCAGCACGATGCCGCAGACCGAGGGCATCGCTACTGGTCGCGCCGGGAACCGACGAACACGGCCACCAGGCCGGCCCCGGCGGCCGACAGTACCCATCGCACGCCGCTACGCCTGACCAGGGCGAGGAGCACCAGGTCGACCACCAGGGCGGCGGGCAGGGCCCGCTGAGCCATGCCCGGTCCGGCCAGGGCGAGCAGGTCGAGGGGCTCGGACGGACGGCTCGGCACCGATCGGAGCGTCGTGGGCGCAGCCGGACGGGCGGCCTGGCCCCCGCCCGCAGTGGCGGCGCCGCTCCCGTTGCTGTCGGGTCCGTCGGATGCAGGCGCGGGGCCGTCGTCGTCGCTCACCTGTTGGGTGGTCGTCTCGAAGCCGGTGGTCTCGAAGCCGGTCGTCTCGGAGGCGGTCGTCTCGAAGCCGTTGGAGACCGACGCGGCGTCGCTCGATCCCAGGTCGGCCGTGCCGGGCTCGGCTGTCCCGGCCCCGGCTGTCCCGGGCTCGGCGGTCCCGAGGTCCATCCCCGGGTCGGCCCCCTCGTCGTCGACCTCTCCGGCGAGCAGATCGTCCTCGGCGACGATGGCGGCGGCGTCGTCGTCGTCCGATCCGCGGGCGCCCCCGCCGATCACGCCGTCGCCGCTGACGAGATCCTCCAGGCAGCGGGAGAACTCACCCAACAGCTTGGACGACACGTCGGCGAGCACCCCCCGGCCGAACTGGGCGATCTTCCCGCTGATGGTCAGGTCTGTGTCGATGGCGATCTCGGTTCCGGCGTCGGTCTCCCCCAGGGTGACGACCACGTCGGCCGAGGCGTTGCCCTGGCCCCGGGTCTCGCGTCCCTTGGCCGCCAGCACCATCCGGTGCGCCGCCTCGTCCACCTCGGCGAAGTGCACCGATCCCTTGTACTGGGCGGTGATGGCCCCGAGCTTGACCTTGACCACGCCCCGGTACTCGTCACCCTCGATCTCGGTGAGCTGGGCCCCGGGCATGCACGGGGCGATGCGCTCGACGTCGCGCAGCACCTCCCAGGCCTGGTCCAGGGGCAGGGCGACGGTGAAACGGTCCTCGATGCGCATGGGGAGGCTCCTCTCAGCTGACAGTCGTGGCGTGGGGCTCGGCGGCCGGGGTGGCGTGGGGAGTCGGGGTGGGGTGGATGGGACCGCTGCGATCCCGCAGGAAGCCGGCCCGGGTCCGGCGGGAAACGGACAGGATCTCGGCGGTGATCGACCAGGCGATCTCCTCGGGGCCCTCGGCGCCGATGTCGAGGCCCGCCGGACCGTACACCCGCTCGAGCACCTCCGGGGTGGGCACGACCCCCTCGGCGGCCAGGCCGTCGAGGAGCTGGCGGAGACGGGCCCGGGGGCCGAGCACCCCGAGATAGGCCAGGTCGCCAGCCACGAAGGAATGGAGGTAGTCCTGGTCTCGCAGGAAGTTGTGGCTCATGACCACCGCGTAGGTGCTCCCGTCGGCACCGGCAACCTGGGCCGCCTGGGCCGGCTCGGCCCGCACCAGGCGCTGGGCCCCGGGGAAGCGCTCGGGCGTGAGGAAGCCGGGCCGGTCATCGACCACCTCGACCCGCCAGCCCAGCCCGGCGCCGGCGGCCACCAGGGGAATGGCGTCGTGGCCGGCGCCGCAGACCACCAGGCGCAGGGGCGGCTGGAGCACCTCGACCAGGGCCCGCACGGCCGTCGACCCCAGCTCGTGCGTCTGGCTGGTCCCGCGGGCCAGACCCTCGAGCCCCTGTTCACCGGCGACCTGGTCGAGGTGGGGGTCGCCCAGACCGCCCTCGGTGCGCCCGTCAGGGTGCACGACCAGGCGGGTACCGAGGTTATCGCCGTCGAGGACGGTGACCAGGGCCAGCGGCCGGTGCTCCCGCCGAGCCGCCTGGAGGGCGGCGACCGATGCCAGGGCGTTGGCGGCCGGCTCCACCAGCACCTCGATGACGCCGTTGCAGCCCAGGCCCCAGCCCCAGACCACCTCGTCGTCGGCGGTGAGGTCGAAGTGCAGCAGCCGGGGACGGCCCGAGGCCAGCACCTCGGCCGCGGTCTGGACCACGTCGCCCTCCAGGCAACCCCCGGAGATGTTGCCCACCGGCTCCCCGCCGCTCGGCACCACCAGCCGGGCCCCGGCCCGGCGGTAGGTGGAGCCCCGGGCGGCCACGACGGTGGCGAGGGCCACACCTTCGCCGCCGCCGCCGCCGGACGCAGCCAGGGCGGCCAGGACGTCGTCGAGCTCGCTCACCGGCGCTCAGTGAGGAACTGCTCGGGGGCGGCCTCGAAGCGCCGGCGGCAGCTACTGCAGCAAAAGCCGTACGTCACCCCGTCGTGCACAGCAACGTCGTGGGCCGTCGCCGGATCGGCCGTCATCCCACACACCGGATCGACCGCCTCGACCGTCTCGCCCCGCTCCTCCAGAGTTCTGGCCCCAGGAGCGATCCCTCCAGGGCGCGTTTCAGGGGTCAGAACGGGAGGGGCGGGACCGGCGGGAGGGCCGGTCTCGGACTGGGCCTTTGCCGTCTGTGCCGCCTTGGCGGCCACGATCTCGGCCAGGACGGCCACGGCGATCTCAACGTGGGGGAGGTCGCCCAGGGCCAGGCCGGCCGGGGCCTTCACCCGGGCCAGGGCCTCCTCGGCCATGCCCGAGTCCCGCAGCACGGCCAGCACCGTGGCCGCCCGGCGAGCCGACGCCACCAGGGCCACGTAGCCGGCGCCGCTGGCCAGGGCCGCCTCCACGGCGTCCTCGTCGTAGCGGCCCATGGTGGCCACCACCACAAACGACGCCGGGCCGGCGCCGGCGGCGGCCAGGTCGAGGCCGTCGACGACCTGAGCGGTGCCCGGGAAGTCACCGGCATCGGCGCCGTCGCGCTCGACCACGGCCACGTCGAAGCCCACGGCCACGGCCATGGTGGCCAGGGCCCGGGCCAGCGGCGAGCGGCCCACCACCACCAGATGGGCCGGGGGAAGGCGGGGTTCGACGAACACCTCCAGGGACCCCTCGCTGGCGCAGCTCACCGCCGCCGTCACCACCCCGGGCCGGGCCGGGGGCAGGTCCTGGGGCGGGGCCAGGTGCACCAGGCGGCTGGTGCCCTCGGCCAGGGCGTCGAGGGCCTGGCGCACCACCACGGGCTCGGCGCACGAACCGCCCACCCAGCCCCGCAGGCGACCGTCGGCCGTCACCAGGCCGGCGTCACCGGCGCGCGCCGAAACCGGGCTGGCCGCCCACACCACGGTGACCCGGACATAGGGCTCCCGGCGGCCGACCAGGGCGGCCTCCTCGATCGCCAACGACGGAGCCACCGGCGACGCTCCGGGCGGCGACTGGGCGGTCGGCGACGGGGCGGTCACCGCCGGCGGTCCAGGGGGAAGCCGGCCGGCCGACTCAGGCGTGGGCCCCCGCGCCCTGGATGGCCTCCCACACCTTGGCACTGGTGACGGGCATGTCGATGTCGGTCACGCCCAGGTGGGACACGGCGTCGACCACGGCGTTGACAAAGGCGGCGGGGGAGCCCACGGTGGCCGACTCTCCCACTCCCTTGCACCCGAGGGGGTGATGGGGCGACGGGGTGACCGTCTCGCCCAGGTCGTAGTGGGGCGTCTCCCAGGCGGTGGGGATCAGGTAGTCCATGAAGTTGGACCCGATGCAGTTGCCGTCGTCGTCGAAGGAGATCTCCTGCATGGCGGCCATGGCGAAGCCCTCGGTCAGCCCGCCCATGATCTGGCCCTCGACGATCATGGGGTTGATGCGCACCCCGCAGTCGTCGATGGCCACCACGTGGATGGGCTTCCACTCGCCGGTCTCGGGGTCGACCTCGACCACCACCACGTAGGTGGCGAAGGGGAAGGTCAGGTTGGGCGGGTCGTAGTAGTGCACCCCCTCCAGGCCGGCCTCCATGCCCATGGGGTGGTTGGTGTAGGCGGCGAAGGCGATCTCCTGGATGGTCTTGGTCTGGCTGGGCGCCCCCTTGACCGAGAAGTGGTCGTGCTCCCACTCCAGGTCGTCCTCGGAGACCTCCAGGAGGTGGGCGGCGATCTTCTTGGCCTTCTCCCGCAGCGTGCGCGACACCATGGCCGCCGCCGCCCCGGCCACCGGGGTGCTGCGCGAGGCGTAGGTGCCCAGCCCGTAGGGGGTGTTGTCGGTGTCGCCTTCGTGGACGAGGATGTCCTCGGGCGGGATGCCCAGCTCGTGGGCCACGATCTGGGCGAAGGTGGTCTCATGGCCCTGGCCCTGGTGGCGCACGCCGAGCTTGAGGATGGCCTTGCCGGTGGGGTGCACCCGCAGCTCGGCCGAGTCGAACATCTTGATGCCGAGGATGTCGTAGTCGCGGCTCGGCCCCGCGCCCAGCGCCTCGGTCATGGTGGCGATGCCGATGCCGAGCAGCTTGCCCCCCTCGGCCCGCCGGCGCTCCTGTTCGGCCCGCAGCTCGCCGTAGCCGGCCTTGTCCAGGGCCATGTCCATGGCCGTCTCGTAGTCGCCCGAGTCGTAGACGAAGCCGGTGGCCGAGGTGTAGGGGAACTGCTCGGGCTGGATGAAGTTGCGCCGGCGCAGCTCGGCGGGGTCCATGCCCAGCTCCACCGCCGCGCTCTGCACCAGGCGCTCGATGAGGAACGAGGCCTCGGTGACCCGGAACGAGCAGCGGTAGGCCACCCCGCCGGGGGCCTTGTTGGTGTAGGCCCCGTCACAGACCACGTGGGCCGCGGGCAGGTCGTAGGAGCCAGTGACGATGTGGAACAGACCGGCCTTGAGCTTGGAGGGCTGGGCGTCAGCGTAGGCGTAGCCCTGGTCGGAGAGCATCTTGACCCGCACGCCCAGCATGGTGCCGTCGCGGGCCACGGCCAGCTCGCCCTTCATGTGGAAGTCGCGGGCGAAGCCGGTGGAGATGAGGTTGCCGGTGCGGTCCTCGATCCACTTCACCGGTCGGCCCAGCAGCAGCGACGCCGCCGTGGCCACCACGTAGCCGGGGTAGACGGGCACCTTGTTGCCGAAGCCGCCGCCGATGTCGGGGGAGATGATCTGGATGTTCTGCTCGGGAAGGCCGGTGACCAGGGCGAACACGGTGCGGATGGCGTGGGGGGCCTGGGACGTCATGTAGATGGTGGCCCGGTGGCTGGCCGGGTTGAGGTCGGCCACGCAACCGCAGCACTCCAGGGGCGACGGGTGGGAGCGGGGGTAGTGGGTGTCGACGGCCACGATCTTGTGGGCCTCGAGGAAGGCCTCCTCGGTGGCCGCGGCGTCGCCCGCCTCCCAGTGGTAGACCCGGTTGTCGGTCTGGCCCTCCTTGTCGTCGCGGATCAGCGGAGCCCCTTCCTCCAAGGCGGCGAAGGGGTTGACCACGGCGGGCAGGGGCTCGTAGTCGACGTCGATGAGCTCGAGGGCGTCGTGGGCCACGTAGCGGTCCTCGGCGATGACGCAGGCCACCTCCTGGCCCTGCATGCGCACCTTGTCGGTGGCCAGCACGGCCTGGGTGTCGCCCGACAGCGTGGGCATCCAGGCCAGGTTGTGCTGGGCCAGCAGCTCGCCGGTGACCACGGCCACCACGCCGGGCAGGGCCGCCGCCTCGGTGGTGTCGATGGAGTTGATCGTGGCGTGGGCGTAGGGGCTGCGCAGGATGGCCATGTGCAACATGTTGGGCAGATCGATGTCCTCGATGTAGTTGCCCCGGCCGGCGAGGAAGCGGTCGTCCTCCTTGCGCTTGATGCTCTGGCCCAGCCAGTCCAGCGGCTTCTCGGGGGCACTCTCGGCGGCGGTCTCCTCGGTGGCGGTCATGGCGTCCTCCTCAGCTGGGGGCGCCGGCGGAGGCCTGGCGCATCTGCTCGGCGCAGTACTGCACCGACTTGACGATGTTCTGGTAGCCCGTGCAGCGGCACAGGTTCCCCGAGATGGCCCAGCGGATGTCGTCCTCGGTGGGGTCGGGGTTCTCCTCCAGCAGGGCGGTGGCCACCAGCATCATGGCCGGGGTGCAGAACCCGCACTGCAGGCCGTGCTCCTCCTTGAACGCCTCTTGGATGGGGTGCATGGCCCCGTTGGCGGCCAGGCCCTCCACGGTGGTGACGGAACGACCGTCGACTTGCACCCCGAACATGGTGCACGACTTCACCGGGGTGCCGTCGACCAGCACGGTGCACACCCCGCAACTGGTGGTGTCGCAGCCCACGTGGGCGCCGGTCAGGCCGAACACGTCGCGCAGGAGGTGCACCAGCAGCATCCGGGGTTCGACCTCGGCGCCTCGGGGCTGGCCGTTGACGGTGACGGTGATCGACTGCTTCACGGGACCTCCATAGGGGTGGGCGCTGATCCTGGTCGGGCTGGGCTAGGCGGCCTTGGCCCCCGTGAGCTGCTGGAGGCCGCGGGCGACGTAGACCCGCACCACGTCTCGCTTGTAGTCGGCACTGCCCCGCACGTCGGTGCGGGGATCGGCGGCGGCCGCGGCCAGGCGGGAGGCCTCGTCGATCGCCGTATCGCTGAGGCGGTGGCCCACCAAAGCGGCTTCGGCCTCCGTGGCCTTGATGTTGGTGGCACCCACGCCGGTGAGGCCGATGCCGGCGCGCATGACCTTGCCCCGTTCGGTGGCCACGAAGACGGCCACGCCGACGGTGGCGAAGTCGCCCACCTTGCGCTCCAGCTTGAGGTAGGTCCCCGAGAAGCGGCCCTCGGGGCTGGGCACGCGGGCCTCGACGGCCAACTCGTCGGGGCGGATGGTGGAGGTGAAGGGGCCGTCGAGGAAGCGCTTGACGGGGATGCGCCGTTCCCCGGCGGTGCTGCGGACCACGATCTCGCCGTCGAGGGCGAGCATGACCGACCCGAAGTCACCCTGGGGATCGGCGTGGCACAGCGAGCCCACGAGCGTGCCCTGGTTGCGCACGATCGGGTCGGAGATCAGCGGGGCCGCCGCCGCCATGGTCGGGTAGCGCGACGACAGCAGCTCGGAGCGCTCCAGGGTGGCGTTGCGCACCAGGGCGCCGACGCGCAGGAAGCCCCGCCCCCGCTTGCTCTCCTCCAGGTGGTCGAGGCCGGCCACCCGGTTGATGTCGATGACGACGGCCGGCGCCGCGAAGCGCAGCTTCATCAGCGGGATCAGGCTCTGGCCCCCGGCCAGGATCTTGGCCTCGTCACCGTGCTCGGCCAGCAGACCGAGGGCCTCATCGATGGTCGTCGGGGCGAAGTACTCGAAGTTCGAGGGGAACACGTACGCCTCCCAGCGCTGGGGAACCGACCGGGCGATGGTAGGCATCGCCACCGACGATGGTCAACGCAGCGAAGGGAGCAGATCGGCCAGGGACTCGAGGCTGGAGAGGTCGTGGCCGGAGACGAAGACGTCGACGAAGGGCAGGGCCGCGTCCATGCCCCGGGCCAACGGCTGGTAGCGGGGGTCGGCCTTGAGGGGGTTGACCCACACGATGCGATGGGCCAGGCGGGACAGGCGGGCCGCCTCGGTGCCCAGCACGGCGGGGTCGCCCCGCTCCAGCCCGTCGGAGCAGATGACGACGACGGCGCCCCGCACCAGGCCCCGACGGCCCCAGACCCGCACCAGCTGGCCCAGCGAGTCGCCGATGCGGGTGCCCCCCTCCCAGTCGACCACGGCCTCGGCCGCCCCGGCCAGGGCCTGGTCGGGGCGGCGCAGGGCCAGCTCGGGGGTGATGCGGGTGAGTCGGGTGCCGAAGCAGAAGACCTCGGTGGGAGGAGCGACGGCGCCTCCCGGCAAGCGGGCTCGCCTCGAGGTGGCCACTTGCGCGAACTGGAGCAGAGCCCGGGAACAGCCCCGCATCGACCCCGACACGTCGAGCACCAGCACCACCCGCCGGGGCCGCGGCCGCCGGGACCGACGGGCGGGGTGGAGGAGCTCACCGTGGGTGCGCAGCGAAGCGCGCAGCGACCGGCGCAGGTCGAGGCGCCGGCCCTGGGCCGACGGGGAGGTGCGGCGGGAGTGGCGCAGCGGCGGGTCGAGGCGCAGGCGGGCCATGAGCACGCGCAGGGCGACCAGCTCCTCGGAGGTGCACTCGGCAAAGGGGCGGTGGCGCAGCACCTCGGCGCTGGAGGCCAACGACCCCCGAGGGCGTTCGGGGCGACCGGGGGGACCGGCGGTGGTGGTCGCCGGGGGCTCGAAGCTCAGCGTGGGCTGGCGGCGGGGCACGGCCCCGCTCACCTTGAGCTGGCCGCTGGGGCCGCCGCCGAACCAGCGTCGGAAGGCCCGGTCATAGGCAGCCACGTCGTCGTGGTGGCAGACCAGGCAGGCCCGACCGGCCCAGTAGAGGTCGTCGGCGTCGGAGGTATCGAGGTCGGCCAGGGCCCGGGCGTAGACGACGAGCTGGCCCGAGCCCACGGCCAGACCATCGCGACGCAGGGCGTGGCCGAAGCCCACCAGGGCGGCCAGCAGGTCGGCGCCGCGCTCGGCCACTGGGTCGACCGTGGTCATCAGCTCCCCAGCACGTCGGCGAGGCGGGCCCGGACCACCTCCACGTCGTCGTGGTCCTTGACCACCGACCCGAGGGTGTCGAGGGCCACCTCGGGGTCGAGGCCCTCGGCCCCGAGCAGGGCGACGGCGTGGGTCCAGTCGATGGTCTCGGCCACGCCGGGCCGCTTGGCCAGGTCGAGGCCGCGCAGCCGGGCCACGGCCCCGGCCACCTGGCGGGCCAGGGCGGCAGGCACGTCGGGCGCCCGGGCGGCCACGATCTCGACCTCTCGCTCCAGGCTGGGGTAGTCGATCCAGTGGTAGAGGCAGCGGCGCTTGAGGGCGTCGTGGAGGTCGCGGGTGCGATTCGAGGTCAACACCACGGCCGGCGGTGACGCCGCGGCGATGGTGCCCAGCTCGGGCACGGTGACCTGGAAGTCCGACAGCACCTCGAGCAGGAAGGCCTCGAACTCGTCGTCGGCCCGGTCGATCTCGTCGATGAGCAGCACGGCGCCGCCCCCGGCCCGCAGCGCCCGCAGCAGGGGTCGTTCGACGAGGAAGCGGGGGCCGAAGAGCTCGTCGACGGCGGCCTCGTCGGCGGCGGCCCGCTCCGACAAGGCCCGGATGTGCAGGAGCTGGCGGGCGTAGTCCCACTCGTAGAGGGCCTGACCGGCGTCGATGCCCTCGTAGCACTGGAGGCGGATGAGCTCGACGCCGAGGCTGGCGGCCAGGGCCTTGGCCACCTCGGTCTTGCCCACGCCGGCCTCGCCCTCCAACAGCAGTGGGCGCCCGAGCGACAGGGCCAGGAACATCGCCGTGGACAGCCCCCGGTCGGCCAGGTAGGCCTGGTCGGCCAGGGCCGACGCCATCTCGGCCGGGGAGGAGGGTCGGCCCACGGTGCGATGGTAGGGACGTCGGGTCAACGGTGGCGAGGCGGGTGAGGGGCGCGCGCCGTAGCGTTCCCTTCCAGCGCGACCTGCCGGTGCCCTACCGTGGCGCTTCCGGCTGGTCGGTGGTCTCGGTGAGGATCCGAGGCGCGAGCCGGGAGGAAGGTGGGTCCATCACATGGCGAGGCGATGCCCGAAGTGCGGCAACGAGGTGCCGGAGGAGGCGGGCCAGCACGCGCCGGGCCTGATCCGGGGGACGATCGACTGCCCTCATTGCGGGGAGAGCGTGAACCTGCGTGAGGAGACAGGCGACGAGGCCGGTGGCGACGTCGAGCGGGCGGCGGCGGCGCCGCCGGGGCGGACCGAGGGCGACGAGGGCTTCGCCGGCAACGCCAACGTGGCCGAGGTGGCCGAGGAGCTGCGGGACAAGCCCACCTGAGGACCCTTCCGGGAGTCAGGCCCCGCGCCGTCTCAGGCCCGCGCCGTCTCTGGGGCCGCGTGCCGGCTGGCGCGCTTCGCCGCCCGCTCCACCAGCACGATGCCCACCACGGTGGGCAGCACCCAGGCCAACACCGAGCCCCAGCTCACCACCAACAGCGCCGTCACCAGCGAGACGTAGGAGCCGCAGATGAGGCGGACGTGGCGTCCCAGCCAGCCGGGTGTCCGGTGGCTCCTCGCCCACCAGCCGGCGGCCACCGCCGCCTCGGTGCCCACGGCCAGGATCACGAAGGGCCACCAGGACCGCCAGTCGAGCACCACGAAGCCCAGCGCGGTGGTGGCGATGACGGCCACCGCGCCCTGGTAGGCGAGGGCGGCAGAACTCCGGCGTCCTCCCCTGATGGCGGCGGCGATGGCCAAGGGGCCGAGGAGGAGCCCGACAACCCCGGCGGCGACGTGGACGGTCATCAAGATGGGGTGGGCCACGGTGCCCTACCTTCCACTGTAGACGGACGAGGCCACGCTAACATGCCACAGTGGACTGTCAAGGGATGAGGGAAACCGTGCCGGCACGCCCGCTGAACGCCACCGCTGCTTCCCTGCTGGGGTTCCTCCACGCCGGGCCGCTGACCGGGTGGGACCTGGTGGCCACCGCCGAGATGGTCATCGGCGACTTCTGGAGCCTGACCCGCAGCCAGGTGTACCGGGAGCTGGCGGCCATGGAGGCGGCCGGCCTGGTGGTCGCCGGGGAGATTGGCCCCCGGGAGCGCCGGCCCTACCAGCTCACCGACGCCGGACGGGAGGCCTTCGCCACCTGGCTCGACCGGGAGCCCGGTCCCGAGCAGATCCGCTACCCGCTACTGCTCACCATGGCCTTCGGCGAGCACCTGGCCCCGGCGCGCCTGGCCGCCTTCGTCGCCGCCCATCGCAAGGCCCACACCGCCCGCCTGGAAGGCTACGAAGCGCTACGGGCCGAGGCCGGCGCGGGCCTCGGCCCCTTTGCCGGCGCCACCCTCGACTTCGGCATCCGCTACGAGCGAGCCGTCCTCGACTGGTTCGACCACCTGTCCCCGGAGGTGGGGGGAAGATCAGAAGGGGGCGCTCCCGGCGGCCCGGCGTAGTCGCCGGTCCCCGGCCGCGGCCACGCGCCACGGGCGGCCAGGGCCAGCAGACCGGCGAAGGCCACCGTCAGGGCGACGGCGTGCACCAGGAACCACAGGCGTAAGGTGGCCTGGCTGACCTCGACGCCGCCGATGAGCAGGAAGCGGAGGTCGTCGCTGAAGGCGGCGGACAGCATGCCCTGGTAGTCGGTTCCGACGGTCACCGCCCCAGGGCCAGCTGGTCCCAGGGCAGGAGCAGGCCGGTGTTAGGCCAGGGCGACGCTGGTGTGCAGCAGGGCCGTCGCCGCGCGCCATCCCCCAGAGGCCACCGCGCCCACCACCACCAGGGCGACGACGAGCGGCAGGAGCAGGGCGGACGCCACCTGGTGGGTCAGCCGGGCTCAGGCGATGCCGGCTCAGGGAATGCCCAGGTCGCCCCAGGCCTGGGGCGCGTCGGGCCGGTAGTTGAAGGTGAGCCACACGCCGGTGCCGGCCAGCACGGCGGCCACGACCACGACGGCCACCAACAGGATGCGGTGCGCACGGGTGAGCGGCGCCACCGGTTCCTAGCGGCTACGGCCGAAACGACGTCACCCCTGCTCCGATCAGGTGGAACAGGGGTGACGCCTTCGCCATCAGCTCTTGTTGCGGGCCGCCCGGCGGTTGCGCTCGATGAGGGTCAACA
>JAHWJI010000025.1 GCA_019348495.1 Actinomycetota bacterium | reverse complement strand
GGTCACTGCCCTCGCCTCCCAGTTCGGGGAACCAGTCATGAACAGCCCGCTGCGGTCGGTCGTGGAGCAACAGGTCCGGCGCGTCCGGCGTCGCCTCTTCTGGCGGGCGCTGATGCACAGCCTGGTCCTGTGCGGGTCGGTGGCACTGCTTGCCTCGGCCCTCTGGTTCCTCGTCCGGCCCTTCGTGGTCGCCGACCCCGTCGAGACGTGGCGCTGGACGGTGCCGGCCGTCTTCCTTGGGTTGGGCGCAGTCGGGGGCATCGTCCTGGCGCTCCTGCGCGTGCCGAACCTCGTGTCATCGGCCCTCGCGCTGGACGAACAATTCGCCCTCAAGGAGCGCGTGACGACGCTGCTGACGCTGACGCCGGAGCAGGCCGAGACGCCGGCGGCGCAGGCGGCCGGGCAGACCGGGCTGCGCTACGCCTACAAGGTCGAGCACCTGGACCGCACCACGCGGTACCGCGTCGAGGTCGGCGGCACGCAGAGCCGGTGGTTCACGGCCACAGCGGTCAAGCAGGTCAAGTTGCAGGACCTGGCGGTGACGATCACCCCGCCGTCGTACACGCGCCAGGCGCCGACGACGAGCAGGAAGAGGATGCCCAGGGTCGGCAGCAGGTCGAGCAGCTGGAACAGCGCCGCCTGGCGCACGCCGAGCAGGATGCGCCGGTCGCGCAGGAGCTCGGCGTGCTTCTCGAAGCGTCGGCCCTCGGCCTCCACGGCGCCGGGGTCGGCGTGGGGGAGCAGGCGCAGCGGCGTGGCGGTGGCCAGGGCCCTGGTCAGCACCGACAGTCCGCCCACGTGGGCCAACGGCAGGCAGGCCAGCCACCGGTCTCGACCAGGGTCCACGGCGAGGGCGGCGCTGGTGGCCTGGGCGGCGGCGTGCACCGCATCGTGGGTGAGGACGGCGCCGCGGGGCTCACCTGTGGTGCCACTGGTGGCCACCACCAGGGCGTCACCGGGCTCCACCGGTCGGCCACCAGCGCGAGCGTGGACCTCGCCACCGGCGTCCACCAGGGCGCAGGGGGCCAGGGTGTCGAGCAGGGAATCAACGGCCGGACGGGGCAGTCGGGGGTCAACGGGGAAGAGGGCGTCGCCGGCATCCCACACCCGGCGCAGGGTGTCGACGAACTCCGGTCGCCCCTCGGCCACCACGGCGATCAGCCGGTTGGTCACGGCGAGATCACCGACACCGCCGCCAGGGTGGGGGCGCTCCACCCCGACCAGGCGCCAGAGCACACCCACCCGGTGCGACGCCGTCGCACGCGCCGTGCCACCGCCGGTACGCACGGGTGACGGTCACCGGCTCAGCCTAGGTCCGGTGTCGCTCCCGGCTTCTGGCAGCGGAACCGTTGTCGTGACCGCAACGGATCCACTGCCAGAAGGGTGGCGCGCGGGGTGGTGGGCTCGGCTGAGAGGCGCAGGTCCGGTACGGTCCGGGCTCATGACGGGAGCGCTTCCGGGGTGGCGAGCCGCCGGCCAGTGGCGGGACATCCGCTACGAGACGGCCGAGGGGATGGCCAAGATCACCATCGACCGGCCCGAGGTGCGCAACGCCTTCCGGCCCCAGACGGTGGGGGAGCTGTCGGCCGCCTTCCGCCTGGCCCAGGACGACCCCGAGGTGGGCGTGGTCATCCTCACCGGCGAGGGCCCCGACGCCTTCTGCTCGGGCGGCGACCAGAAGATCCGGGGCGACGACGGATACCTGGGTGACGACCAGGTGGGCCAGGCCGGCATCGGTCGCCTCAACGTCCTCGACCTGCAGATCCAGATCCGGCGCTGCCCCAAGCCGGTGGTGGCCATGGTGGCCGGCTACGCCGTGGGTGGCGGCCACGTCCTGCACGTGGTGTGCGACCTCACCATCGCCGCCGACAACGCCCGATTCGGCCAGACCGGCCCCAAGGTGGGCTCCTTCGACGGGGGCTACGGCTCCGGCCTCCTGGCCCGTTCGGTGGGTCAGAAGAAGGCCCGGGAGATCTGGTTCCTGTGCCGCCAGTACGACGCCGAGCAGGCCCTGGCCATGGGCTTGGTCAACACGGTGGTGCCGTTGGCCGACCTGGAGTCCGAGACCGTGCAGTGGTGCCGGGAGATGCTGACCCTGTCGCCCATGGCGCTGCGCCTGCTCAAGGCGTCCATGAACGCGGCCGACGACGGCTTGGCCGGCATCCAACAGCTCGCCGGGGACGCCACCCTGCTTTTCTACCTGAGCGAGGAGGCCCAGGAGGGCCGGAACGCCTTCGTCGAGAAGCGCCCGCCCGACTTCTCCCGCTTTCCCCGCCGCCCGTGAACCGGTGGGTGCTGGGCGCCCGGCCCCGGACCCTGCCGGCGTCGGTGGTCCCCGTCGTGGTCGGCACCGCCGCCGCGGTCGGCGCCAGCCCCACCGGCATCATCTGGTGGCGGGCCGGCGCCGCCCTGGTCGTCTCCGTGGCCATCCAGGTGGCCACCAACTACGTCAACGACTACGCCGACGCCGCGCGTGGCTCCGACCGTCACCGGGTGGGCCCGACCCGACTGGTGGCCTCGGGGCTGGCCACCGCCGGAGAGGTCAAGCAGGCGGCCCTGGCCGCCGGCGGGGTGACGGTGGCCGCCGGGCTGGCCCTGGCCGCGGTGGTGGGCCCCGAGCTGGTGGTGGTGGGGGCGGCCTGCCTGGCCGCCGGCTTCTTCTACACCGCCGGGCCCCGGCCCTACGGTTACGTCGGGTTGGGCGAGGTGTTCGTCTTCGTGTTCTTCGGGGTGGTGGCCACGGCGGGCTCGGCCTACGTGCAACTCGAGCGCTTGACCCTGCTGGCCGTGGGTGCGTCGGTGCCGGTGGGCCTGCTGGCCACCGCCCTGCTCGTGGTCAACAACCTGCGGGACATCCCGAGCGACGCCGCCGCCGGCAAACGTACCCTCGCCGTGCACGCCGGCGACCCCGTGACCCGGACGCTGTTCGTGGCCCTGGTGGCCGGCGCCTACTTCGCCCTGCCGGTCCTCGCCCTGGCCCGCCCGGCGGCGCTGCTCGCGCTGTTGTCGGCGCCGCTGGCGCTGCGGCCGGTTCGGGCGGTGGTGCGGGAGGAGCGAGGCTCGGGACTGGTGCCGGTGCTGATCGCCACCGGGCAGGTCCAACTCGGCTTCGGCGTGCTGTTGGCCGTCGGGCTGGCCCTGTCGGGATGAGTGACCTTGCCGTGGCCGACAGAGCTTCAGATCTGGTGGGCCGCGAGCCACGGCCGCACCACTGCCAGCACCGCCTCGGGCGCCTCGAGGTGGGCGCAGTGGCCCGCCTCGGGGATCACCGCCATCTCGGCGTTGCTCCCGATGGAGGCGACCAGGCGCCGGCCCAGGGCGGTGAAGCGCTCATCGTGTTCGCCGGCCAGCACCAGCACGGGCAGGGACAGCGCACCCAGGCGGTCCCACAGCGGTTCCTGGGCGCCGGTGCCGGCCCGGCGGAGGCTGGAAGCCAGCCCGGCGACGGTGTTCTCCCGGCGGCTCTCCAGACCGGCGTGCCCGTCGTCGAGGCCGGCGAGGAGCGGCTGGGCCAACCACCGGTGCAAGAAGGCATCGATGCCCTCGGACTCGAGGCACCGGGCCCAGGCCTCGTCGGCCGCCACCCGCGCCGCCCGCTCCTCGGGATCGTCGATGCCGGCCGTGGCCCCCACCAGCACCAGCGCGTTCAGTGCTTCGGGACGGGCCAGGGCGGCGTGCAGGCACAGGCGGCCACCCATGGAGTAGCCCAGGTAGGCCCCGGCGCCGGCGGTGTCCACGAGCAGCTGGGCGCCCTCCCACAACCCGGCCTCCACCCCGGCCGATCGACCGTGTCCGGGAGCGTCGACCCGGACCACCTCGTGATCGGCGGCCAGGTCGTCGGCGAGCGGTGCCCAGCTGCGGGCCGTCTGGGTGAAGCCATGGACCAACACCAGACGGGGTCCGGCCCCGTCGACCTCACAGGCCAGGCGCACCGCTCGATGGTGGCACGGTGAGCGAGCCCGGGCGGGTGCAGGCCGCCTTCGCCGCCACCCTGGTCGACGAGTGGGCCCGAGCCGGCGTCAGCCACGCCGTGGTCTCGCCCGGATCCCGGTCCGCCCCGCTGGCCCTGGCCCTGGCCGCCGACCACCGCCTGCGTCTCCACGTCTTCCTCGACGAGCGCTCCGCCGCCTTCTGCGCCGTGGGCATGGCCAAGGCCACCGGGATCCCGGCCGTGGTGCTCACGACCAGCGGGACCGCGGCCGTCGAGCTGCACCCGGCGGTGGTGGAGGCCTCGCAGGCGCGCGTCCCCCTGCTGGTGTGTACCGCCGACCGGCCCCCTGAGCTGCGGGGGGTGGGCGCGCCCCAGACCGTCGACCAGGTCGGCCTCTACGGCGGTGCCGTGCGCTGGTTCTGCGAGCCGGGCGTGGCCGAGGGGTTGACGATGTCGACGTGGCGCTCCCTGGCGGCGCGGGCGGTGGCCGAGGCCACTGGCCCCCAGCCGGGACCGGTGCACCTCAACCTGGCCTTCCGTGACCCCCTCGTCGCCGATCCTGGGCCCCTCCCCCCGGCACGCGCCTCGGGTGCGCCCTGGCACCGCGCTCCCCGCCGTGTCTCGGAGCGCTTGTTGCCCGACGACGAGGTCGAGGGCATGCTCCGGTGCGAGCGGGGGGTGATCGTGGCCGGGGCCCACGCTGGCGACCCCGAGGCGGTGCACGCCCTGGCCGGGGCCCGGGGCTGGCCCGTGCTGGCCGACCCTCTGTCGGGATGTCGGGTGCCGGAGCCGACCACCGTGGCCGCCTTCGACGCCCTGCTCCGCCACCGACCCTTCGCCGACGCTCAGACGCCTGAGGTGGTGGTGCGCCTGGGAGCGGCGCCCGCCTCCAAGGTGGTGGCCGGGTGGCTGGCCGTCTCGGGTGCCCACCAGGTCCTGGTCGACCCCGAAGCCGCCTGGGTCGATCCCGAGCGCACCGCCGCCGTCGTGGCCCGTGCGGACCCCACCGCCTGGTGCCGGGCGCTGGCCGTCGAAGGGCCGGGCCCCGGCGTCTGGCTGCGGGGCTGGGCAGACGCCGAAGCCTCGGCTCAGCGGGCCATGGCCACAGTGGTCGCCCGCCATGGCGAGATCACCGAACCAGGTCTGGCCCGGGCCCTGGCCGGTGCCCTGGCGCCGGAGTCGACCCTGGTGGTCTCCTCGTCGATGCCGGTGCGCGACCTGGAGTGGTACGCACCGGCCCGCACCGGGCTGCGGGTGCTGGCCAACCGGGGGGCCAACGGCATCGACGGCGTCACCTCCACGGCGGTGGGCGTGGCCCTGGCCGGCGCCCGGCCGACGGCGCTGCTGATAGGTGACCTGGCCTTCCTGCACGATGCCAACGGCCTCCTCGGCCTGGCCCGGCGCCAGGTCGATCTCACCATCGTGGTGATCGACAACGGGGGTGGGGGCATCTTCTCGTTCCTGCCCCCGGCCCGGGCCCTGGCCACCGAGCACTTCGAGCTGCTGTTCGCGACACCACAGGACGTCGACCTGGTCGCCCTGGCTGGCCTCCACGGGCTGCAGGCCTGCCGGGTCGAGGATCTCCGGGCCTTCGAGGGGGCGCTGGCGGCGGCGATCGAGGGAGGGGTGCGGGTGGTGGTGGCCACCACCGAGCGCGGGTCCAACGTCGCCGTGCACGAGGAGATCCACGCCGAGGTGGCCGCCGCCCTGGAACGCCGGGGTTGACCTGGGTGGGCAGGCTCAGGGGCGGACCACGGCGGAGAGGACGGGTTGGAGCTTGGCCCTGGTCTCGTCCAGCTCGGCTCCCGGTTCGGAGTCGGCCATGATGCCAGTCCCGGCCAGGACGCGCGCTCGTCTTCCGTCGAGCTCGACGCCGCGGATGGCCACGGCGAAGTAGCCGTTGCCCTGGGCGTCGACCCATCCCACCGCCCCGGCGTAGCGGCCCCGGTCCAGCTCCTCGAGGCGATCGATGAGCAGGCTGGCAAGCTGGCGGGGCCAGCCACAGACCGCCGGGGTGGGGTGCAGGGCGGCCACCAGGGCGAGCACCGACGCCGCCGGCGACGACAGCCGTCCCTCCACCAGGCTGGCCAGGTGCTGGACGTTGCCGGCGGCGACGATCGACGGCTCGGGCTCCGAGTCCACGTAGGAGCAGAAGGGCAGGACGGTGTCGAGCACCATGTCGATGGTGATCTGGTGCTCGGCCCGGTCCTTGGCCGAGGCCAACAGGGTGGCGGCCAGGTGGGCGTCGGTCGACGGGTCGCCGGTGCGCCCGGTCGTGCCCGCCATGGGGTGGGAGCGCACGATGTCACCCATGCGGGAGACGAGCAGCTCGGGGCTGGCGCCGAGGAGACCGTCGACCGCGTAGACCAGCGACGTCGGTGGGGCGGCATCGGCCAGGCGGCGCAGGATGGTGGCGGCGTCGAGAAGGGCGTCGGCCTCGACCACCACCTCCCGGGCCAGCACCACCTTGGCCAGCGATCCCGCCCGCAGCTCGGCCACGGCCTCGGCCACAGCGCCGCACCAGGCCGACGGCGTCCGGGTCGTGGTGACCGAGTAGGAGGTGGGTGCGCTGGTCGCCGCCCCGGCCGCGGGCTCGGCCACGGGCGGGGCGTCGGCGGGACCGACGGTGGTGACCCAGCGGGTTCCGTCGTCGGCCCGGCCGACCACCAGGGCGGGCACCACCACCGATGCCGGCGCCGCATCGGCGAAGGGCAGAGAGGCGAAGGCCACGGGGCCACACCCGGGGAGGGCGACCTCGTCGTGGCGTTCGATGGCGGCCAGCACGGCGGCCACCTCGTCGGCGGCCCGGACCAGGCGACCGGGACCGGTGGGTAGGTGGAGGCGCAGGGCCTCGCCCCGGCCCGCCAGCCCGTGCCCACCCCGGGCGAAGACGACGCCGGCGGACCCGGCCACGGCCAGGAGGTCGAGGTCGTGGCGAGCCCGCACCGTGCGGGCCACCAGGCCTCGGGCACCGTCGAGGGCCGATCCTCGGTCGTGCGGGTCGGCGGGACGGGCGAAGGAGCTCACCCTCGGTCCCTGGTGGCCACCAGGAGCTGGGTGATCCCCCCGCTGAGCAGCAGGCGGGTGGCGTCGGCGAAGCCGGCTCGGGCCAGCATGGTCACCAGTCGGGAAGGCTCGGGCAGGTAGGCGACAGAGCGGGGGAGGTAGCGGTAGGCGCCCGGATCGGAGAGCAGGCCGCCGATGCGGGGGACCACGTGGCCGAAGTACACGGCGTGGCCCCGGCGCATGAGCGGGTTGGGGGGCACGGCGACCTCCAGCAGGGCGATGCGGCCTTCGGGGCGCACCACCCGGGCCAGCTCGGCGAAGAAGAGGTCGAGGTCGACCAGGTTGCGCAGGGCGAAGCCACACGTGACGCCGTCGGCGCCGGCCTCGGCGACGGGCAGCCGCAGGATGTCGGCCTGTACGAGGGGCGCCTGGGTTCGGGCGGCGCGCAGCATGCCGGCGGAGAAGTCCACCCCGACCGGTCGGTGGCCGGCGGCGCTGAGCAACCGGCAGAAGTCACCGGTGCCGGTGGCCAGGTCGAGCACGAGGGAGCCCTTGCGCAGACCCAGGGCCCCGATCGACCGGCGGCGCCAGCGGTCGTCGAGCCCGAAGGTCATCACCCGGTTCACCAGGTCGTAGCGGGGGGCGATGGTGTCGAACATCCGCCGCACGGCTACGGCCTTGTCGGCGCCGACCGGGAGGGCCATGGGGCTCACTGTAGGAGCGACGGCCCGGGCCGGCCGCCTCGTCGGTCGGTCGGCCGTGGGCGACGCTCAGGCGCCGTTGCGACCGGGACGGGAGCGACGAGGACGTAGGGGCTCGCGGCTCCCGCTGGCCCGTCGTCCGCTCTGGGCACTGCGGGGCACGATGAGGGGCTGGGGCGCGGGCTCGGGCTCGACCTCCACGATCACGACCTCCTCCCCGTCACCGCCCTCTTGCGGCTCGGAGTCCCAGACGTCCTCGTCGGCGGTGGGTGCAGGTGCAGGACCGGCCGTCGGACCCGCGGGCGGCCGACGTCGGCGGTCCTGGAGCTGCTGGCGGGCCTCGGGCGCCTCCTCCTCGACCCGGCTCAGGGCCCGCTCCCAGCGGCTGCGCATGGGCTGGATGCCGCCGCCGCCGATGGCGACGATGGCCGAGCCCACGATGACCGCCAGCAGGGCGTAGAACAACCCGTTGACGATGGCGGGCGCGATCCCGAGCTGGTTGAGAGCAGCGAAGGTGCCGACGACCAGGATGGCCACCGAGGCCACGTTGGCCAAGGTGGTGCCGTAGCTCAGGCCGCCGAGGGTGCTCTGGACGAGGGTGCGGGCCCCGGCGGCGACGGCGGCGAAGATGACCACGATGATGATGGCCACCACCACCCGGGGGAGGTAGGCGATGACGCCGGCGATGAGGGCGCTCACCGGGTTGGGGCCGAAGATGCCGAAGGCCAGCTGGAGGACCAGCAGGAACAGGGCGTAGAAGATGACCTTGGCCAAGATGTCGCTGGCGTCGTAACGCGATCGCGACAGTGCCTGTTTGATGCCACCCCGCTCGACGGCCCGGTCGAAGCCGACCCGCTCGAGGGCGGCGTCAGCCACCTTGGCCACGGCCTTGGCCACGAAGTAGCCCAGGACGAGGATGACGAGGAACGCCAGCAACCGGGGGACGAAGGCCACCACGTCCGCCAGGGCGTCTTCCACGCCTTGGCCGAGGTCGACGGCAACGACACTGTGCACCACGATGGGTCCTTCCTGCCCATGGTCCCTTGCCCGTGGGCTGCCGTGGACCTACCCCCCGCCCTGCGTGGAGAACCGGAACGTCTGACCTCCTCAGGTGGCGTCGGGCTGTTCGAGCCCGCAGTGACGACATCGTGGGTAGCCGCGGGAGGTGGGACGGCGGCAGCGGGCGCAGCGGTAGACCCGTAGGTCGCCCCGACGCAGACGGGTGACCGCAGCCCAGAGCATCCCGCCCACGGCGACGACCATCACCACCTCCAGACCGTCGCGAACGAGCTGGGCCATGACCACCAGTGTGGCGCCGACCACGACAGACTCGACCCGGTGCTGGTTGCGGGGGCGAGGAGGACCGAGGTGGCGATCGCGCTTGCGGCCGGGCTGTGTGCGCTGGTCGGCTGCGCCTCGCCGGTCGCCGAGTCGGTCTCGCGGGCACCGGCAGCCACCACGGTGAGGCCCCCGCCCGAACCTGGTCCACCCCCCGCGGTCGAGGTGCGCTACCGCATCGAACGGCGGACGACCGACCGCGCCACCGAGGGGTTCGAGGCGGTGGTCCGCGCCACGCTCGCCGATCCCCGGGGCTGGTCAGGCGCCGACTTCGTCCTCGTCGAGGACCCCGCAGCCCCCTACGTGATCGTGCTGGCCGAGGGCGACGAGGTGGATCGCTTGTGCCTGCCCTACCGCACCGGCGGGCGCTTCTCCTGCCAGAACGGGCCGGTCGTGGCCATGAACGCCGACCGGTGGCGCACGGCCACGCCGCAGTGGACGGGGACGCTGGCTGCCTACCGCCAGATGCTCGTCAACCACGAGGTCGGCCACCTGCTCGGCCGCCACCACCCGCCGCCACCGCAGTGCCCCGTCCCCGGTCGCCCCGCCCCCGTCATGGCCCAGCAGAGCACGGAGCTCGACGGCTGTCTCCCCAACGCCTGGCCCCTCGCCGCGGAACTGGCTGCCGCCGCACGACACGATGAACCCCTGGCCCCCCCGTTCCAACGATGAGCGAGGATCTCAGCTCCGGCGGGGCAACCTCACTTGAACCAGATCTGGCGGTAGTTGCGGGACTGGGGATGGAGCAGCAACACCAGGAGGGCGACGTCGAACATGAGGTTGATGACGTTGCCCAGGGCCACGCCGAAGCGGGCCAGGGTGGCCACCAGCACCAAAGCGGAGACGGCCACGGCAACGACGTAGCCCCAGTTCTGGTCGTTGGCCACTCCGAAGCCACCGGCGGCGTAGGCCACCACGACCAGGAACCCGAGGATCCCAAAGAGCAGGAACGGCGTCTGGAAGAGCAGCCCGAACACGGCGTTGGCGTAGAGCAGGAACACGGCGATCTGCAGTGTCTGGGGTTGGCTGGGATTGGTCCACCGACGGGTCTCCATGGCTGACAGTGTGGCAGCCCTCGTGCTGGCGGCAGGGAGCGGCCGGCGCCTACGTCCTCTCAGCCGACTGCGGCCCAAGGCCCTGTGCCCGGTGGCCAACGTGGCCCTCGTCGACGTGGCCATCGGAAAAGCGCAGTCGGTCGTGGGCGAGGCGTCGGTGGCGGTCAACGTCCACCACGGCCGCGCCCAGCTCGAGGCCCACCTCGCCGGCCGTGTCCACATCTCGGTGGAGGAGCCGCTGGCGCTGGGTACGGCGGGTGGCGTCGCCCACCTCCGCCACTGGCTCGACGGGCGTCCCGTGCTGGTCGTCAACGCCGATGCCTGGCACACGGCGCCGCTGGCCCCCCTGCTCTCCGGCTGGGACGGCGAGGTGGTGCGGGTCTTGGTGGCCGGTCCCGCAGGGACCGTCCTCGGCCCGCGGAGCGCCGTCTTGGCTTCGCTCCTGCCCTGGAGGGAGGTGGCGGGCCTGCCCCGGGAACCCTGGGGCCTGTGGGAGGCGAGCTGGCGCCACCGCCTGGCCGAGGGCCGCCTGGAGAGTGTCGCGGTCGAGGCCGCCTTCGTCGACTGCGGGAGCCCGGCCGACTACCTGGCCGCCAACCTGGCCGCGTCAGGGGGTGCGTCGGTGGTGGGTCAGGGCGCGGTGGTGCACGGCGAGCTGGTCCGCTCGGTCGTGTGGCCCGGCGGGGTGGTCGGCGCCGGTGAGGTCCTGGTGGACGCCATCCGGGTGGGCGAGAGGTTCACCGTCCGGGCGGGATGAGCGGCATCGGCACCGGCCCCGCTGAGGCTGGCCCGGAGCTGGCCGCAGGCGGCGTCGATGCCCTTGCCTCGGTTGTGGCGCACGGTGGCGTTGACCCCGAGCGATCGCAGGCGTCGGCAGAAGGCCCGTACGCCGTCGGCGGGTGTTCCCGGGGTGGCGTAGCCGGGCGTGGGGTTCAGGGGGATGAGGTTGACGTGGGCCCGCAGAGGACGGGCCAGGGACGCCAGCTCGACGGCGTCACCGGGACGGTCGTTGACGGCGTCGATGAGCGCCCACTCGAACGACAACCGCCGGTGCGTGGTCTCCACGTAGTGGGCGCAGGCGGCCATGAGGCGTTCGAGGGGGTACCGACGGTTGAGGGGCACGAGCCGGTCGCGGTCGGCGTCGTTGGCGGCGTGGAGTGAGACGGCCAGGTTGACCGGGAGCTCCTCGGCGGCCAGCCGGCGGATGCCGGGGACCACACCGATCGTCGAGACGGTGAGGTGGCGCGCCGACAGGCCGAGGTCGTCGTGCAGGCGACGCAGCGCCGGCCACACCCGGTCGTAGTTGGCCAGGGGCTCGCCCATGCCCATGAACACGACGTTGGTCAGCCGGTGGGGCCGGGCCCGGCGGGCAGCCCGCACCACCTGCTCGACGATCTCGCCCACAGCCAGGTTGCGCTCGAAGCCGGCCTGGCCCGTGGCGCAGAAGCCGCAGGCCATGGCGCAGCCGGCCTGGGAGGACACGCACACCGTTGTCCGCTCGCCGTAGTGCATGAGCACGGTCTCGACCTGGGCCCCGTCGTGGAGCCGCCACAACCACTTCACCGTGGCCCCGCCGTCAGTCACGGCCTCCCCGGCAGGCGCCAGCGCGGCCGGAAGCTGCTCGTGGAGGCGGTGGCGCAGGGCCAGGGGGAGGTCGGTGACCGCCAGCGGGTCGAGGAGGCGACGGTGCAACCCGTCCCAGACCTGGCCGACCCGGTAGGCCGGGTGGCCGGCCAGCAGCTCGGCCAGCGTCTCCCTGTCGACCCCGTACCTGCTCACCGCGCCGGCCATGGCCTCCACAAGGTCAAGGGTAGGGCCGGCGGGGCTGGCTACCGTGGGATCGTGCCCAGCTCCCATGTCGGTGCCGGCGACGAGGAGGCGAGGACCGTGGCTGAGCACGGCGACGGCCCGAGCGGTGAGGCCCGCCCCGGCCACGGGGAGCACCACCACCGCGACGTCCAGGGGGGCGCGGCCAGGGCGGCGGTCTTTGGAGTGAGCGACGGGCTCGTCTCCAACGTCGGGCTCATCCTCGGGGTGGCCGGGGCCGATCCGGCGCCGAGCATCGTGCGCCTGGCCGGCCTGGCCGGGCTCATCGCCGGGGCCATCTCCATGGCCGCCGGTGAGTACAACTCCATGAAGGTCCAGGCCGAGCTGCTCGAGCGGGAGCTGGAGTTGGAGCGCATCGAGATCGAGCGTCACCCCGAGGTGGAGACGGCCGAGTTGGCCGGCGTCTACGAGGCGAGAGGGATGGACGCCGGCCAGGCCCGGGACCTGGCCGAGACGGTGATGGCCGACCCCGAGGTGGCGCTGGAGACCCACGCCCGAGAGGAGCTGGGCGTCGACCCCGCTCAGCTCGGGTCACCCGTGGGGGCGGCCACG
This sequence comes from Actinomycetota bacterium, assembly GCA_019348495.1. Lineage (GTDB taxonomy): Bacteria > Actinomycetota > Acidimicrobiia > Acidimicrobiales > CADCSY01 > JADDRA01. The sequence continues at coordinate 17,670 of JAHWJI010000025.1, read as the reverse complement.
TCGTCCCTGGCCGCCTTCTCGCTGGGGGCGCTGGTCCCCCTGGTGCCCTGGTTCGTGGGGTCGGGCGCCGGTGCCACCGTCGCGTCGCTGGTGGCGGCCCTCGTCGCCGCCGTGGTCGTGGGCAGCGCCATCGGGCGCTTCACCGGTCGTTCCCTGGCCCGCACCGCGACCCGCCAGGTGCTCTTCACCCTGGTGCCCGCCCTGCTCACCTACGCGGTGGGCTCGGCTGTGGGCGTGGGCGCCGTCTCCTGACCTGGCTCCGCCGCGGGGACGTCGCCCACGTAAGCCCGGTCGACGTGGTCCACCTTGAAGCCCAGGCTGTCGTAGAGCCCCACGGCCCGGGCGTCGGCGGCGTCGACGTAGAGCATGGCCACGGTGAGGCCCCGCTCACGGTGCAGCCAGTCGAGGCCGGCCAGGACGAGGGCCCGGCCCAAGCCCAGGCCCTGGAAGTCGGGATCGACGGCGACGACGTAGAGCTCGCCCAGGGGGGGCTCGTGGTCGTGGTGGACCTTGGTCCAGCAGAACCCGGCCAGGCGCCCGTCGCGCTCGTGGAGCAGGAAGCCCTCGGCGTCGAACCAGGGCTCGTGCTGGTGGGTGGTGAGGGTCTCGAGGTCCCAGCCCCCCTGCTCGGGGTGCCAGGCGAAGGCCCGGTTGTTGACCTCGAGCCACCGGGCCTCGTCGTGTCCCGGCCGGAACGGCCGCAGGTCGAGCTGGTTCCCCTCGACGGGCACGGGCAGGGTGCGGCGCATCTGCAGGAGGTCCCGGCCCCGGCGCAGACCCACCTGGGCGGCGATCTCGTCGTGTGCACCTGTGGGTTGGTACACCCACAGGTGCACGTGGCCGCCCCCCTCTCCGGCGATGAGAGCGATGGCGCCCCGGAGCATCTCCGGCCCGATGTCCCGGGCGTCGTAGCGGTGGTGGGGGTCGATCACCATGTCGAGGGCCCAGCTGTGGCGACCCCGGCTGACCTGGGTGTAGCCCACCGGGTGGTCGTGGCCGCTCTCCCAGGCCACGAGTCCGGCATGGCTGGCCCGGCCACCCTCGGCCATGTCCAGCCAGCGGTGGTCGTCGACGGCGCGGTGCCCGTCGGCCCGCTCGGCCAGCGCCAGCAGCTCGGCCACCGCGGCCAGGTCGTGGGGGTCGAGCTGGCGCTTGATCTCGAGCGTGCGCACCGTGGCGCAGGCTACGACCACCATGGCATCCCTCGGTGGTGCGGGCGGACACGTACCCTCCTCGGTCGTGGAGCGCCGACGGCCGCGCACAGCGGGAGGTCGGGCCCGGGAGACCCTGCGCCGGTTGGGCGAGGAGTACCCGGGCACGGCCACCGAGTTGTGCGCCCTGGTCCATGAGAGCGGCTTCCAGCTGCTGGTGGCCACCATCTTGTCGGCCCAGACCACCGACGAGCGGGTCAACTCCGTGACCCCGGCGTTGTTCGCCCGCTACCCCGCCCCGGCCGACCTGGCCGTCGCCGAACCGGCGGATGTCGAGGAGTTGATCCGTCCCACCGGGTTCTTCCGCCAGAAGACCAAGAGCCTGCTGGGCATGGCCCGCGCCCTGGTGGACGACCACGGCGGAGAGGTGCCGACGTCGATGGCCGAGCTCACCGCCCTACCGGGAGTGGGGCGCAAGACGGCCAACGTGGTCCGCAGCGTGGGTCTGGGCCTGCCCGGCCTGCCCGTGGACACCCACGTCGGTCGCCTGTCCCGGCGTCTGGGCCTGACTGAGGAGGTCGATCCCGTCAAGGTCGAAGCCGAGCTCAACCACATGGTGCCCGCCGCCGAGCGGGGCGCCCTCAGCCTGCGCCTGATCCTCCACGGTCGGGCGGTGTGCCTCTCACGCCGCCCCCGCTGCGAGCGCTGCGTGCTGGCCGACTACTGCCCCTCGGCCTTCTCCTCGGCCGCCTCCTCCTCCACCTGACCGGCGGCCTCCGCCTGACCGGCGGCCTCTGCCTGAGCGTCAGCTCAGGTCGTCGACCACCTTGGCCAGGCGCCGTCCGGCGGTGAGCAGGGCCCGCTCGGCCTCGAAGAGCTCGCCAGCCAGGTCCTCCCGGTTGGAGCGGGTCAGCTCCTCGGCCAGCTCGGTGACCCGGCGGGTGAGCTCACCCAGGGCGGTGGCCACCGACGAGAGCTGCGGTCCGGCGTTCATGGCCCCGGTCTACCCGAGAAACCCTTCGGGGTGGAAGGGGCCGCCCGGTAGGCTCGCCGTTCCTATGCTCGAGCGGCTCGACGTGCGCGGCCTCGGTGACGACCTGCGGGGCCGGCTGCCCCGTCCCCTGGCCGCCACCGAGCCGCCGGTGGCCGAGGTCCAGGCCATCCTGGCCCGGGTGCGGGAGGGGGGTGACGCCGCCGTCCGGGAGCTGACCCAGCGCTTCGACGGCGTGGCCATCGACGAGTTGGTCGTGCCTGCCGCAGAGCTCGACGCCGCCCTGGCCGGCCTCGACGCCGACCTGCGGGTGGCGCTGGAGGCGGCTCGCGCCAACATCTGCGATTACCACCAGGCTCAACTCGGCCCCGAGGTCGACCACAAGAGCGACGGCATCATCGTCTCGGAGCTGCGCCGGCCGGTCGACCGGGTCGGGCTCTACGTCCCCAGCGCCCTGGCGCCGCTCATCTCCACGGTGTTGATGACGGCGGTGCCGGCCAAGGTCGCCGGCGTGACCGGGGTGGCCCTGTGCTCGCCCCCGGGTCCCGACGGCAAGGTGGCCCCCGGCATCCTGGCCGCCGCCGCCCTGGCCGGGGTCGACGAGGTCTACCGCATCGGTGGGGTCCAGGCCATCGCCGCCCTGGCCTACGGCACCGACACCATCCCCGCCGTCGACGTCATCGTCGGACCCGGCAGCAACCGGGTGGCCCAGGCCAAGCGGGAGGTGGCCGCCACCGGCGTGGTGGGCGTGCCCTCCGCCTTCGCCGGACCGTCCGAGGTGGTGGTGGTGGCCGACAGCACCGCCCCGGTGGAGTGGGCCGCCGTCGACGTGGTCGTCCAGGCCGAGCACGGGCCCGACGGCCTGGCCTGGTTGGTCACCTGGGACGAGGCCGTGGCCGGCGCGGTGAGCGCTTCGGTGGCCGAGCTGGTGGCGGCCTCGCCCCGCCGGGCCCACATCGAGTCGACGCTGGCCCAGGGTGGCTACGTCGTGCTCGTCGACGGCCCCGAGCAGGCCATGGCCGTGGCCAACCTGATCGCCCCCGAGCACCTGGAGCTCATGGTGGCCGATGCCGAGGGGCTCCTGCCCCTCGTGCGCAACGCCGGCGCCGTGTTCTGCGGCCCGTGGGCGCCGGCCTCGGTGGGGGACTACTACGCCGGCCCCAGCCACGTGCTGCCCACGTTCGGCTCGGCCCGCTTCTCCAGCGCCCTGCGGGTCGACGACTTCCTCAAGCACATCCACGTCATCGCCCTCGATCGCCAGGCCCTGATGGGCGCCGCCCCCCACGTGGCCGCCATCGCCGAGGCCGAGGGTCTGGCCGCCCACGCCCAGTCGGTGCGCCTGCGCATGGACGCCGGCGGGGAGCGCGGGCCGCTGACGGGCCGGGGATGAAGGACCCGCCGTCGACGGTGGGCCGGCCGGTACGCCGCCGACCGCCCCTGCGTGGTGACCTGGTCACGCTGGCCGGCTACCACTCCCCCCAGGTGCAGGTCGAGGTACGCCTCAACACCAACGAGTCACCCCTCCCCCCGCCTCGGGCGTGGGTGGAGGCGCTGGCCGCCGAGGTGGCGGGCGTCGAGTGGCACCGCTACCCCGACCGCCACGCCCTGGCCCTGCGCCAGGCCATCGCCGCCCACCACGGGGTCGGGCCCGAGCAGGTCTACGCGGCCAACGGCTCCAACGAGGTCATCCAGGCCCTGTGCCTGGCCTACGGAGGGCATGGTCGCCGGGTGGCGGTGTTCGAGCCCACCTACCGCCTGCACAGCCACATCCCCTCCGTCACCGGGACCGACGTTGTCGCGGGCCGTCGCACCCCCGGCCTGGCCCTCGATGGGGCCGAGGTCCGCCGGGTCATGGCCGAGACCACGCCGGCCATCACCTTCTTGTGCTCACCCAACAACCCCACCGGCATGGTCGACGACCCTGCGGTCGTGGCCGAGGTGGCCGACCAGGGCGGGGGCCTGGTCGTGGTCGACGAGGCCTACGGCCAGTTCAGCCGCTGGTCGGCGCTGACCCTGGTCGACGACCAACGGCCGCTCGTGGTCACCCGCACGCTGTCCAAGACGTGGTCCATGGCCGCCGCCCGGCTGGGCTACCTGGTGGGTCCCGCCTGGCTGGTCGCCGAGCTCGAGGCCGTCACCCTGCCCTACCACCTCGACGCCCTCAAGCAGGTGGCCGGGCGACTCGCCTTCGGCTTCGAGGCCGAGATGTCGGAGCGGGTGGCAGCCGTGGTCGACGAGCGGACGCGCCTGGTGGCGGCCATGGGCGACATGGCCGTCGAGCAGTGGCCGTCGGAGGCCAACTTCGTGTTGTTCCGGCCCACCGGCGGCGACGGCCACGCCGTGTGGCAGGGCCTGTTGCACCGCGGGGTGTTGGTGCGGGACTGCTCGTCGTGGCCCGGCTTGGAGGGGTGTCTGCGGGTCACCATCGGCACGCCGGCCGAGGACGACGCCTTCCTCGCCGCCCTGGCCGAGGTGGTCGGCCCGTGAGCCGCCACGCCAGCCGCTCCCGCTCGACCAGGGAGACACGCATCGAGTGCTCCATCGATCTCGACCCCGTGGGCGGTCCCGGTGCCGGCGAGGTCGCGGTGAGCACGGGCCTGCCCTTCTTCGACCACCTGTTGGCCCAGCTCGGGCGCCACAGCGGCTTCACCCTCACGGTTCGGGCCGAGGGCGACATCCACGTCGACGGCCACCACACGGTGGAGGACACGGGGATCGCCCTGGGGGAGGCCCTGGCCGAGGCGTTGGGCGACAAGGACGGCATCCGCCGCTTCGCCAGCGGGCTCTACCCACTGGACGAGGCCCTCATCGAGGTGGCCCTCGACCTGTCGGGGCGGCCCTACGTGTCCTACGACGTCGAGATCGGCGAGGTCCTGGCCCTGGGCACCCCACCGTTCGACCCGCAGCTGGCCGAGCACTTCTGGGAGTCCTTCGCCACCAACGCCGGCATGACGTTGCACGTGGCCATGCGCTCGGGGCGCAACACCCACCACATCCTCGAGGCCACGGCCAAGGGGGTGGCCCGCTGCCTGCGCGACGCCGCCCGGGTGGAAGGGGGCGGCGTCCCCTCCACCAAGGGCACGCTGTGACCTCTCCCGCCGCCCCGGCCGATGGCGAGCGGCCTCTGGTCGCCGTCCTCGACTACGGCATCGGCAACCTGCGGTCGGCCCAGAAGGCACTGGAGCGGGTGGGCGCCGACGCCCACCTCACCGCCGACGCCGGTCTGGTGGCCGACGCCGCCGGGGTCGTGCTCCCCGGGGTCGGCGCCTTTGGGCGAAGCATGCAGGCCCTGCGCCAGTCCGGCCTCGACCGGGTGGCGCTCGACGCCATCGCCGCCGACGTGCCCTTCCTCGGCATCTGCGTGGGCATGCAGTTGCTGTACCAGGGCTCGGAGGAGAGCCCCGACGTAGAGGGCCTGGGTGTGCTGGCCGGCACCGTGCGCCGGCTTCCCGAGGGGGTCAAGCGGCCCCAGATGCAGTGGAACCGCCTCGACGTCGGCGGAGACCCGGGCCTGCTGGCCGGCCTCGAACGACCGGTGTGGGCCTACTTCGTGCACTCCTTCGCCCCCGAGGCGGGTGCGCAGGTGGTGGCCACGTGCGACTACGGCGCACCGGTGGTGGCCGCCGTCGAGCGCGACCGGCTGTGGGCCACGCAGTTCCACCCGGAGAAGTCGGGACGCGTGGGCCTGGCCATGCTCGCCAACTTCGTGCGCTCCCTCACCCCGGCGGCCTGAGACCGTGGACCTGTATCCCGCCATCGACCTGCGGGGCGGGCGCTTCGTACGGCTGCGCCAGGGCGACTACGCCGATGAGACCGTCTACGGCGACGACCCGGTGGCCGTGGCCCGGAGCTTCGCCGACGCCGGGGCCAGGTGGATCCACATGGTCGACCTCGACGCCGCCCGTACGGGAGACCCGGTCAACCGCTCGGCCATCACCGCGGTAGCCGGCGCGGTCGACGCCCGGGTCCAAGCCGGCGGGGGTGTACGCGACGAGGCCGCCGCCGGGGCGCTACTCGACGCCGGGGTGGCTCGGGTGGTGGTGGGCACCGCGGCCATGGAAGACCCTGACCTGGTGGCCCGCCTGGCTGCCCGTCATCCCGGCGGGGTGACCGTGGGCCTCGACACCCGCGACGGGGAGGTGGCCGTGCGGGGGTGGACTGAAGGGGCGGGCGTCGACCTCCTCGACGCGGTGGCTCGGTTCGCCGATGTCGGCGTCGCCGCCCTGGTGGTCACCGAGATCGCCCGGGACGGGATGCTGGTGGGTCCCGACCTCGACGGGTTGGCCCGGGTGCTGGATTGCACCGGGGTGGACGTCATCGCCAGCGGGGGCGTGGGGAACCTCGACCACCTGCGCTCCCTTGCTGACCTCGAGGTGGGGGGCCGACGCCTGGCCGGGGCCATCGTGGGCAAGGCTCTCTACGAGCGGGCCTTTACGGTCGAGCAGGCCCTGGCCGCAGCGGCCGGAGGGCATTGAGCGCCATCGTCCGTCGCCGGCTCCGTCGTGGCCTCTCTGAGCAGATCCGGCGAGTCGAACCGGCGCCATGACCCTCAATGCTGGGCAGAGGTGGCCGACGAGTCGACCACCTTCTGGTTCGCCACCTCGGCGGCGCGGGCGCGATCCTGGACGTGGCGCTCCAGCGGTGGTCCGAGAACGAGGATGGCGGCCCACACCATGCAGGAGAAGGCGCCGGCCACCATGCCAGCGGTGAACCCGGAGGAGACCGAAAGGCCCAGTCCCACGACGCTGACCGCCAGGAGACCCCACGCCAGGAGGGGGCCCAGGCGCTGGCGCCCCGGGGTCAGTTGCACCGTGCGGGCATGGTCGACGGCCCTTCCGGCCAGTGCGGGTTCCGTCACTGCACGGCCCCGCCGCACGGCCGCTGACACCATGCGCTGCTCCCGAGGGCGGAGCCCGGTGAGGTGGGCGTTGGCACGAGACGTCCCGTACTGGCATGCGCCCATGACGGCACCGAAGAAGAGGCCGCTGATGACACCTTTGCCGATCGAGTGGTCGTCAAGTCCTTGGAGGGCACCGTAGACCGCGCCCGACACCAGGCCGACGGCGACCACGTGTCGGAGTCGATGGTGGCCGCTTGGCATCTCTTCTCGACGGTACCGGCGTTGTCGAGCCGCCGAACTGGCACCCTAGGGACATGCTCAACGTCCGCAACCTGTCCGTCGAGGTGGGTGGACGCCTGACCCTGGTCGACGCCTCCTTCACGGTCGCCGCCGGCGACAAGGTCGGCCTGGTGGGGCGCAACGGGGCGGGCAAGACGAGCATGTTGGGCGTCCTCTCCGGCCATTCGCCCGCCTATGACGGAGAGGTGGTGCGCCGGGGTGGTCTCGGCTACCTGTCCCAGGACCCCCGATCAGTCCGGTCGTCGACGGCCGATGGGCTGACCGCACTCGACCACGTGCTCTCCGGTCGGGGGCTCGATCAGCTCGTCATCACCATCGAGAAGCGCCGCCTGGCCCTGGAGGAGGACCCGTCGGAGCGCAACATCGGGCGCCACGCCAAGGCAGTGGACGCCTTTGAGCTGGCTGGCGGGTGGGCGGCCGACGCCGAGGTCCGCCGCATCGCCGCCGGCCTGGGACTGCCGGACGAGAGCCTGGAGCGACCCGTCAGCGTGCTCTCGGGTGGGGAGCGGCGCCGGGTGGAGCTGGCCCGCATCCTCTTCGCCGGCAGCGACCTGCTGCTGCTCGACGAGCCCACCAACCACCTCGACACCGACGCCAAGTCGTGGCTGATGGGCTTCTTGGCCTCCTACCGAGGCGCGTTGCTGGTCATCAGCCACGACCTCGGCCTGCTCGACGAAGCCATCACCCGGGTCCTGCACCTCAACGACAGCCGCCTCACCGAGTACCGAGGGACCTACTCGCAGTACCGCCGGGCTCTGGAGGCCGACCAGGTCCGCCAGGCCAAGGTGGCCGCGGCCCAGGCCGGGGAGATCAAGCGTCTCTCCACCCTGGCCGACAGCATGCGGGGCCAGACCCAGCGCCGGGCCCGCACGGCCAAGTCGATCGACCACCGCGTGGAGCGCCTGCGCAACGTGGCCGTGACCGGCCCCGTCCAGGAGCGGACGATGGCCCTGCGCCTGCCCGAGCCCCCGCGGGCCGGCCGTGTCGTGCTGGAGGTCGAGGGCCTGGCCAAGCACTACGGCGGACCACCCATCTTCACGGATGTCTCCTTTGACCTGGGCCGGGGCGAGCGCCTCCTGGTCATGGGGCTCAACGGCGCGGGCAAGACCAGCCTGCTGCGCATCCTGGCCGGAGAGAACCAGGCCAATGCGGGAACCTGGCGGTTCGGCCTCGACGTGTCCGCCGGCTACTACGCCCAGGAGCACGAGGGGATCGTGGCCGGCAAGGACGTCCTCTCACACCTGCGCGAGCAGGCCGACCTGCCGGTAGGTGAGCTGCGGGCCCTGCTCGGCATGTTCGGACTGCCCGGGGAGATGGCCTTCCAGGACGCGGGCACGCTGTCGGGTGGCGAGAAGACCAAGCTGGCGCTGTCCCAGCTCACTGCCGGGCGTCACAACCTGTTGCTCCTCGATGAGCCCACCAACAACCTCGACCCGCCCTCACGCACCTCGGTGGCGGCGGCGCTGGCCGGATGGGGCGGGGCCATGGTGCTCGTGAGCCACGACCCGGAGTTCGTCCGGGAACTGGCCCCCCAGCGGGTGCTGCTCATGCCCGAGGGCACCCTCGACCACTGGAGCGACGACTTCCTCGACCTCGTGGCCATGGCGTAGCGGTCCCCCGCCGGAGCGGGACGCCGGGCGGACTCGTGCTCAGCCACGGAGGCGAGACACCGGTGCCGTGGTCTCCGCCTCGAGGACCGAGTCGCCGACGGGTGCATCGGCGACCACCTCGACGGGAATGACCCCGGCCCACACGGGCAGTTCCAGGTCGGCGTCGTCATCCACCGGGCCACCACCTCGGACCTTGGCCGAGGCCTCGACGATCGGCACCCGAACCACCAGGGTGGCTCGTAGCTCCGAGCTGGTCGGCGGTCTCGCCACCGCGGAACGCCCGGGGACGACGTGATCTACCACCGCAGCCAGGGCCCGGCGCTTCTCCGCCTCGTCCTCCACCCGGTGACCTCGACCGTAGAGGACGACGCAGCGGTAGTTCATGGAGTGGTGGATGGCCGAACGGGCCAGCACGAGGCCGTCGAGGAGGGTCACCGTGAGGCAGAGCGCCGAGCCCTCGGCCAGTGCCCGCAACGTCCGGTTCCCAGCCGCACCATGCAGGAAGAGATCGCCATCGATCCTGGCGTAGGCCATCGGGGTGACGATGGGTCCGCCGTCGGCCACCACGCCGACGTGAGCCACTAGTCCCTCGTCCAGGATCTCTTCGACGACCGAGCGGTCGTGGCTCCCGCGCTCCCGCTTGCGCTTCAGCTCGGTACGAGTGGTTCTGAGTGGGGACTCAGCAGGGTCGGGACGGTTGAAGGCCACGCCCGCATCCTGGCGGCCCACTCGAGCCCGTTCCAGCCAGTAATCGACGGTCCATGAACGGGTGCCGGCGTAGGGTCTTGATCCGTGCGCACCGTGCGGGTCATCCCCTGCCTCGACGTCGACGACGGGCGGGTGGTGAAGGGCGTCAACTTCGTCGGCCTGCGCGACGCCGGTGATCCCGTCGAGCTGGCGGCCCGTTACGACGAGCAGGGTGCCGACGAGCTCGTCTTCCTCGACATCACCGCGTCGTCGGGCAACCGCCGGACCATGGTCGACGTCGTTCGCCGCACGGCCGAGGAGGTGTTCATCCCCCTCACGGTGGGAGGTGGCGTGCGGGTGGTCGACGACGCCCGGGCTCTCCTGCGGGCGGGGGCCGACAAGGTCGGGGTCAACACAGCCGCGGTGAGCCGACCCGAGCTGGTGGGGGAGTTGGCCACCGAGTTCGGCGCCCAGTGCGTGGTGGCCGCCATCGACGCCCGGCGCTCTCCCGGGGGATTCGAGGTCTACACCCACGGCGGGCGCAAGCCGACCGGGCTCGAAGCGGTCTCGTGGGCGGCCGAGTTGGAGCGCCTCGGGGCCGGCGAGATCCTGCTCACGTCCATGGACTGCGACGGCACCCGGGACGGCTTCGACCTGGAGCTCACCCGTGCGGTGGCCGAGGGCTGCGGCATCCCCGTGATCGCCAGTGGGGGGGTGGGGACCCTGCAGCACCTGGTCGACGGGGCTCTCGAGGGCCGGGCCGACGCCGTGCTGGCCGCGTCGATCTTCCACTTCGGGACTCACACCGTGGACGAGGCCAAGCAGGCGCTGGCTGACGCCGGGGTGAACGTACGTCCACCGAGCGGTCCTCAACGCTGAGTCCACAACGCTGAGTCCACACGCCCTACGCCTACGCCGCGAACAGCTCGGGCGGTGGCCGGGGACGATTCCCGGGTGGATGGCTCACGAAGATCCGCCCACCGGGATCATGGACCACAAAGGCACCGTCGGCTTTTAGCTCCGCCGCCCAGCCCTTCCGGTGCAATCGGACGGGGTGGCGGCGACACAGGAGCACGCAATTGGCTGGGCAGATGGGCCCACCCTCCTCGGCGTGGACCACGTGGTGCACATCGGCCCAACTGACCATGGCCTCGACGTCACCTCGGCGGCCATCCACCGTCACATCGGCAGGGCTCCGGCATGTTGATGGAGGCACTGGTGGGTGAGAGCCGCCCGGAGGTCTTCCAGGTGGCCCTTGACCGTGCTGGCAGCGAGGCGGGGGCGCTGGCCGTCTACGAGGACGCCGCCGACCTCCTCGGCCAGCTCGACGCCAGCCCGCTCAGTCGACTCCTGGCCAGGAGCTGATTTCAGTAGATGTTGTAGCGTGAAGCCGATCGAACCAGAGCACGAGAGCAACGATGGCGACGTGGATCTGGCCGGGATCGCCCTGGTCGATGCACGGGACGGCAACAGCGTCGACCTCGGCACGGGCCCGCCCCTAGCCGTGTTGAGCATCATCCGTCACCGCCATTGACTGCCCTGCCAGGAGCACCTCGTGCGGGTGCGTGAGCAACGGGATCGACTGGAAGCCCTGGGAGCGTCGGCCCTGGCCGTGGGCTTCAGCCCGGCGCCGGCCCTGGCCGAGCTGGCCGACGCCCTCCAGTGGCCCTGGCCGTTCCTCACGGACCCTGACCGGCTGCTCTACGCCCGGCTCGGTCTCGGTCGGGCCCGCTTGCGGGAGGTCTACACGCCGGCCACGCTGCGCATCTACCGGGAGGCGGCCGGGCGCGGCGACACGATCTCCCGCCCGGTCGAGGACGCCCGCCAGCTCGGCGGTGACGCCATCGTGCGCCACGGCCGGGCGGTGCGGGTCTTTCGCCCGGCCAGTCCCGACGACCGGCCGGCGGTGGACGAGCTCCTGGCCGCGGCCGCCACCGCAGCCAGCGACGGGCGATGAGCGCTGCCGGCCCGGAGGTCCTTTCCGGCACGGGACCCGTAGAGGCCCTTGGCGTGCGGGCCGTGCTGGAGCACCAGGCGGCGACACTGGGCCCCCGCCCGTTCCTGGCCCTGCCCGACATCACCCTCACCTACGCCGAGGCCGACGAGTTGGCCAACCGGGTCGCCTCGGGGCTGGCCGGCCTCGGGGTCGGCCCCGGCGATGTCGACATGGCCCATTGCGGCAACGGCGTTCCCCTGGTGGGCACCTGGTTCGCCTGCATGAAGCTGGGGGCGGTCTTCATGCCCGTCAACAGCCTCCTCACCGGAGAGCCCCTGCGCCGGGTCATGGCCCACGCCGGCGGCACCATCGCCGTGTGCGATGCCGACCTGTACCCGTCGCTGGCCGAGGTACGCGACGGCCTGCCCCGACTCGACCACGTGGTCGTGGTCGGTGGCGACCACGTGAGGGGAACGCACTCCTGGCAGACGTTGGTCGAGCGGGCGGCGCCGGCGCCGCCCCCGTCCCTGGCCCCCGATCCAAGCGCCCCGGCCAAGCTGATGTACACCTCGGGCACCACGGGCACGCCCAAGGGGGCGAGATGGAGCCGGGCCTGCGAGGCCACCTGGGGGCGGGCCTACGGCAACGATCTCCTTCCCCTCCAGTCCGGGGAAGCGATCTACTGCTGCCTCCCCCTGGCCCACGTCACCTGTCAGGGCACCGTCCTGGCCGCGCTCCATCGAGGTGGCAGCGTCACCATCGAGGCCGGCTTCAACCCCTACGGCTTCTGGCGGCGGTTGGCCGAGGCCGACGCCGTCATGTTCAGCTTCGTGGGCACCATCCTGTCGGTGCTGGCCCGGCGCCCTCCCCAGCCCGGGGACGCCGACAACCGGGTCCGCCGGGCCATGGGGTCTGGTGCCCCCGCCGGCGTGTGGCCGGCGTTCGAGGAGCGCTTCGGGCTCCACGTCGTCGACGTCTGGGGCCAGACCGAGACGGCCTCTTGTTGGACCAGGCCCGAGGCCCTGCCCCAGCGTCCGGGCACCATCGGACGCCCCAGCCCCCGCTTCGATGCCCGCTTGGTCGACGACACCGGTGGCGAGTGCGAGGACGACGAGGTGGGCGAGCTCTGGATGCGGCCCCGGAGGCCAGGGGTCATGTTCGACGGGTACCTCGACGACGAGGGACGGGTGGTCCCGCCCTTCGACCACGAGGGCTGGTACCACACGGGTGACTTCATGCGGCGGGCACCCGACGGCGAGCTCTCCTTCGCCGGGCGCCGGCGTGACGCCATCCGGCGCCGGGGGGAGATGATCGCCGCCGGCGACATCGAGGAGGCGGCCCTGGCCCACCCCGGCGTGTTCGAGGTGGCGGCGGTGGGCGTTCCCGCCGACGGAGCGGCCGTCGACGGGGGAGCGGACGAGGAGATCAAGCTGTGCGTGGTGGCCCGCCCCGACGTCGACCTCGATCCGGCCGAGCTACAGGAGTTCCTGCGGGCCCGCCTGCCCAAGTTCATGGTGCCCCGGTACCTCGACCTGCGCCCCGAGCTGCCCAAGACGCCGACCACCCGCGTGCAGAAGTACCGCTTGGCCGAGGAGGGTACGGCCGGCGTCTGGGACAGCCGACCGGGGCTCAGGCGGACAGGACCAGGTCCAGCACCCGCGCCTTTAGGGCGACGAAGCCAGGGTCGCTGAGGGTGGACCGGGCCCGCTCGGCGCCGAAGGGGACGTCGATGCGCTCCACGACGTGGCTGGGCCGGGCCGACAACAGGGCCAGGCGGTCGCCGAGGAGCAGGGCCTCGTCCACGTCGTGGGTGACCAGCACCACCGTGGTGGGCCGCTCGGCCAGCAGTCCCCGCAACCACTCGTGCATGCGCAGGCGGGTCTGGGCGTCGAGAGCGCCGAAGGGCTCGTCGAGCAGCAGCACCGGGGGACGGTTGGCCAGGACCTGGGCGATGGCCGCCCGCTGGCGCATGCCGCCCGAGAGCTGACCGGGCCGCACGTCGGCGAAGCCTGTGAGAGCCGTCGCCTCCAACAGCTCGTCGGCCGCAGCGGCGGGGTCGGCGTGGCCGGTGGCCCGGGGACCCCACTCGAGGTTGCCCCGCAGCGAGAGCCAGGGGAACAGCGTGGCGCCCTGGGCCACCATGGGCCGGTCCGGTGAGGGACCCCCCACCTCCTCGTCGCCGATGCGGATCTCTCCGGCGTCGACCGGCTCCAGGCCGGCCAGGAGGCGCAGCAGCGTGGACTTGCCACAGCCACTCGGGCCGAGCACGGCCAGCACCTCGTCGGGCGCCACGTCGAGGTCGATGCCGTCGAGCACGTGGACGTCGCCGTAGGACTTCTTCAAGTCCCGCACGGCCAAGACATCGGGGATGGCGTGTGCGCCGGCGGCCGCCGTCACCCCTCGCTCCAGGCCACGAAGCGCCGGGAGACGGCCCGCAGGACCACGTCACCGGCCAGGCCGATCACCGCGAACGTGGCCATGCCCACGATGATGTGGTCCAGGCGGCCGATCTCTCGGGCCGCGAACATCATGGCCCCCACCCCCGAGGTCTGCCCGGTGAGCTCAGCCACGATCACGCTCATCCATCCCAGCGTGAGCCCGAGGCGCAGCCCGGTGACGATCCCCGGTAGTGCCGCGGGCACGTAGACCCGCCGGGCCAGCGCCGACCGGGAGGTGCCGAGCATGAGGGCGGTGTCGACCAAAGCTCGGGGGACCCGCGCCGCGCTGTCGGCGGTGGCGATCACGATGGGGAAGAGGGCGCCGATGAACACCAGGTAGCGGGCGGCACCCTCACTCAGACCGAACCACACCAGGGTGATGGGCAGCCAGGCGGTGATGGGGATCGACCGCAGGGCCTGGACCAGGGGGTCGAGCAGTTCGCCCGCCCGGCGCGACAGGCCCAGGGCCAGACCGAGGGGCACGCCCACGCCCACGCCCAGGGCGAAGCCCGACAGCCACCGGGCCACGCTGGCGCTCACGTGGCGAGCGGCGGCGCCGTCGAAGGGGACGACGCCCGGCAGGGTGGCGGTGGACTCGCCGGCCACGAAGTCCCACCCCGCCTCGGCTACGGCTGCCGGCGGGGGGAGCAGGCGCGGCGAGATGAACCCGGCGGCGCCGGCCAGCGCCCACAGGGCCACCAGGGCCACGGGCACGACCAGGCCCAGGGCCCGCCGGCGCCCGCGCCGCGTGCGGGGCTCGGGCGGAGCGAGGGCCGGGGTCGGGATCAGGAGGACGGCGGGCCCGGGCGCCGGCGCCGAGGCGTCGTCCGGTCGCCGGGACACGTCGCCCTCGGTGGTGTCCTGTCCGTGGAGCGTCTCGGAACCCGTCGCCGGGATGACCCGGCTCACCGCTCGGGAAGGTGGTCGAGCAGGTAGAGCGACGGGTAGTCCGGCTCACGGCTCAGCACCCCGCTGGCCAGCATGAGGGCGCCGGCGCCTTCGAACTGGGCCTTGCGCTCGTCGTCGAAGTCCCACTCCGCCCCGATGTTCGACAGCACCTCCTCGTAGACGGGCTCGGCGTAGCCGAACTGGTCGACCAGCAGGTCGTGCCACACCTGCGGGTCGTTCTCACCCCCAGGGGTGAGGAGCTCGGCGGCACCGCGCTGCATGGCCACCGCGGCGGCCAGCAACTCGGGGTCGCCCTGCACGTGGGGAGCGGCCCACATGGCCGTGTTGAAGTCGCCGTTGGGCGTGTCGTAGACGGCTTGGAGGCGACGGCCCACACCCGAGACGACGCTCATGGTCACCGGGGGCTCGGTGCCGATGTAGGCATCCACGTCACCCCGCTCAAGTGCCCCCTGGTGGTCGGCGTAGCCCAGGGGCACCGCGGTCAGGTCACGGTCGAGCACGAGGCCGGCTTCGTCGAGCAGGGCGGTCAGGACCAGGACCTGCACGCCGGGCGGGGGCACGGCGATCGTCTTGCCGGCCAGGTCGGCCACCGACTCGATGCCCTGGTCGGCCCTGACCACCAGGCCGATGCCCTGGCGGGAGCACATGCAGATGATCTTGGCCCGAAAGCCCTGCTCGGCCTCGATGAGGCTGTTGAACGGGCCCATGAGGGCGAAGTCGAGGTCGCCGGCCTCCATGGCCCGGTTCATGTCGCTGCCACTGGTGAAGATCTGGGGCTCGACGGTCAACCCCGGCGGGGCGAAGCGCTGCCAGAACAGCGGTGACGAGGCGTGGTTCTTCGAGTAGAGGGCCACGCTGATCGACCGCCCATCGAAGCTGGCGCTGTCACCGCCCCCTTCAGGGGGCACCGAGGCCGGGGCACCCCGGTCTCCAGGGCCGCAGGACGCCAGCACGGCACCTGCTGCGCCCGCCGCCCCCAGGGCGAGGAGGCGGCGGCGGGTCAGCTGCATGTCCATGAGTGCCTCGTTCCTGTGGCCGTGAGGTCCACCTTGGCGAAGACCTTTCAACTGGGGTTGAATCTCAAGGTACCGGCGCAACCGTGCCCACCGCTACCCAGGAGGACCCTTGACGGACGCACATGGCCACGCCCTGACCCGGCGCCGGTTCCTCGGTGCCGTCGGCGCCGGAGCCGCCTCGCTGGCCCTGGCCGGCTGTGGTGGTGCCGACGACACCGCCGAAACGTCCGCCAGCGCGGGGAGCGGGGCGGTGGCCGGCAAGCGCATCCGGGTGGCTGCCTTCACCAACAACCACGCCGCCGCGCCCCGCTACTGGCCCCAGTTCGCCCCTGAGGGCCTCGACGTGGAGGTGGTCAGCCTGACCTCCGGCACCGACATGAACCGCGGCCTCGAGGCCGACGACCTCGACTTCGCCATCTTCGGCATCGTCAACGGCTTCATCGAGTCCGAGCAGGGGCTGGGGTCCAAGATCGTGGCCATGGGTGCCCGTCAAGGGGCGGGGCTGGTGGTCCCCCGAGCATCCGAGATCGCCGGCGTCCCCGGCCTCGCCGGCCGGCGCATCGCCCTCCAGGGACCGGCCTTCCAGCTGCTGGTGCTCTACGCCCTGCTCGACGAAGCCGGGCTCGACCCGGCGTCCGACGTGGAGATCGTCCCGGTGGAGTACAACGACCAGCCGGCGGCCCTGGAGCGGGGCGACGTGGATGCCTTCATGGGCTCGGAGCCCAACGCCAGTCGCAGCGTGGTGTCGGGCTTCGGCCGGCGCCTGGTCAACATCTACACCACCCCCATCGGGCAGCTGAACTCCACCATCTGGGCCTCGCCCCGCATGCTGGGCGAGGAGCCCGACCTGGTGCGGGCTGCGGTGGCCATGCAGCGAGACGCGGCCAACCACCTCACCCCCGGCGGCACCAACGACCCGGAGGTGTGGCGCGACCTCGTGGTCAACCAGTTCGGCCTGGAGGAGCCCATCTACCGGGAGCTGATCACCAACACGGGAGCGGTCTGGGAGCTGTCGGACTTCTGGGTCGACCAAGCCAAGGCGGCAGGGGCCAAGATGACCGAGTTGGGCCTCCTCCAGGCCGAGCCCGACTACGACGACCTCATCCGCACGGAGTACATGCCCTGACGCCCGCCCCCGGGCGGGGGCGCTGGTCACCCGACGGGGAGTGAGCCCTTGGCCTCCACCGCTCGCCGGCGAGCGCGCTCGGCCACCTTCTTGGTCCGCCAGGCGACCGAGGGCTCACCCTCGGTGTCGAACATGGCGAGCACGAGGCCGCCGAGGCGGCCGGACCGGCGGGGACGGCGGCGGAGGGGAGCACGTGGACCATTCTCGCAGACCCTGCGCCCGCTTCCACGAACCCGACCTGGCTCAGGTGGGGGCCGGGGCGACCGATTGAGCTGCTAACGACCGATCCGCGCCCGACGTCCGAGATGCCCGCGCCCCCATGACCAGAGGCACGCCCGCGAAAAACGACGGCCCTGCGCCGCGGCAGGGTCCCGCCGCCTGCGATCACGGTGGGGAGCCGGCCGTGCCGGCGCGCCCCGCGGTCCGCGCCAGCGAGCACGCCCGTCACCCCGGCGGCAGGGCGCCGGCGGCGCTCGCCGTGGTGGCCCTGCTCGCCGCGTGGCTCGCCCCGGTCGCCGCGGCCGACGCGACCACCCGCATGGTGCGGGCCGTCGCCTTCAGCGGCGGCAGGGGCACCGTGACGGTCGACGGCACGCTCGTCGCCCGACGGCGGGCGGTCGTGACCCTCACCGTCACGACGGAGCCGACGGTGCGGTGCGTCACCGT
>JAHWJI010000024.1 GCA_019348495.1 Actinomycetota bacterium | reverse complement strand
AGAACCCGGGCTCGGCTCCGGGACGGTTCATCGTGGCCTCGGACGAACCGTCGGGTGGAAGCGACAGCACACCGTCGGCCCGCCTGCTTCTGGCCAACACCGGCGTGCAGATCGCCGGGCTCACGGTGACCGGTCTGGCCCTGGTCGCTCTCGGCACCGCCGCCGCGGTAGCGGGACGGCGACGCCGTCAGGAGCCGTGATCGGCCCAGCTACCCATGCTCCCGGGCGCGACCGGGACGGGCTCGGGCGCCAGGCGGGCTTGGCCCGGACCGGTGCGCTCGAGCGTCGCCCAGAAGGCGCCGGCCAACAGCGGCGCCAGCGGGGCCGGTAGGCGGACCGCATCACGCAGCGCCTCCTCCACCCGACGGGCGGGCAGGAAGACGCACCCCGCCGTGGGCCGTCCGCCCAGGGCGGGGGTGGCCAGATCGGCGATGGCGCCGGTCAGCTCGGCCCGGACCCGGGGGTCGCGAGGTGCGAGGTTCACCACGGGCACGAGACGGGCCGGGGCCACGCCCAGGCCGGCAAGGTCGGCCAGCACCCGGACCAGGGCGTGGACGCCCTTGCAGCCGGGCCTTCCCACCACGAAGACGACGTCGGCGGCCAGCGCCGCAGTACGGGCCGCCACGTTGCGGTCCTCGACGTCGGCCGAGCCGGCGTCGTCCTCGCCCTCGAAGTCGGCGGTCACGTCGCACACGAGGGTGGGGAAGGCCCGGCGCATCGACGCGAAGGCGGCCACCAGGGCCCGGGGGCGGATGGCTGCCCAGTGGTGGGCCCGGCGCAGCCCGAGGAGCAGGTGGTAGCCCCGCTCGACCACGGCGAAGGTGAGCGACGCCACCTCGGCGCTGGTCGGCACGCCGCCCCGGTGGGCCTCGGCCAACTCCTGGAGCCCCGGCGCGACGTCGCGCACGTCGTGCACCATGGCCTGCTCGGCGTGGCGAGCCAGATCGGCGAGCAGCACCGGTCCGTGTCCACGGGAGTCCTCGGCCAGACCCTGGGCCAGCGCTGCTGCCACCGTCGTGGCACCGGTGCCCCCGGGCCCGCACACCACCGCCACGGTGGAGCCGAGCAGGGCGACGTCGAGGGCGTCGCCACCCTCGTCGAGGGGCGGCGGCGATGCGTCGCCCACCAGGGGGGCGTGGGTGGCAAGGGCGTCCAGCAGCACCTCACGGGTGAGGGCGCCGGGCAGCACCGCCACCGCTCCCAGCGCGATCCAGTCCCGTCGCCGGCGGTGGTCGTCGACGACCAGGGGGACGGCTCCCGCCTCCCGCACGGTGTGCAGCAGGTCGCGGTCGACCGCCGGCAGGGCGCCGTCGAGCAGGGTGCACGAGTACGCCCGGCCGGACCCCAAGCGGGAGCGCAACTCCTCCACCGAGACGCAACGGAGGAACTCCACGGGGATGGCGGCGCTGGCCGCCCAGCGACCGACCTCCACGAACCAGGTCGAGCGAGGCCGGGCCAGACCGAGCACGACGAAGCGCTCGGCCGCCATCAGGGCCCCGTGGGCTCGGCCAGGCCGGTGGTGCGGGCCAGGGACACCACGCCGGCGGCGGCGGCGCCGGCGATGGGCTCGAGGTCCCCCGGAGGTACGGCCAGCACCACGGTGAGGCCCGACGAGCCCCCGAGCTGATCGCTCCCGCCCAGGACCCGCACCACGGTGGCGTCCTGGCTCACCGTCTCGGTGGCCGGAGCGCCGGCCTGGGTGAAGGTGGCGATGACCCGTACCCGCTCGCCGGCGCCGAGCAGGCCGGGATCGCCACCCAGGGCGTTGCCGGGGTCGAGCGACAGCGAGATCTGCGCCCGGTTGGCACCGCCGGCCGGCTTGGCCACATCGCCGCTCTGCACCAACTGCCCGGCGGTCATGGGCGCCAGCGCCGTGGCTCCGTCGAGCAGGGCCAGGTCGGCGAAGGCCACGCGCTGCTGGTCGGGGGGAAGGTCGAGCGGCACCAGGGCGAGGTCGGCGCCTGAGAGCCGCTCGCCGGCGACCACGTCGGCGGTGACCACCGCGTAGGAGCGATCGGGCGAGGACAGCGCGTCGGTGTAGGCGGCGAAGACGCCCACGGCGCTGACGGCGACCAGGAAGCCGCCGACGACGGCTCGGCCGCCAGGCAGACGCCGCACGGGTCGGACCTGGCGGGGCGATCCCGGTGCGGCTCCGTTCGCCTGGTGACCGGAGGACCGGGAAGCTGCGGGAAGCGTGGCGTGGTCGGCCATCACCGGAGTCCTTGTCGGTGCGTCGAGAGCGTCGAGCGTTGCGGGGCTGCCTGGGGGCCAGGGCCCCGCCGGGCCTGCGCACCGGCGGGTGGCCTGGCCGATCGATGCGGACCCTAGCCACGGCCGTCCGGTCCGGGCAAGGGGTGAAGGTGCCCTCGTCCCCGAACACCGGAACGCATGGAAACCCACGATGTCGCACTGGTGCGCTACAGTGCCGTCGTGAACCGTGAAGAGATCGTGTGGATGAGCACCCAGGAGGCGGCCCGCAGGCTGGGCGTCACCCCCCGTACGCTCTACCGCTTCGTCGACGAGGGCTCGCTGGCGGCCTACAAGATGGGCCGGGTCTTCCGCCTCAAGCAGGCCGACGTGGATGCCTTCATCGAAGGGGCCCGGGTGGCGCCGGGCAGCCTCGAGCACCTCTACCCCGAGCGCAAGGGCGCCGACGGGGCCAGGGCCGGCCAGGACGCCGACCCGGGCACCGACCAGGACGTCGGCGACGCCTACTGATCCACGATGGCCTCGGTGATGGCGGCGGCGGCGACGCAACAGAGCTGGTCGCGGTCTCCGTCGAGCACCAGGGTCACCACATCGGCGCCGACCGAGCGCAGCTCGCCCGCAACCTGATCGCCGCCGGTGGTGACCAACACCAGCCGGGGGCGCTCGTCCACCACCCTGCCGAGCACCTCGATCAGGAGCAGGTCCACCACGGGGTGGCGGTCACCGGCGGGAAGGGCGTGGCGCTCGCCCCTGTGGGGGTGCAACGTGGCGATGGCGTCGAGGCGGAGGTGGGCCTCGGCGCCGCTGTGGGTGCGCACCACGCAGTAGTCGGCGCCCACGGCCACCAGCACTCCGTGATGGCGTCGGCCGGACACGGTGCGCAGCACCACCGTCGACTCCCGCTCGGCCAGGTCGACCAGCAGGCCCGCCAGCGTCGCCCCCTCCTGGGCGGCCCGACGCAGTGCCCGCTCCCGGCCCCGTGCCCCCACCGTGTCGCCCGTACGGCCCTCGTCGACCAGCTCGACCAGGGGGTCCCGCTCCGGCACTGACGCAGTGTAGGGCGAAGCAGTCTCGGGGGAGCCTCAGCGGCCCTTCTCTTGTCATTTCGATCCTTCCTGTGTCAGTATGGGTGCCATGATGCAGGGGGCCTGCGTGGTCATGCACGGGGGCCGCCTGGTGGTGGTCAAGCAGGCGACCGCCGGTGCCTGTGCCGCTCGGCTGCGCCATGAGGCCGCGTGCCTGGCGCGAGTCGACCACCCCGGCGTGGTCGAGCTGGTCAGCGCCGAGGACCTCGACGACGGTGGCGCGGTGGTGCGCACCGCGTTCGTCGGGGGCGGCACCCTTGCGGCGCGACCTCGCCACGGTCCCGACCTGGCCCGGACCGCCGAGGTCGCCGCCTCGATGGCGGCCACGTTGGCCGACCTGCACCAACAGGGCATCACCCACGGGCGGGTCACCGCCGACCACGTGCTGGTGGCAGTGGACGGTAGGGCGGTGCTGTGCGGGTTCGCCGAGGCCGTCGTCGATGGCCCGACCGACGCCCACCGCGCCGCAGCCGCCGCCGACGTGGCCGCCGTGGGCGCCCTGATCCGCGAGCTCTCGGGCAACGGCACCGCAACCGGGGCGGCGGCCCTGACAACGATCGCCGCCCGGGCGCTGGCCGTCGATCCCCCAGCCCGTCCGTCGATGCGCAGCCTGGCCGACGCCCTCCAGGGGTTGGTCGCCAAGGCTGGCCCTGGCGTGGAGCCGAACGCCGATCCCCAGTGCCGTCGGCTGCTCCCGCGGTCGGAGCCGGCGCCATCGTCGCCTCCCTGGGCCCAGCTGCGCCGTCCCCGGGTCGCCGTGGTGGGCGCAGCCGCCCTGGCGGTGACGGCCATGGTCGGCCTCGGCGCCGTGATCGGCTCCCCCGGTGGCGGTGAGCGCAGGCCCCGACCACCCCTGCTCAGCGTTCCCGACACCACGACGTCCGTGCCCAGCGCGCCCGCCGACGACGACGGGATCGAACGAGTCTGGCCGCCACCGGTGTGCGAGGCCCCGGCCGCCCCGGTGGGGGCCGACGTCGACGGTGACGGTTGCGCCGAGGACGTCCACCTGGACGACGGCGTGGTGCGGGCCGGCGACCGGCGTTGGCAGGTGGCCGAGCCGGGCGACGTGGTGGTGGTGGGCGACTGGGACTGCGACGACATCGCCACCCCGGCGGTCCTGCGCCCGGGCTCGGGCCAGGTGTGGCGCTATCCCCGCTGGGCCCAGGAGCACGAGGAGGTGGTGGCCGCGCTGGTGACGACGGTGCCCGGCGCGGTGGACGCCGCCGTCGAGCGGGCCGGCGTCGAGGGCGCCGGGGAGCACCGGCCCGCCGGCTGCGACCACCTCGCCGTGCTCGACGCCGACGGCGTCACCACCCGGATCGACGACGACGGCGCCACCACCCGGATCGGCCCCGGCGTCGGCTGAGCGACCCGAGCCTCAGCGCAGGCGCAAAGCGACCTCATTGGCCAGGAGGCGCCCGGCCACGGTCAACACGCGGCGATCGTGGTGGCGCGCGACCAACCCGTCGAGCCCGTCGGTGTCGAGGGCGTCGACGGGGACGCCCTCGGTCGTGCGCAGGGAGAGCTGGAGAGCCTCCAGGCGCCGCCCGGCGTCGTCGAGGTGCTCGCCCCCCGCCTCCACCGGGGCCCCGGCGGCGAGAAGGGCCAGGTAGCGCTCGGGCGTGCGCACGTTCCACCACCGGCGCCCGCCCTGGTGGGAGTGGGCGGCGCAGCCGAAGCCCCGGTAGTCGCCCTGGCTCCAGTAGCAGCGGTTGTGCCGGCACACGTGGCCGGGCCGGGCCCAGTTGGAGATCTCGTAGTTGGCCAAGCCGGCCGCCGCCAGCGCGTCCTCGGCGGCCAGGTACTTGTCGGCCTGGTCGTCGTCGTCAGGGAAGCGGGCGGGGTCCAGCGCCAGGGGCGTCCCCGCCTCCACGGTGAGGCCGTAGGCGCTGACGTGGGCCGGAGCCAGGCCGACGGCGACCTCCAAGGTCTGTCGCCAGTCGTCGAGCGTCTCGCCCACCGTGCCGTAGATGAGGTCGAGGTTCCAGGACTCGAAGCCGGCGGTGGCCACCGCGGCGGCGGCGTCGATCACCGTACGGGCGTCGTGGGTTCGACCGAGGGCGACCAGCACCCGGTCCACAAGGGACTGCGCTCCCAACGAGATGCGGGTGACGCCGGCCTGGCGGTAGGCGGCCAGCTCCCGGGGGCCCACCGTCTCGGGGTTGCACTCCAACGTCACCTCGGCGCCGGGGGCCAGCGGCAACGGCGCCAGAACGGTGGCCACCTGGGCGGCGCTGAGCAGCGACGGCGTTCCCCCGCCGAAGAACACGCTCGCCGCCGGCGCCAGCCCGGCGACGACGGCGGCATCGATCTCCCGGCGAAGGCCCACGACGTAGTCGGCCAGGAGGTGGGGACGGTCGTCCCAGGTGGCGAAGGCGCAGTAGTCGCAGCGTCGCCGGCAGAAGGGGATGTGGACGTAGACGCCGAAAGGCGCCGACGGCGTCACGGGGTCAGGCGCAAGTCGAGCTCGTCGAGACGGCCCCGGGCTGCGTCGGGCGTGATGTCGAGCAGGCATGCCACCGCTCGCAGGTCATCCCGGCGAATGGTGAGCATCCGGCCGTTGAAGTCGCCCCGCTGCACCTGGATCATGGCCAGGTAGCGGCCCAGCAGCTCGGCCTCGGGGGTCTGCAGGGCAGCCAGGCGCATGAGATCGATGGTGACCGGCCCGTCACCGCTGAGCGTGCTGGGAGGCAGGATCGCCCCGTCGCTCAGGTTGACGGTGTGGGCGTCGCCCGCGGGGCGGGGCAGGAGCTGGTCGACCGGAACCCGATAGAAGCTCGACAGTCGCTGGAGGCGAGGCACGGAGATGGCTCGCTCGCCCCGCTCGTAGGCCCCCAGCACCGACGCCTTGAACTCGGCCCGGGATGTGGCCTCCACCTCCTGGAGCGACAACCGCTTCTGCTTGCGGATCGCCCGCAACCGGTTCCCGACCTTGATGGCGTAGCTCGGATCGGTGCCGTGCTCGTCGGCAGCAACGGTGTTGTCGACACCCATGGTCCTCGGCTTCTCCTGCCTGTGGACGCCCACCCCGAGGCTGCGTTGCCACGCTGTCGCTCTTGGGAAATCCGTGCCCGAACCCACCCCTGGGGATGCGCTGGCGACGCGCCGTAGGCCCCTGCTACCCCCCTTGTAGAATAGGCGCGCCATCCAGCTGCCGGCAACGGGAACATCACGAACGGTCGTGGTCGCTCACGCTGTGCCCTGCCTCCCCTGGCCGCTCGGCGGCGCCACCTCTGCCACCATGCCGTGCCGCAGGGCGCCGAGCAGCGTCCCTGCGGCCATGGCCGCGGTCTCGGCCCGCAGCACCCCCGGGCCCAGGCCCACGCGGGGCAGGCCCATGGCCAGCTCCTCGTCGGACCATCCCCCCTCCGGGCCGACCAGCACCACCGTCGTGGCCAGCGACGGGGGGTCGCCGCCGGGGTGGGCCAGGACCGCCCCGGGCAGGCTGGCGGCCTCGGGCAGGTCGCAGACGGGACTGACCTGGGGGAGGCGCAGGCGCTGCGACTGCATGGCTGCCTCTCTCGCCACCCGGCGCAGCCGGACCAGGTGACGCTCGGCCCGCTCACCTTGCCAGCGGGCGATCGAGCGGGCGGCCACCAGCGGGAGGATCCGGTCGATGCCCAACTCGGTGAGCTTCTGCACGGCCAGCTCCGGGCGCGCCCCCTTGGTCAGGGCGATGCCGATGGTCAGCACCGGCGAGGGGGCCTCGACCTCGACCACCTCGCCGCTGGGCTCGAGCACCCCGCCGGGGCCGAGGCGGCAAGGCCTCCAGCGTCCGGCGCCATCTCCGGCCCGGAGCGCCTCGCCCTCCCGCACCCGGAGCACGCGGGCCAGGTGATGGCGATCGTCGTCGTCGAGCGCAGGCGCCTCCAGATCGGCCACGAACACCAGGCGAGCCGACCCGCTCACCGTGCGACCCCGCTACTTGAACGCGCCGCGGATCCTGGAGAGCAGCCCGTTCTCGGGCGAGGCAACCTCATGGCCCCGGCCCTCGGCCAAGCGGCGCAGGAGCTCGTCCTCGTCGGCCGTCAGGTCGGTGGGCGTGTCCACCGCCACCCGGACCAGCAGGTCACCCCGGCCCCGACCCTCCACGTGGGGCACCCCCCGCCCCCGGAGCCGGAACACCCGCCCCGCCTGGGTGCCGGGCGGGATCACGAGCTCCTCGGCTCCGTCAAGGGTCTCGTAGGACAGCACCGCGCCCAGCGCGGCCTGGGTGACGGGCAGATGGAGCTCGTCGACCAGGTCGTAGCCGTCGCGCGTCAGGTGCCCGTGGGCCCGTACCCGTAGGTGCACGTAGAGGTCGCCGCTGGAGCCACCGTGCATCCCGGCGGCGCCCTTGCCCCCGAGGCGCAGCGTCACCCCGTTGTCGACCCCGGCCGGCACCACCACCTCGAGGCGGCGTTGCTCGGTGCGCCGTCCCTCGCCCCGACAGTCGGGGCAGGGGTCAGCCACGGTACGGCCCATCCCGCCGCAGCGGGGGCAGGGCCCGGCGGTGACCATCTGGCCGAGGATCGACTGGCGCACCCGTCGCACCTGGCCGGCTCCCCCGCACTCGGCGCAGGTGACCGGCGAGGTCCCCGGTCGGGCTCCCGACCCCGCGCACGTGGCGCAGGTGACGGGCAGGCGCAGCGACGCCTCCTTGGTGGCGCCGAACACGGCCTCCTCGAAGGTCAGCTCCAGAGCGATCTCCATGTCGGCCCCCCGAGGGGGACCGCCGCCCCTCCGGGGCTGGCCCCCGAAGGGACCGGCGCCCCCGAAGAAGGCGTCGAAGATGTCCCCGACGCCGGCACCGAAGGGGTTGGACCCCGCCCCTGCTCCCACCCTCACCCCCTCGGGACCGTAGGTGTCGTAGCGGCGCCGGCGCTGGGAGTCGGACAGCGTCTCGTAGGCCACACCCAGCTGCTTGAACCGCTCCTCGGCTCCCGCGTCGGGGTTGGTGTCGGGGTGCAGCTCTCGAGCCTGGCGTCGGTAGGCCCGCTTGATCTCCTCGGCCGACGCCGACCGGGACACCCCCAGCAACTCGTAGTAGTCAGCCGCCACCGTCAGCCCCCCGTACCTGGCCTTCGGCCACGAGCGCGCCGAAGGCCTCCCCACCTGGCTGGCGGCCCAGGCGAGCGCAGCGATGCGAGTGAGGCCGACGGGTCACCGCAGCGACCTCCCCAGTCGTTGGCTCACCATGGCCACGGCCGCCAGCACCTGGGAGTAGTGCATGCGGGTGGGCCCGAGCACGCCGATGGCACCCACCGTCTCGCCCTCCACCTCGTAGGGGGCGACCACCACCGAGCACTCGGAGAGGGGCTCGACGCCGTGCTCCACGCCGATGGCCACGCTCTGGCCCCGATCGACCACGTCACGCAACAGCCCGACCACGACGTACTGCTGCTCGAGGATGCCGAGCACCCGCCGCACGCTGTCGACGGCGTCAAAGGCGGCGACCATGCGACTGGTGCCCCCGACGAAGACCTGGCCGGGCTCCACATCGGCGCCCAGCGCGGCCAGGGCGGCCACGGCCTGGTCGCAGGCCAGGTCGATCGCCGGGTCGCCCGAGGGCGGCACCGTCGCCAGCCCGGCCGGGCTGGAACCGGTCAGCCATCGGGACAGGTGGGCGGTGGCCGCGGCCATGCGCTCGTCGCCCACGTCGTCGGCCAGCTCCAGGCGGGCCTTGGTGACGGCGCCGTTGGACAACACCATCACCGCCAGCGCTGCCCGGCCGGTCAGGCCCACGAGT
The DNA here is from genome assembly GCA_019348495.1 of Actinomycetota bacterium. Classification (GTDB taxonomy): domain Bacteria; phylum Actinomycetota; class Acidimicrobiia; order Acidimicrobiales; family CADCSY01; genus JADDRA01. The sequence goes on along the minus strand of JAHWJI010000024.1, from coordinate 21,402 downwards.
TGCACCGAGCGCACGGTGGCGTCGTTGGGGGGGGCGCCGGTGACCAGGGCGGCGTAATCGGTGAGGCCGGACAGGAGCTGGGAGGTGTCGGCCAGCATCTCCTCCAGGGCGCCGTGGGCCGTGGCGAAGAACGAGCTCACCTGGTGGCGCTGGGAGGCGTCGAGGGGGCCGGGGGCGACCAGGCTGTCGACGAACATGCGATAGCCCTTGTCCGTGGGGATGCGCCCGGCGCTGGTGTGGGGCTGGTGGAGGTAGCCCTCGTCCTCCAGCACCCCCATGTCGTGGCGCACGGTGGCCGGTGACACGCCGATCTCGGGGAGGCGCGCCACATGGCCCGAGCCGACCGGCTGGGCGGTCTCGACGTACTCCTGCACCACGGCGCGGAGAATGGCGGCACGACGTTCGTCCATCATGGGTTGGCGCTCGATGGTATCGACCGCCAGCCCGACCCAGCCGTAAAGGCCCCTGACCCCAGGGCCGGACGTACCATTGGCGGCGAGCAGGGCAGGTTGCTCGGCCCGCTCGAAGTCCTCGACCATGGCCAGCCGGTCCACGTCCCCGGTTCCCGCGCCCGCTCCCTGTTGACGCTCCTCGCCCTGCGAGCCGGCACCGTGGTGCCCCGGGACCGCCTCATCGACGAGCTGTGGGGCGACCGACCGCCGGCGAACGCGGCCAACGCCCTCCAGGCCCGGGTGTCCCGGCTGCGGCGGCTGCTCGGGCCCGTGCGCCTCTTGGGCCGAGCCCCCGGCTACCTGTTGGCCATCGACCCCGAGGACGTCGACGTGACCGCCTTCGAGCAGCTCGCCGGCAGGGACGCAACCTCCGGCCCGGGCCGAGGTCGGCAAAGGTGCTGTCGCGCGAGGCTGGCGTCGCCGCCGAGGGTGCCGAGCGCCGTCACCGGCGGGCACGGGCCCGGCCGCGGCGGGGGCGGCTGGGGCGATGAGCACGCCGATGAGGGCGATGGTGAGGCAGGCGATCGAGCCGGTACGCAGACGTGACATCCGGATCTCCTGGGCAAGAACGGGAACGAGTCGTACTAGCGGGAAGAACCGGACACATGCCGCGGGCCGCTGGGCTACGCTTCGGCTCCGCTGCCAAGGAGATGCCATGTCCGACCTCCCGCCCAGGAACGACCCGTGGTCGAGCCCCGGCCAGAGTCAGCCCCCGGCCAACCAGCCCCCTCCCGACTACGGCCCGCCTTCGGGAGGGCAGGGGGCCTCGGGGTACGGAGCCTCCTCCGGCTACGGAGGCGAACCACCCCGCCAGCCCAGCAACGGCGTGGGTATTGCCGCTCTGGTGGTGGGCATCGTCGCCTTGGTGCTGTCGATCCTGTTCTTTCCCCTGGGCCTGCTGCTCGGCATCGTGGCCGTCGTCCTCGGCATCGTCGGGCTGCGCAAGGCGAAGCGGGGCGAAGCCACCAACAAGGGCATGGCCATCGCCGGGCTCGCCACCGGGGCCATAGCCATCGTCATCGCCGGCCTGTTGGCGTTTTTCGTCGGCACCTTTCTCTTCCGGAACCAGGACGAGCTCGGGAACCTCACCGAATGCATAGAGGACGCCACCACCCCTGAAGCCCAACAGGCCTGCCAGGAGCAGTTCGAGCAGGACTTCGGCCAGTAGGGGTCCGACGCTCCCGCCTCACCCGTCGAGGCGCAGGGCGGACACGAACGCCTCTTGGGGCACCTCCACCCGGCCGATGTTCTTCATTCGCTTCTTGCCCTCCTTCTGGCGCTCCAGCAGCTTGCGCTTGCGGGTGATGTCGCCGCCGTAGCACTTGGCCAACACGTCCTTGCGCTTGGCCTTGACCGTCTGGCGGGCCACGATGCGCCCCCCCACGGCCGCCTGGATGGGCACGTCGAACAGTTGGCGGGGGATGAGCTGGCGCAGCTTCTCGGTCATGCGCTGGCCGTAGTCGTAGGCCTTGTCCCGGTGCACGATGGTCGAGAAGGCGTCCACGTCGACGCCGTTGATCAACACGTCGACCTTGACCAGGTTGGAGCGGGCGTAGCCGGCGGGCTCGTAGTCGAGGCTGGCGTAGCCCTTGGTCCGGCTCTTGAGCTGGTCGAAGAAGTCGACCACCACCTCGGCCAGGGGCAGGCGGTAGCGCAACTCGAGGCGTTCGGGGCTGAGGTAGGTCATGGCCTCCATCTCGCCCCGTCGCTCCTGGCAGAGCTCCATCACGGCGCCGGTGAACTCCGTGGGCGTGAGCACCCCCACTCGCAGGAAGGGTTCCTCGATGTGGTCGATCTGGTTGGCCGGCGGCATGGCCGAAGGGTTGTCGACCTCGGTGCGCTCGCCCCCGGTGGTGTGGACCAGGTAGCCCACCGAGGGAGCGGTGGCGATGAGACTGAGGTCGAACTCCCGCTCCAGGCGCTCGCGCACGATCTCCATGTGCAACAGCCCGAGGAAGCCGCAGCGAAAGCCGAAGCCGAGTGCGGCGGAGGACTCGGGCTCGTAGGTGACGCTGGCGTCATTGAGCCGCAGCTTCTCCAGGGCCTCCCGCAACCCCTCGAACTCGTCCCCGTCCACGGGGTACAGCCCGCAGAACACCATGGGCTTCGGGTCGCGATAGCCCTCCAGCACCGCTGCCGGCCGTGACACCTCGGTGACGGTCTCGCCCGAGCGGGCCTCGCCCACGTCTTTGATGCCGGCCACCAGGTAACCGACCTCACCCGGCCCCAGGCTGGCGACCGGGGTGGGGGTGGGCGTGCGGATGCCCACCTCGTCGGCCACGTGGGTGGCCTGGGCCTGCAGGAACCGCAGCCGGGCCCCGGTGGTGAGGGTGCCCTGCATGACCCGCAGCGAGGAGATGACCCCCCGGTACTGGTCGAACCACGAGTCGAAGATGAGCGCCTGCAACGGGGCGTGGGGATCGCCGGTGGGAGCGGGGATGCGCTCCACCACGGCGTCGAGCAACTCGGGGACGCCCTCACCGGTCTTGGCGCTGATGCGCAGGATGTCGCCGGCGGGGATGCCCAGCACCTGCTCGATCTCAGCGGCGTAGCGGTCGGGATCGGCGGCGGGCAGGTCGATCTTGTTGAGGGCGGCCACGATCTCCAGGTCGTGCTCCATGGCCAGGTAGCAGTTGGCCAACGTCTGGGCCTCGATCCCCTGGGCCGCGTCGACCAGCAGGATCACGCCCTCGCAGGCGGCCAGTGAGCGCGACACCTCGTAGCCGAAGTCGACGTGTCCGGGGGTGTCGACCAGGTGCAGGACGTGGTCCTTCCACGCCACCCTCACGTTCTGGGCCTTGATGGTGATGCCCCGCTCCCGCTCGATGTCCATGGAGTCGAGGTACTGGGCCTTCATGTCCCGGGCATCGACGGCGCCGGTGAGCTCCAGGATGCGGTCGGCCAGCGTCGACTTGCCGTGGTCGATGTGGGCCAGGAGGCTGAGGGCCCGGAAGCGGGAGAGGTCCGACCCTGGTGAAGGCGTACGTGATGGGTTCGCAGTCACATCGACAACCTTGCTCGGCGGCGACGCCGCCGAGACGACACTCTGCCCTTGGAGCGTCCGCCGACCGACGGACGCTCGTCCGAGGGTAGCTGCCCCCCTGGCTGCTAGCCTCGGCCCTCCATGGCCAACATCAAGAGCCAGATCAAGCGCAACCTGCAGAACGAGAAGCGGCGCCTGCGCAACAAGGCCGTGCGCTCCGAGCTGCGGACCCGCACCCGCAACGCCATCACCGCCGCCGAGTCGGGCACAGACGATGCCGGCGAGGCGCTGCGCATGGCCATCAAGCGCACCGACCAGGCCGCGGCCAAGGGCGTCATCCACAAGAACACCGCTGCTCGGCGCAAGAGCCGCCTGGTGCGCCGGGTCAGCGCCGGCGAGGCGCCAACCGGCTGAGCCGGGCCACCAGCACCTCCAGGACCAGCTCCTCGGGCCAGCCCTTGGCCCCCCGCAGGTCCAAGTCGGCCTCGGCCAGCAGCGCCACCGCCCTGGCCACCCCCTCTGAGCCCAGGCGCCGGCCCTGCTCCAGCGCCTTCTTGGCCGGGAACGCCGAGCGCTTGGGGTCGCGACCAAGCGCCGCCGCCGCTGCCGCCCCGTCGACGATCCCGGACCCGTCGAGGCGCAGCATGGCCGCCACGTGGCCGTGCAACACGGCCATGACCTGCAAGGGGTGGCGCTCGCCGGCGCCGGTCATCCGCCGCAGCGCACCCAGGGCGGTGGCCACGTCGCCCCGGTCGATGGCGTCGGTCAGCTCCCAGGGGGGCACGGCGCCGGCGTGGCCGAGGAAGGGCCGCACGTCGTCCTCGCCCACTCTGGCACCCTGCCCGTAGGCCCCTGCGAGCGTCTCCAGCAGGCTCGACAGCCGGCCCAGGTCCTCGCCCAGGTGCTCACCCACCAGGGCCAGGGCGCCGGAGTCGAGGCGGACCGGCCCCCGGCGGGCGTGGTCGGCCAGCCAGGCCTTGCGCTGCTCCCGGCGCGTGGGCACAGCGGCGTCGATCACCCGCCCGACGGACTTGACCGCGGTGCTCAGCTTGGGCGACAGGCGGCCCCGCTCGCCGGTGACCAGCACCAGGGACGTGGTGGGCAGCGGGTCGGCCAGGTAGGCGAGGAGGCGCTGGAGCCCGGCGGCGGGGTAGGCCCCGACCTCACGGCCGACCACGATGCGCCGCTCGCTGAACAACGGCGGGGTGCTGGCTGCGTCGACCAGCGCCGAGGCGTCGTCGTCGTCCTCACCGGGCTCGTGCTCCTCGACCGTGAGCCCGGCGTCGCCCTCGCCCACCAGCTCGGCCACGAGGGAGCGGACCACCTCCCCCCGCAGCGCGGGGTCACCCCCCTTGACCAGGTAGGCGGGCTGGGCCCCGACGTCGCTCATCGAGCGCCGGCTTCCCCTTGATCATCCGCCCCGTGATCCTCGGCTCGGCCGGGGCCGGCGGCCAGGACGGCGGCCAGCACGTCGGCCACCCGCCGGGCCGCCCGGGCGTCGTGGGCGCGCAGGATGCGACAACCCCTGGTGATGCCCAGGGCGTGGGCGGCGATGGTGGCCTGGTGGCGGTCGCCCACCTCGACGTCGAACAGGGCGCCGAGGAAGGGCTTGTGGGAGGCCGACAGCAACAAGGGGTAGCCCAGGGCGGCCAGGGTGGCCGACTCCCGCAACAGGCACAGCGACTGCACCGGCGACTTGCCCAGGTCGAGGCCGGCGTCGACGACGATGCGCCCCGGCTCGACGCCGGCGGCCTCGGCCCGAGCGGCGCGCTCGGCCAAGAAGCGAGCCACCTCGACCACCACGTCGTCGTAGTGGGGCTCGGGATCGGGGATGCGGGGGCCGAGGCGGATGTGGGTGGCGACCACCGACGCCCCGGCCTCGGCGGCAGCGCTCAGGTAGTCGGGATCGGCGAAGCCGCTGATGTCGTTGCCCATCACCGCCCCGGCGGCGAAGGCGGCCCGGGCCACCGTCGCCCGCCACGTGTCGCAGGACAGGGGAACGTCGAAGCGGGCATGGAGCGCCTCGACCGCGGGAACCACCCGCTCGAGCTCCTCCTCCTCACCCACCTCGGGCCCGGGCCCGGCCTTGACGCCGCCGACGTCGAGCAGGTCGGCCCCGTCGGCCACGAGCTGGTGAGCTCTGCGGCAGCAGGCGTCGAGGTCGAAGAAGCGACCCCGATCGTAGAAGGAGTCGGTGGTTCGATTGAGGATCCCCATGACGAGCGCCCGCTGATCGAGGTCATAGGAGCGGCAACCGAGGGCGAGGTGCATCAGCTCTGCACCCTAGGAGGCCGGTGCGATCACCTCGACGTCGAGCACGGGCTCGTTGGCCCCGACCGCGATCCGCAGATCGCCCACCTCCACCATCCCGCCCACGGCCGGCACCACCGCCCCGCGGATCTGGTGGCCCTCGGGGGCCAGCACGGCCCCCACGGCCAGGCGCGAGCGCAGCAACGAGACGGTGGCCGCCAGGGGCGAGCTGCCCCGGCGGGCCACCACCACGTCGATGCGTTGGACTCCGCGGGTGCGCAGGCCCTCCAACAGACTGGCACCATCGGCGTCGTCGAGCACCACGACCACCGCACCCGAGCGCCACAGCTGGGCGCCGCGAGCGGGCGCCGCGGCCACCACCTCCCCGGGGGCCACCAGCACCGGTTCCAGCGCCGGCGCCAGCACCACCAGGGCGCCCGCCACCGCGCCGGCGATGCCCACCATGGACCCGCGCCCGGTCACCCCGGCCTCTCCTCCGGTGCCGACCCGGCGCCGGCGCCGGAGCACGACCACGCCGGTGGCCACCACCCCCAGCCCGACCAGGTGGGGCGCCTCCATCCGTCCCAGGGGCAGGGCCGCACCCCAGCGGGCCACCCCGGCGACCCAGCCGAGGAGCCAGGCGCTGGGCTGGTGGAGCACGGCGTCGAAGGGCGGCCCCAGGATCCCGGCGGCCAGGCCTGCGGTGCATCCCCACATCATGAGCGGCCCGGCGGCGGGCACGGCCAACAGGTTGGCCGGGATGGAGGCCACCGGCAGGCCCCCGAAGACAGGGACGAGCACGGGGGCCACCCCCACCTGGGCCGCCAGCGTGACGCCGAGCGCCTCGGCCAGCCAGCGGGGCCCGGGGAGGCCCCGGGCCAGGGGCGCGGCCAGGGCGAGGATGCCGGCCGAGGCCCCCACCGAGAGTTGGAAGCCCACCGAGCGCACCAACAGGGGATCCACCAGCACCACGCCGGCCACGGCCAGGGCCAACACCCGGCGCCGGGACGCGGGGCGGCCGAGCCCGGTGGCGGTCACGGCCAGTGCGGCCATGGCCGACGCCCTCAGCACCGAGGGCTCCCAGCGGGTGACCAGGCCGAAGAAGGCGATCACGCCCAGGCTGGCGGCCCAGCGGCTCCGTAGCCCGAGGCGACGCAGCACCGGGCCGGCCAGGACGAGGACGAAGGCCACGTTCTGGCCCGACACGGCCAGCAGGTGCGTCAGGCCCGCAGCCCGGAAGTCGTCGGCCACGACCACCGACTGGTCGCGGTCGTCGCCGAACACCATGCCGGTGAGCAGGGCTCGTCGGTCGCGATCGAGGGGACGGGCGCCGGCCACCAGCGTCCGGCGCACGCCGTTGGCCATGCGGCTGACCAGGTTCCCCGAGCGGGCCGGGCCCACCTCCTCCACGCTCAGGCGGGCACTGACGTGGCGGCGGGCCAGCCACGGCCGGGCCTCTGGTGGTGGGGGCCGGAGCCGACCCTCGACCACCACCCGCTCGCCGGCCAACAGGGTCCCCAGCACCACCGCCGGCCGGTCCCGCGCCCAAGCCTCCACCCGCCGAGTTCCCAGGCCGACGTCGACCTTGGTCGCGCCCCGCACCTCCACCGGGTCCGAGAGCAGCACCACCTCGACGGCCACGGCCTCGGGCTGGCCCGGCGGGACCAGGCCGGCCCACGCCCGAGCGCCCAGGGCCGAGGCCAACAGGGCGGCGCCGACCACCAGGGTGAGGGGGCGACGCAGCGCCAGGGCGAAGGCGACCACGGCCAGGGCCGGGGCCAACGGCACCGCCGCCGACCACCACGCCCCGCCGACCACGGCCGCGGCCAGGGCGATCGCCGCCCGGTCACTCACACCCGGACCAGGTCCCGTAGGGCCTCGAGCTTGGCCTCGCCGATACCCCGCACGTCGAGCAGCTCCTCCACCGAAGCGAACCGGCCCCGCCGCTCTCGCTCGTCGAGGATGGCCCGGGCGGTGGCCGGGCCCACGCCCGGCAGGGTGTCGAGGGTGTCGGCGTCGGCGGTGTTGACGTCGACCACGCCACCCCCGCTGCCGCCGGCGCCGGCGTCGCTCGGCCCTCCGGCCGCCTCGGGCACGGCCTCGCCCTCCCGGGGCACGTACACCTGCTGGCCGTCGACCACCGGGGCGGCCAGGTTCAGGCGGTCGAGGTCGCCGTCGGCGAGCGGCCCGCCGGCCGCCTCGACCAGGTCGGCCACCCTGGCGTTGGCGGGCAGGCGGTAGACGCCGGGGACTGCCACCGCCCCGGCCGCGTGGACCAGGGCCTCGGCCGCCACCGTCGTGGTGGTGGTCGACGTGACGGCGGGGTCGCCAGGGCCCCCCGCCAGGGGCAGGGTGACCTCGGGGGGAGGCGGCGGCCCCCGCAGGACGGCCACGGCCACGACCACGGCCACCACCACAGCCACGGCGCCAGCAGCCACCCGGCCGGGCGTGACGGGTGCGCCGCTGCCGAGCAACTCGATGTGCTCACGCCAGGTGGTGAGCGTGGCGGGGCTCGCGGCGCTGGAGGGACCTTCAGGCTGATCGGGCACGGAGCGCTCCCGGGAGCGAGACAGCTGCGCCGGGGAAGCGAGAGCCCGAAGGCTGCAGCGAGCCTACTTCGGGAGGCTCAGGATGTCACGAGGGCTGCGAAGGCAGCCGTGCCCGCCACCCCGCCTCGATCTCGAGCGGGATGCGCCGGTAGGCGTCCCAGTGCCCGTGGCCTCGCAGCCGCCACCGCCCGTAGGCCCCCAGGTAGACAGCCAAGAAGCGGGTCACGCCCAGGCTGCGCCACTGGGCCACGTGGACCAGCTCGTGGTGCAACAGGCGCCGGTCGCCGGCCACGTGGGGGCGCATCGAGATGACCGGTCCGATGGTGACGGCGGCCGCGCCGGGGGGGACGGGTCCCCCGATCCAGCGCCAGTGGTCACCGTGACGCTCGATGCCCCTGACGTGGATGGCCATGACGTCGAGCCCGGCCGCCGGCGTCCACCTACGAGGGGATCAGAACAGGCGGGTGGTCAGCGCCCGTCGATAGGAGAGGGTCCGGGGGTCGTCGGGCCCGAGCAGCTCCAAGACGTCGAGGAACTCCTGGCGGGCGTCCGGGTCGTCGCGCACCCGCTCGAGCAGGGCGTCGAGGCGGGACCCGTGGTCGCCGACCCCGTCGGGTCCATCGGGACCGAGGCGGGCGAGGGCGGCCACCCGGCGCGTCTCGGCCGAGGGCGGGATGCGCTCGAGCAACGCCAGCGCCTCCTGGCTGCGCCCAGCCGCCGCGTGCAGCTCGGCCAGGGCCACCACCGCCTGGGCGTTGTCGGGCTCGAGCTCCAGCGCCTCCCGCAGCGACGTCTCGTCGCCCTTGGTCACCAGCCGCTGCACCTCGGTCTCCTCGACCCCGGGGAGCAACGAGTCCACGAACGCACGCACGGCCGCTTCTGGCTTGGCCCCGATGAACTGATCGACCACCTTGGCGTCGACCAGGGCGAACACCGCCGGGATCGTCTGCACGCCGAAGGCCTGAGCCACCGAGGGGTTGGTGTCGACATCGACCTTGGCCAGCTCCACCCGGCCACCGGTGGCGTCGATCACCCGCTCCAGGATGGGGCCCAGCTGGCGACACGGACCACACCACGACGCCCACAGGTCGACCACCACCGGCACGGTCCTGGACCGTTCGACGACCTCGCTCTGGAAGGTGGCATCAGTGACATCGGCCATGGACCGAGCGTACCGGTGGCACCTGAGGGCGCCGCAGGCGTGCCTGGGCCGAGCCGCCCGCCGGCGTAGCCGGCAAGAGCGGGAGACCCAGCCCGGCGCTCGGCAGCGAAGCCGCCGAGGTCGGCAAGACCGTGCCCACCTCGGCGCGTCCTGCAGGCCGGTACTCTCGCTGCCCATGGCCGAGGGAAGCGACCACCCGCTCTACCGCCTGGTCGACGAGCCGGCGCTGTCGAGGCCGGTGCTGGTGGTCGGGCTGGAGGGCTGGGTCGACGCCGGCTACGGCGCCGGTGCGGCGGTGGCGCACCTCCTGGCGGCCACCGAGACGACGCTGGTCGCGTCCTTCGACGTCGACGTCCTCGTCGATCACCGGTCCCGGCGGCCGGTGATGCACCTGGTCGAAGGGGTCAACACCGGCCTCACCTGGCCCGACATCGAGCTGCGCCACGGGGCCGACATCGACGGCCAGGACCTCCTGGTGCTGCGCGGCGCCGAGCCCGACGTGCGCTGGCGGGCCTTCACCGCAGCGGTGGTCGACCTGGCCGTGCGCCTGGGCGTGCGCCTGGTGGTGGGTCTGGGCGCGTACCCGGCGCCGGTGCCCCACAGCCGGCCCATCCGTCTGGCCACCACGGCCACCGACGCCGAGCTGGCGGCCCGGGGTGGGGAGATCCGCACCACCATCGACGTCCCGAGCGGCGTGGAGGCGGCCATCGAGGAGCGCTGCGCCGAGGCCGGCGTGCCGGCCATCGGGTTGTGGGCCCAGGTGCCCCACTACGCCGCCGGCATGCCCTACCCCGAGGCCAGCGCCACGCTGGTGGAGGGCCTCGCCCGCGTCGCCGGCCTGCGCCTCGACGCCGCCGAGCTGCACGAGGCCGCCCGTCTCCACCGGGACCGCCTCGACGACCTGGTGACCGCCAACATCGAGCACACCCGAATGGTGCACAACCTCGAGACCGCCTACGACGCTGAACGGCAGAGCCAGAGCGGGGGGGCCTTCACGCCGGCGGCCGGCGAGGAGCTGGCCGCCGAGGTGGAGCGCTTCCTGCGGGACCTCGAAGCCGGTGGCAACGGGCCCTGACCTCCACAGCGCTCGGACGTCCCGACCGGGCGTACCGGCCTCAGTCCCGCGTGGGCCCGCGGGGACGGCACCATCGAGCAGCGTACGCAGCGCCTCGGCCCCGAGCGGGACCGACCTGCTTGCGACTCGTCCACGGCGCCTTCCCCCCCTCCGGGTGGGACGATCTACCCGGCCGCCCCGATGGCGGCCGGTACGCTGCGGGCGAATGTCGATCCCCTCCGCCGCGTCTGCTCAGGTCCCCGAGGACGACGCCCTGCCGTACCGCTACGGGCCGGCGCTGGCCAGCGACATCGAGTCCCGCTGGCAGGACCGCTGGGCCGCCGAAGGCACCTACCACGCCCCCAACCCGACCGGCGAGCTGTCGGTGGGCTTCGAGCGGCTGGCCGGCCGGCCCAAGCTCTACGTGCTCGACATGTTCCCCTACCCGAGCGGGGTGGGCCTGCACGTGGGCCACCCGCTGGGCTACATCGGCACCGACGTCTACGCCCGGTTCAAGCGCATGAGCGGCCACAACGTGCTGCACGCCATGGGCTACGACGCCTTCGGCCTGCCCGCCGAGCAGTACGCCGTGCAGACCGGCCAGCACCCCCGGGTCACCACCGAGGCCAACATCGCCAACATGCGCCGCCAGTTCCGGGCGCTGGGGCTCGGCCACGACGACCGCCGCAGCGTGGCCACCACCGACGTCGACTACTACCGCTGGACGCAGTGGATCTTCCTGCAGATCTACCACGCCTGGTTCGACCCCCACGCCGGCCGGGCCCGACCCGTCGCCGAGCTGGTGGCCGAGCTCGAGGCCGGCCAGCGCCTGGCCGTCGACGGAGAGCATCCCGAGGGACGAGCCTGGTCGGCCCTGTCGGCCGCCGAGCAGCGGGCCTTCGTCGACGACCTTCGCCTCGTCTACCGAGACCAGGCCCCCGTCAACTGGTGCCCCGGTCTGGGGACGGTGCTGGCCAACGAGGAGGTCACGCCCGACGGGCGCAGCGAGCGGGGCAACTTCCCCGTGTTCCAGCGGCCGTTGCAGCAGTGGAAGATGCGCATCACCGCCTTCGCCGAACGCCTGGTCGACGACCTCGACCTCATCGACTGGCCCGAGCGCATCAAGGCCATGCAGCGAAACTGGATCGGCCGCAGCGTGGGCGCACGTGTCCGCTTCCCCCTGGCCCATGACCCCACCACGACCATCCCGGTGTTCACCACCCGGCCCGACACCCTCTTCGGGGCCACCTACATGGTGGTGGCCCCCGAGCACCCGCTGGTGAGCCAGCTGGTGGCCGGGGCCTGGGGCGACGCCGACCCCACCTCCTGGCGGGGAGCGGGCCTGGCCGGGGTCATCGACGACGTCACCGTCTCCGGCTGGGACTCACCCATGGAGGCAGTGGCCGGCTACCGGCACTACGCCTCCACCCGCTCGGAGATGGAGCGCCAGCGCGAGTCCCGGGTCAAGACCGGCGTGTTCACCGGGGCCTTCGCCGTCAACCCCACCAGCGGCAAGCACATCCCCGTCTTCGTGGCCGACTACGTGCTCATGGGCTACGGCACCGGGGCCATCATGGCCGTGCCCGCCCACGACCAGCGCGACTTCGAGTTCGCCCGGGCCTTCGACCTGCCCATCGTGGGCGTGGTGCGCCCGCCCGACACCTGGTTCGCCGAACACGGCCTGGCGCCGGGGACGCCGGCCTCGGCCTGGCCCGAGGCCTTCACCGGCACCGGTGTGGCCATGGCCTCGGCCAACGAGGGCGTCTCCCTCGACGGCCTGGCCACCCCCGAGGCCATCGCCGCCGTCAACCGCTGGTTGGCGTCGGTCGGCGCGGGGACGCCGACGGTCACCTACCGCCTGCACGACTGGCTGTTCAGCCGCCAGCGCTACTGGGGCGAGCCCTTTCCCATCGTCTACGACGACGACGGCCTGCCCGTCGCCCTGCCCGAGTCGATGCTGCCCGTCACCCTCCCCGAGATCGACGACTACACCCCGACGGTGCTCGGCGACGACGACGACAGCGTGCCCGTCCCGCCCCTCGGCCGGGCGGCCGACTGGGCCGAGGTGACCCTCGACCTGGGCGACGGCCCCCGCACCTACCGCCGTGAGCTCGACACCATGCCCCAGTGGGCCGGCTCGTGCTGGTACTACCTGCGCTACCTCGACCCCCACAACGACGCCGCCCCGGTCGACCCCGCCATCGAGCGCTACTGGATGCAGGGCTCGACCGCCGACGGCCAGCCCACCTTCGGGGGCGTCGATCTCTACGTGGGCGGCGTGGAGCACGCCGTGTTGCACCTGCTCTACGCCCGCTTCTGGCACAAGGTGCTGTTCGACCTGGGGCATGTCTCCACCCCCGAGCCGTTCCAGCGGCTCTACAACCAGGGCTACATCCTGGCCGACGCCTTCGTCGACGAGCGGGGGGTCTACGTCGAGGCCGACGCCGTCGAGGGTGACGCCGAGGCCGGCTTCAGCTTCGAGGGCCGGCCGGTGCGCCGGGAGCAGGGCAAGATGGGCAAGAGCCTGCGCAACGCCGTGTCGCCCGACGCCATCCGCAACCAGTACGGCACCGACACCCTGCGCCTCTACGAGATGGCCATGGGACCTCTCGACGCCGACCGACCCTGGAGCGGACGCGACATCATCGGGGTCCACCGCTTCCTGCAGAAGCTGTGGCGCAACCTGGTCGACGAGGAGACGGGCGCCTCGCGGGTGGGCGACGCCCCGGCCGACGACCAGCTTCGCCGGGTGCTGCACCGCACCATCGCCGGGGTGCGGGCCGACATGGACGACCTTCGCTTCAACACCGCCGTGGCCAAGCTCATCGAGTGCAACAACGCCTTGACCCGGTGGCTGGCGGCGGCCGGCGGCGGTGCCACGACGCCCGTGGAGGTAGCCGAGGCTCTGGTGGCCATGCTGGCGCCCCTGGCCCCCCACATGGCCGAGGAGCTGTGGGCCCGCCTGGGCCACACCGATTCGCTGGTCTGGGCCGCCTTCCCCGAAGCCGACCCGACCCTGCTCGTCGTCGACGAGGTCGAGCTCCCCGTCCAGGTGGCGGGCAAGGTACGAGCCCGGGTGCGAGTGGCGGCCGACGCCGAGGTGGCGGCCATCGAGGCCGCCGTGCTGGCCGACCCCGCGGTGGTGCAGGCCCTGGCCGGACGGGAGGTGCGCCGGGTCGTCGTCGTCCCCGGCCGCCTGGTCAACCTGGTGGTGTAGGCCGAGCGGGCAGCCGTCGCCGGCCGCTCCTTCGCCCACTTCTGGCCGATCTCTCCCGGGCACGCTCTCCCGGGAGCTGGAGCGGCTCGCCGATCTGGGGTGGGTGGCCGCCACCCGGGTGGAGCAGATCCGGGCGCCGGGCAAGTGGACCTGGACGACGGTTGCCGGCCAGCAGGCCCTGGTCGTCGCCATGCTGGGCGCCCTTACCACCACAGTTTCCATCGTGTCGACCACGTTGCTGGTCGTAGCGTGGCTCGTAGCCATCGGTGACGCCGACCTGACCACCCGTGATCTCCCCGCCTGGTGACGACGCCGGCCGTCCCAGCCCTGTCGTATGGTTGCCGACGTGTTCGGTGTGCCGGCAATTCGAGCAACGGGTGGCAACTGGTAGCGTGGGCGATCCGAGCGGGGGCGTAGCTCAGCTGGTAGAGCGCCTGCATGGCATGCAGGAGGTCCGTGGGTTCGAGTCCCATCGCCTCCACGCTCTCGTGGTCAAGCGGCCAGAGAACGGGATGCATCTTTGCCGGATTGGTTGCCGGCGAAGGCAGCATCGTGACCCGGAAGCTTCCCGCCTTGGCCAACGGCGACCCCAGGTTGCGCTTCGTCTTTCAGGTCAGGATGGCGGACCGCGACGGCCCGCTCCTCCGAGCGCTCCAAGCTTTCCTTCGTACGGATCGCTCTACTTCCGGCCGTCTCGGAACTGCCGGTGGCTACCTACGGTCTCCTTCACCATCAACTCCATCGCGGCCCAGAAGGCAGCCACCATTCTCTGCCGGTCCCATCACTACCGTGCCGCCGGCTACTGACGTCGCTTCCTTCGTTGGCGGCTTCGTGGCGGCCGAAGGCAGCTTCACGGTCTCGGGCGAACCGTCGTCGTTCAGCTTCGCCGTCGGACTGGGGGCGCTCGACAAGGGAATGTGCCAGGTGGTCCAAGAGCTTCTCGGCGTCGGACACATCACCCAGTTCGCCAGGCGCAAGCCCCACTACGACGACGAGGCAGCAATCGTCGTGCGTGCGCTGCCCGGGCTGGTCCATGTCGTCGTGCCGTTCATGGACGAGCACCTGCCGCCGTCGTACAAGCGCAACCAGTACGAGGCGTGGCGCACGGCGCTGCTCGAGTATCGGGAACACCGCGCCAAGCGGGTTCGGCCCTGCACGATCGAGGGCTGCGAGCGGTCCCGCCGGGCCAAGGGATTGTGCCGCTCGCACTACTACGACGCCTACCGCCGGTGAGGGGACGACGTGGCGTACTGGCCGCGGGGGCAGCCGGGTTGACCGCCGTACTCGCCGGCGTGGCCGTCGAGCGCCGGGACCGGCGGGCCATCGCCGCCGATCCGGCCCGCGCCGCGCTGGCTGTACCCCTGGCCGGACGACCGATCGCCGTGGTGTCGGATGACGGCACCGTCCTGCACGCCGAGGTGCATGGCCGCGACGACGGGATCACCGTCGTGTTGGTCCACGGCTGGATGTGCACCTCGGCGGTCTGGCGCCTGCAGATCCTCGCCCTGGCCGACCACGTCCGGGTCGTGGCCTACGACCAGCGGGGCCACGGGCGGAGCGGGCCGGCGGTCGAGGCGGACTACTCCGGTGATGCCCTCGCCGCCGACCTCGACGCCGTGCTCACCCAGGCCGTCCCCGACGGGGAGCCGGCGATCGTCGCCGGCCACTCCATGGGGGCCATGGCCGTCGTCGCCTGGGCCCACGCCCAGGGCGACGAGGTGGGCGACCGGCTGGCGGCGGTCGCCCTGGTCAGCGTCGGGGTCGAGGACCTCATCCACCGCTCCACCATCATCCCCTTCCCGACCGCCCTGGCCGCCGTGCGTGCCGTCATCGGCGAGCGGGTCCTGGCCACCCCGCTCCCGCTGCCCGCCCGCACCAACCCGGTGCTGTCCCGCCTGGTCAAGGGCATCACCCTGGGCCCGGCGGCCTCCCCGGCCCAGGTCGCCTTCTGCACCGACATGCTGCTGGAGACCCCCACCCACGTCCGGGCCGCCTTTGGCGCCACCCTGTCCACCTTCGACCTCGGCGACGGCCTCCCGGCCCTCACCGTGCCGGCGGTGGTCATAGCCGGAGACCACGACCGCCTCACCCCCCCGGTGCACGCCCGGGCCATCGCCGCCGCCCTGCCCGACGCCACCCTGGTCGAGCTCCCCGGCGTGGGCCACATGATCCCCATCGAGGCCCACGCCCAGGTGACCGAGGTCATCCGGCGCCTGGTCGCCGCGCCGCGCCACGAACGCCGACCGGCGCAAGAGCGAGATGGACCGGGGCCGTAGCATGGACGACGTGGTTACGCTCCTGGTCGGCACCGGTGAGGGCCTGGTCGAGCTGGGAGCCGAGGGGGCGGTCGCCCGGGTGCACCTGAAGGGCCGAGACGTCCAGGCCATCGCCGGCGACCCGACGGGTTGGTGGGCTCTGGTCGAAGGGGCCGAGGTGTGGCACGCCGACCAGGACCGTGACCAATGGCGGCGAGTCGCAGCCGCACCCGACAGCACGCGCCTGACCTGCCTCCTGGCCGACCTCGACGGCCTGCTGGTAGGCACCGCCGGCGCCCACCTCCTGCGACTGAACGACCATGGAGAGCTGGCGCCGGTCGAGGGCTTCCGCCAGTTGGAGGGCCGCAGCGACTGGTACACCCCCTGGGGCGGACCGCCCGACACCCGTTGGCTGTCGGCCGGAGCCGATGGCGCCCGTTTGGCCAACGTCCACGTCGGTGGCATCGTCGCCTCGTCCGACGGCGGACGATCGTGGCGCCAGACGAGCCTCGACATCCACGCCGACGTCCACCAGGTCCTCGTCGTCCCCGACGATCCCAGCCGGGTCCTGGCCGCCTGCGCCCAAGGCCTAGCCGTCAGCGACGACCACGGCGCCACCTGGCGCATCGACGACGAGGGCCTCCACGCCACCTACGCCCGGGCCGTGGCCGTGGCCGGCGACACGACGGTGCTGAGCGTCTCGACCGGGCCCGACGGCCACCAGTCGGCCCTCTACCGCAGGTCTTCGGCGAAAACGGCCCCCTTCGAACGCTGCCGAGACGGCCTATCCGAGTGGCTCGCCGGCAACGTCGACACTGGTTGCCTCGTCGCCGCCGGCGACACCGTGGCCGCTGCCGACCCCGAGGGGGCCGTCTTCCTTTCCGACGATCGTGCCCTGACCTGGGCCCGCGTGAGCGCCGAGCTGAGCCCGACCAGGTGTCTGGCCCTGGTGGTTTGACCAACGAGGACGTGAGCCCTCCCCCGCGAGCCGACAGGCCACCCGACCGTCAGTCACCCTCCAGCGAGGCCTCGACCGAGGCGGCAAAAGCCCGCAGGTCGTCCAAGCGCCCGAGGTGCTCCCAGACCAGGGACGGGTCCACCTCGAGATAGGCGTGGACCAGGATGTTGCGCAGGCCCGCGGCCTGGCGGAGGCGTGCGGCCAAGGCCTGGTCGACGACGCCCTGATCAGCGAGGAGGACGAAGGCCAGCCCGTAGGTCTCCGGCGTCGCGGCCGAGCTCTCGGCCACCACGTGCAGGGCGACATCGATGGTCGCTTGGATGGCGAGCTGGAGGTGGCGCTCGGCCTGGGCCTGGAGCCCGAGATCGTCGAGGAAGGCGCTCCGCCCACCACTGGCGATGGCGTCGAGGAGGCCGACCCGTCGGTCGATCTCCCGCAGCCGGCGTCGCACCGACTCACGGTCGACCAAATCGCCCCTCCTGCAGGCGGTGGCGCAGCCCGTGCTCGAGGGTCTGTCGCATGGGCGCCATGTCCAGGTAGCGGTCCACGGTTCGGACCCAGTGCCGCACCCGGGCCACCTCGTCGCTGACCACCAGACGCCGTCCATCGCGGAGGACCTGGTAGGCCAACGCCACCGGGGCGTCGTTGAGCACCACGACGTCGGCACGCTCGGAGCCCACCACCTCGGCCACGGCGTCGACCAGGTCGAGGTGGCGCCCCGGGGATGGCTCGCCGGCCAGCAGGACGGCGACATCCACGTCGGACCGCGGTCCGGCCGTTCCCCGGGCGTGGGACCCGAACAAGTAGGCCACGGCCACGTCGGGCTCGCCGGCCAGCCGGGTCGCCAACGCCTCGACAAGATCATCCGTCGTGGTCGCCGGCACCGACGGCAGGGACGCCACGGCGCCCAGCCTAGGCCGACAGCCGGTGGCCTCAGCCGGCCAACGTGGTCGCCGCCCTGCCCGGCTGGTGGGCCAGCCGCTTCAACCCGGCCGAGGCCCTGCGCACGGAGTAGCCCCCGACCCATCGGCAGGGAGCCCCGTCCCCGGTGGCCCGCAGCCCGGCGGCCCGGGCGTCAGGCGGTAACCAACTCCGGCAGCACCCGCTCGACGAACTCCTCCATCCGGCCCTGGCCCTCGCTCGGCCACGAGCACACCAGGTAGCCGACCCCGGACTGGCGATGGGCTTCGGCCACGCGCCGCACCTCGTCCCATGGCTCCGACAGGGACAGGTTGGTGGCCCGCAGGATGGAGGCCGGGTCGCGCCCGGCCGACTGTGCCGCCGACGCCACGATGGCCCACTTCCGGTCGAGCTCCGAGGGCGACGCGAAGCAGTGCCAGGCGTCGGCCACCCGGCCCACGAGCGGCAGCATTCGGCGCTCACCGGAAGCCCCGATCCAGATGGGTGGGTGGGGCCGCTGCACCGGTCGGGGCCGGTAGGTGGCGCCGTCGAGACGCACGTGGCGACCCTCGAAGGAGACGTCGTCGGTGGTCATCAACAGCCGGATCACCTCGATAGCGTCTTCGAGGCGGTCAACTCGCTCCCCCACCGGCGGAAAGTCGAACCCCAGCTGGCGGTGCTCCTCCTCGAACCAGGCCGCCCCCAGCGCCAGCTCCAGACGCCCGGCGGAGATGTGGTCGACCGTGATCGCTTCGGCGGCCAGCAGGGACGGGTGGCGGTAGGTGATACCTGTGACCAGGGTGGCCAGGCGGATGCGCTCGGTGGCTGCAGCCAGGCCGGCGAGCAGGGTCCAACCCTCGAGGCACGGCCCCGGCCCCTCGCCGTAGAGCGGCTTGAAGTGGTCGAAGAGCCACGCCCCGTCAAAGCCCGCCTCTTCGGCGAAGCGCACCCGCGCCACCAGCTCCGACCACTCCACCCGGTGCTGAGAGGTTTCCATGCCGACGCGCATCAGGCCGCAGTCAGGAGTCCCGGCTGGAGACCACCTCGGCGGGGGGCCCCTCGCCGCGTGCGTGGGCGCCATCGTCCCAGTCGAGGCGGGGCACGTCTCCCCAGAGGCGCTCGAGGTCGTAGAAGTCCCGCGCCTCCTCGGAGAGCACGTGCACGGCCACGTCGCCGAAGTCGAGCAGGATCCAGCGGGCGTCATCGGCCCCCTCGATACGCAACGGCCCTTCGCCGTCGCGCCGGCGCAGTTGCTCCTCCACCTCCTCGGCGATGGTGCGGGCCTGGCGGGGGTTGGACGCGCTGGTGACGACGAACCAGTCGACGATGGCCAGCACCGCACCCACCTCGAGCACGACGGTGTCGGCTCCCTGCTTGGACCCGGCGGCCTGCGCCGCCAGCCGGGCCCGTTCGGCGCTGTCGCTGTGCTCGTTCAGGAAGTTGCCCTCCGAGGCGACGCCATCTGGTCGACAGCGTACAGACCCCGCTGGCGGATGACGTGGACCACGGCATCGGTGACCAGCCAGTCGAGCGGCCGACCGTCGGCGAAGCGCGCCCGCAGGTCGGTGCTCGACACCTCCAGTCGGGGCACTTCCACCGAGTGGTGGTCCCACCCTGGCGGCGGCGCGGCGTCGTCGCATCCCGGCCGGGTGACCACCACGAGGGTGGCCAGGTCCCGTACCTCCTCCACCCGCTCCCAGGTGGCCAGCCCAGCGGCGGCGTCGCTGCCCAACAGCAAGAACAGCTCGGCCCCGGGCTGGCGCCGGCGCAAGGTGGCCAGGGTGTCGGCGGTGTAGGAGACGCCGCCGTGGTCGATCTCCACGTCGCTGACCTCGAGGCCGGCCACGTCGCCCACCGCGGCCTCGACCATGGCCAGGCGGTCGGCGGCGGGGGTCACGGGCAGGTCGGCCTTCTGCCACGGGTCGTTGGCCACCACCAGCAGCACCCGGTCGAGATCGAGCACGTGGCGCACGTTGACCGCGGTGACCAGATGGCCCACGTGGATGGGGTCGAACGTCCCCCCGAAGACACCGATCCGCTCAGTCACCGTCGGGGGAGGCGTAGGTCCAGTCCGGTTGCTTGGCTTTCTGGAGCGCGTCGTAGACGACATGGCCGTCGACGAGGTCGTCGATCTTGGGCAGGTCGTAGGAGCGCGAAGGCGGCCAGCGGCTCTCCAGGTGGGCAGCCACGTCCTGGGGGAACTCCCGCAGGATGCTGCCGATCACCAGTTGCTCCTCCACCGGGAGGTAGCAGCGGTTGGCGTCGGTGACGGTCTCGAGGCGCCGGCCGATGATCTCCACGTCGACCTCGCTGCCCAGGCCGGCCTCGATGCGCTCCAGGTAGCTGGTGATCTCCCCGGTACCGAACTTGCAGGCCGGGCACTGCCCACACGACTCGACGTAGAGGAAGCGGGAGAGCACACGGGCCACGCTGAGCATGTCGGCGGTGTCGTCGTAGACGATGAAGCCCGCCGACCCCAGGCCGCTGCCGATGGCGGACAGTCCCTCGTAGCTCATGGGCGCGTCGAGCTGGTCGCCCCGGATCACGCCGTTGGCCACCCCTGAGAACACCGCCTTTATCCGACGGCCCGGAGCCACGCCACCCGACACCTCCTCGATCACCTCGCCCAGCGGACGCCCCAGCTCGACCTCGGCCACCGCCGGGCGGCGCACGTCGCCGACCACGGTGACGACCACGGCCCCGGGCGACTGCGGCGTGCCGAGCGAGCGGTACCACTCGGGCCCCCGGGTCAGGATGTGGGTGACGTCGGCCAGGGTCTCGACGTTGTTGACGAGCGTGGGGTTGGACCGGCCGAGCTCGTCGCCGCCGGAGCTCTCGTGGGTGAGCTCAGGACCCAACCCGTAGGCCTGGGGCGGGGCCGACCAGCCCAACTGCGGGGCGGTGGCGAACAGGCCGTGCACGTAGGGCGGCAGCACCCGGGGCAGCGGCGCGTCACCCTCGATGGCCGACAACAGCCCCTTCTCCTCACCGAAGAGGTAGTGGTCGGGGCCGACGACCAAGCTGATGGGGACGTCGCCGATGAGGCCGGCACCGGCCATCTCCTCCAGGGCGACCGACACCCGGGTGATCTCGGCGCCGAACTTCTCCTTGACGCACAGGTAGGCGGCCCGGGCTCCCACCGTGAGGGCGGCCACGGCCATGCCCTCCACCACCTGGTAGGGGTCGGCCCGCAGGATGGCCCGGTCCTTGAACGTCCCCGGCTCACCCTCGGCCCCGTTGCCCACCACGAAACGGTCCCCGGCGCCGGCGTCGTCGCTGCGGACCCCTGCCCACTTGCGCCCGGTGGGAAAGCCTCCGCCGCCCCGGCCCCGCAGGCCCGACAGGGTGATCTCCTTGGTGGTGCCCCCGGGTCCCAGCGCCCGGGCCCGGGCAATCGCCTCCCCACCCCGCCGTCGCGTGATGTAGTCTGCCAGGGAGGTCACCGCCTGGTCGGGCAACAGCACCGGCTCGTCGATCATGTGCCACAGCAGGAGCGCCGGATGGTCCCGCACCGCGGCGACCGTCTCGCGGAGTTGGTCGTGCTGGCTGTAGATCCCGCCCGGCGGGCCGTACTGCACCAGCAGCCCCGCGGCGGCGACGCGGTCGAGCACGGCCTTGTCCG
>JAHWJI010000023.1 GCA_019348495.1 Actinomycetota bacterium | reverse complement strand
TCGATCGAGTGGACCCGGCGCCTGACCGACGTGGGCGTCTTCGCCGGCATCTCGGCCGGCTCGGCCGTGGCCGCCGCGGCCAAGGGCGCCGAGCAGCTCGAGGAGGCCACCATGGTGGCGCTGGTGGCCGACGGCGGCTGGAAGTACCTCTCCACCGGGGCGTGGACCGACGACCTCGACGACGTGGTCGACCGGGCCAGCCGCCTCATCTACTTCTAGTACTTCTACTTCTAGTACCTCTAGGACCGGGGCTCTTGATGACGGAGGTGCCGACCGGCTCGAGTCCACCCGCCGGCTGTGGTCGTCGGGGGACTACGCCAGCGTGGGCGCCCTGTTCGCGGCTGCGGGTGCCACCCTGGTCGAGCACATCGGCGTGGCCGGCCTCGACGTCCTCGACGTCGCCACCGGCACCGGCAACACCGCCCGGGCCGCGGCTCGGGCCGGCGCCAGGCGCGTGGTGGGCGTCGACGCCACCCCTGCGCTCCTGGCCGAAGCCACCCGCCGGTCGGTCGCCGACGGCACGGAGATCGAATGGCAGGAGGGCGATATGGAGGACCTGGCGCTGGCCGACGCCAGCTTCGACCGGGTGTTGTCGTCGTTCGGGGCCATGTTCGCCACCGATCAGCACCACATGGCCGCCGAGCTGGAGCGGGTGTGCCGCCCCGGCGGCCGCGTAGGCCTGACCGCCTGGGCCGTCGTGTCCGCCCGGTTTCCCTCGCCTGAGGCCGCGGTCGAGCTGTTCGAGACCCGGGCGGCGCCGATCATGGCGGCCCAGCGGCGCTCGAGGCCGTCGGTCGCTGGGACGACGCCCGGGCCGCCTTGGTCCGGATGTTCCGCCAGGCGGTGACAGCCGATGGCGACGGGAGTCGCCTCGACCTGGGCTACACCGTGGCCACCTTCGAGGTGGCCGGCTGATACTTGCGGTGCCGGCGATCGAGCGTGGGAACATGGCCGCGTGACCTCCCTCGGCGCCCTGACCCTGGCCGCGTCCGTCGAGGTCGCGCCGGAGGAGGAGCTGGCCGAGGCTCTCCAGGGGCTGTCGGCGACCGACTGGATCACCGCCGCCGTCATCCTCATCGGGGCCATCGTCCTCAGCCGGGTGGTCAAGGCGCTCACCGCCCACCTCGTCGAGCGGGGTGAAGGGGCCGGCAAGGCGGCGCAGCTCGTGGGGCGGGTGGTGGGTGCCCTGGTCGTGGTGGGCGGCTTCGTCTATGCCCTCCAGGTCCTCGGCGTGCGCCTCGGGCCCCTGCTGGGTGCCCTCGGTATCGGCGGGCTGGCCCTGGCGTTCGCTGCCCAGTCCATCCTGGAGAACCTTTTCGCCAGCGTGCTGCTCCAGTCGCGGCGGCCGTTCCGGCTGGGAGACCAGATCGCCACCAACGAGATCGAAGGCACCGTCGAGGACGTCAACTTCCGCACCGTGATCCTGCGCACCTACGACGGTGAGAAGGTGCTGATCCCGTGTTCGCAGGTGCTCAACGCTCCGATCACCAACTTCACGGCCAGAGGAACTCGGCGCACGACCCTGGACGTGGGAGTCGCCTACGGCACCGATCTCGACACGGCCCAGCAGGTCCTGTTGCGGGCCGCGGCCTCGGTGGAGGGGGTGCGGCCCCAGCCCGTTCCCGAGGCCTGGGTCGAGCAGTTCGGGGAGTCGAGCATCGACTTCGCCCTGCGTTGGTGGCACCTACCGGACATCGCCACCACGTGGCGCGTGCGCTCGGGGGTGGCCATGGCCGTCAAGGCCGCCTTCGACGAGGCCGGCATCGAGATCCCCTTCCCGCAGCGAACGCTCGGTTTCCTCCCGGGGGCCACTGTCGACCTCGACGGCCGGCACGGCGGTGACGACGGCGACGACGAGGCGGGTTCGCGCTGAGCGCCCAGGACGACCCCCTCGGGGTCTTCGACAGCGGCTTCGGCGGTCTCACCGTGGCTCGGGCGGTGATCGACCTGCTGCCCGCCGAGCACCTGGTCTACGTGGGCGACACCGCCCGCTACCCCTACGGGCCCCGGCCGCTGGGCGAGGTACGCGACTTCGCCCGCCAGATCTCCCGGTTCCTCCTCGACCGCCATCGAGTGAAGTGCCTGGTGGTGGCCTGCAACACCGCCTCGGCCGCCGCCCTGGAAGCGCTGGGCGACGAGGTCGAGGTACCGGTGGTGGGTGTGATCGAGCCCGGCGCCCGTGCCCTGGTGTCGGCCACCCGCAACGGCCGGGTGGGCGTGATCGCCACCGTCGGGACCATCGCCTCGGGCGCCTACCAGCGGGCGGTGGCCGCCACCGGCGAGGACGTGGCCCTCACCTGTGCCGCCTGTCCCGGGTTCGTCGAGTTCGTGGAGCGGGGCGACACCACCTCCGACCAGGTCCACGTCCTGGCCGAGCGCCTCCTGGCCCCGGTGCGGGCGGCGCAGGTCGACGCCCTGTTGCTCGGATGCACCCACTACCCGTTCCTCGCCCGTACCATCAGCGACGTGGTCGGCCGAGATGTGGTGCTGGTGTCCTCGGCCGACGAGACGGCGTTCGAGCTGCGCTCCCTGCTCGGCGCCTCGGGCGTGGCCCGTGACCCGGCCGGCGGGGCCGGCCGCCACCGGTTCCTGTCGTCGGGCGACGTGGCCTGGTTCGAGGCGCTCGGCCGCCAGATGCTCGGCCCCGAGCTGGGTACCGTCGAGCAGGTCACCTGGTGACCCTGGCCCTCACCGTCCTCGGCTGCGACGGCTCCTACGCCGGGCCGGGCGGCGCCTGTTCGGGCTACCTGGTCGAGAGCGGGGCCACGTCGGTGTGGCTGGATGCCGGTCCGGGCACCCTCGCCAACCTCCAGCGCCACCTGGACCTCGACACCCTCGACGCGGTGGTCCTCACCCACGCCCACCCCGACCACTGGGTCGACGTGCTGCCCTACCACAACGTGGTGCGCCACCTGCGGCCCCGCACCGGCGTGGCCGTGTTCTCGCCACCCGAGGTCCGTCGTCTGGCGGCTGAGGTCAACGGCCGCCTCGAGCCCGCCTTCGACTGGACCGAGGTCCATGCCGGCGCCACCGCCCAGGTCGGTTCCCTGAGCCTGTCGTTCTCGCGCACCGACCACCCCCCCGAGACCCTGGCCGTGCGCGTCCAAGACGCCACCGGCGCGGCGCTGGGCTACTCGGCCGACACCGGGCCGGGTTGGTCGCTCTCGGAGCTGGGGCCCGGCCTCGACCTGGCCCTGTGCGAGGCGTCACTGGCCCCCGACGCCGAGCGGCGGGTGCAGCACCTCACCGCCGCCCAGGCCGGCACCTCGGCCCGTACCGCCGGGGCCCACCACCTGGTCATCACCCACCTCCAGCCCGGCGTCGACGCGGTCCGCTCCCGGGCCGACGCCAGCGAGGCCTACGGCCTGCCCGTCGACGTGGCTGCCATCGACCAGCGCTACGAGATCCGGGCGTGACGTCGTCGACGCACATCTTCGGGACCCGCCATGACGGTCGGGGCGACGACGAGCTACGGGCCGTTCGCTTCGAGCGCGATCACACCGAGGCGCCCGCCGGGTCGGTCCTGGTCTCCTTCGGGCGGACCCGGGTGTTGTGCACGGCGTCGATCGGCGCCGAGATCCCCCGGTGGTTGCGGGGCACCGGTCGGGGCTGGGTCACCGCCGAGTACTCGCTGCTGCCCGGCTCCACCTCCGAGCGGGTCCCCCGGGAGGCGGCCAAGGGCCGCCAGAGCGGGCGTACCCAGGAGATCCAGCGCCTGATCGGCCGGTCGCTGCGCTCGGTCACCGACCTGGGAGCCATGCCCGAGGTGCAGGTGATCGTCGACTGCGACGTGCTCCAGGCCGACGGCGGCACCCGCACGGCATCGATCTGCGGCGGCTTCGTCGCCCTCCACGACGCCCTCAGCCGGGTGGTGGGCGGGGGCCGGCTGCCGGCGCACCCGATCACCGAGCTCTGCGCCGCGGTCTCGGTCGGTGTGGTCGGCGGCAGGCCCATGCTCGACCTCGACTACGTCGAGGACGCCGGTGCCGGGGTCGACATGAACGTGGTCATGACCGCCGGCGGGCGCTTCGTCGAGATCCAGGGCACCGCCGAGGGCATGGCCTTCTCCCGGTCCGAGCTCGACCGCCTGATCGAGCTGGCGTCGGGGGGCATCAGCCACCTCCTCGCCCTCCAGTCCGAGGTGCTGGCCACTCCGCCTTCGCCCCGATGAGGCTGGTGGTGGCCTCCACCAACGAGAGCAAGGTGGCCGAGCTGGCCGCCGTGCTCGGTTCCGCCGACGGCCTGGGCGGCGTGGAGCTGGTGCCCCGGCCCCCTGGGCTGGCCGAGCCCGAGGAGGATGGCGACAGCCTCGAGGCCAACGCCGCCATCAAGGCCCGGGCCGTGGTGGCCGCCACCGGCGAGGCGGCCGTGGCCGACGACACCGGGCTCGAGGTGCGTGCCCTCGGGGGCGCGCCGGGCCTGCGCACGGCCCGCTACGCCGGTGAGGAGGCCACCTTCGACGACAACATCGCCAAGCTGCTGGCTGCGCTGGTCGGCGTGGCCGACCGCCGGGCCCGGTGGCGCACCGTGGCCCTGGTGGCCTTTCCCGACGGCCGAGAGGTGGCGGCGGAGGGGGCGTGTGACGGCGTCATCACCGAAGCTCGGCGGGGAACGGGAGGGTTCGGCTACGACCCGGTGTTCGTGCCCGACGCCGGCGACGGCCGCACCCTGGCCGAGCTCACCCGGGCGGAGAAGAACGCCCTGTCCCACCGGGGCCACGCCTTCCGGGCGCTGGCCGCGCGCCTGGCCACCCCTGCGCCCTGACCCCGTTGCGTCTCGGCGGGCGCCGGGAGTGCACGCCGGGTGGCGCTGACGTAACGTCGCCCGGATGGAGCGCGTGGAAACCTGCAACAGCATCTGGTTGCTCGATCCCGCCCTCATGCAGTTCTGCCGGATGCCCAAGGGCGCCGACCCCACCTACGCCGTCTCGGCCCGCTGGCAGCCGTACTTCCGCTGGGAGGAGGAGCCCGACACGGGGGCCTTCCGGGTGGCCCTCGACGACGCCCGCACCCGCTGGCTCAGCTCCCGCCGCCACGTCGATCCCTGTCCCCGCTGTGACCACGAGGCCACCCGTCTGGTGATCATGCCGCCTCCACCGTGTGCGGTGGTGGGGGACCTCCTGGAGTAGCGGCCGCCGCCGGGCCGGTCAGGGCCAGGAGGTCTCGGTGGTATGGGCCACCACCAGCTCCTTGACGTCGCAGCCCTCGGGTTGGGACAGGGCGAAGACCACGGCGGCGGCCACATCGCCGGCCTGGCACAGCCGGGCGTCGGGGCCGGGGCGGTACTGCTCCTCGCGCTCGTCGAAGAACCCGGTGTGCATGCCCCCGGGCGTGAGCAGGGTCACGCCCACCCGCCCCTTGAGCTCGGCCATGAGCGCCCGGGTGAAGCCGACCACACCGAACTTCGAGGCGCAGTAGGCAGTGGCGTCGCCCACGGCCCGGTGGCCGAGGGTCGAGGCCACGGTCACGATGCGCCCGCCGGCGAGCTCCACGTGGGGCAGCGCGGCCCGCACCACCGCGGCGGTGCCGCACAGGTTGACGGCGACGATGCGCTCCCAGGTCTCGGTGGGCACGTCGACCAGCGCACCGGGCACGTCGACGCCGGCGCAGGTGACCACCGCGTCGAGGCCACCGTGGGCCTCGGCCACCCGGCGCACCGCCTCCTCGGCATCCTTGCTGTCGGCCAGGTCGACCGGTTCGTAGGCCAGCCCCGCAGCCGGCGGTCGGCGGTCGAGGACCACGGCCGTGGCCCCGGCCGAGCCCAGGCGCTCGGCCACGGCCGCCCCCAGCCCCGAGGAGCCTCCCGTGACGATGACGGTCCACCGGTGGGGGTCAGGGTGCACGGCGCAGGGCCTCCTCGATGAGACGGGTGGTGGAACGGCCCTGCAGATAGGGCAGGACGACGGCTTCGCCGCCCCAGCGGGCGAGGGTGCGAGCTTCGGGCAGATCGGACACGGCGTAGTCGGCGCCCTTGGCGAAGAGATCGGGGCGGAGGCGCTCGAGGGCCTCGACCGGAGTGTCCTCGTCGAAGACGATGACCTGATCGACGGAGTCCAGGCCGGCCAGGAGGGCAGCGCGATCGTCCTGGCTCTGCAGCGGTCGGTCGGGGCCCTTGAGCCGGCGTACCGAGGCGTCGGAGTTGAGCAGCACGACCAGGCAGTCGCCCAGGTTCCGGGCGGCCTGGAGGAGGTGGAGGTGACCGGCGTGGAGCAGGTCGAAGCAACCTCCGGTGGCCACCACCAGCCCGCCGGCGGCGCGCACCCGGGCCACGACGTCGATGTCGGCGCCTGCGCCGGCGGACGAGTCGCTGCCGGCGACGAAGGCATGGGCGCCTCCGGCGGCCACAAAGGCCGAGGCGGCCCGCACGCCCTCCTCCACCGCTTCGGACACCACCGCGCCGGCGGCCAGGGCCACCACGACGCCGGCGGCGAAGCGATCCCCGGCGCCGCAGGGGTCGCCGCCGGCGGCCACAGTGGCGGGAACCACGAGCGGGGGGCCCTCGGGGCCGGCCAGCAGGGCACCTCGGGAGCCCATGGTCACGGCCACGGCGCCGGCCTGCCAACGAGCCGCCAGCTGGCGGGCCGACTCGGCCACCGTGGCGATGCTGGCCAGGCGGTCGCCGGCGCCGGGCCCCCCGCGGGTGGCCTCGGCCTGGTTGGGGGTGACCACCTTGACGCCGGGCACGGGAGCAGGACCACGGGGGTGGGGATCCCACACCACGGGGATGCGGGGGGAGAGCTCGGTCAGGGCCTGGCGCAGGCCGGGCTCGGCCGTCACTCCTCGGCCGTAGTCGGCGACGAGCACGGCGCCGGCACCGGCGAGCGCCGAGCGGGCGGCGTCGTCGGCGGGGCCCACGGCACCCGCCCCGGCACCATGGTCCAGGCGCAGCAAGGACTGTCCTGCGGCCCGCACCCGCACCTTCTCGGGAGTGGGGCCGTCGAGGCCCAGATCGACCACAGCCACCCCGGCGTCGTCGAGGAGGCCGGCGAGGACCCGTCCCGGTCCGTCGTCGGCCAGGGCGGTGATCAAGGTCACGTCGGTCCCGTCGCCGGCGGCCAGGGCGGCGGCCAGGGCCGCCCCTCCGGGTCGGGCGTGACTGGCTCGCACCTCCACCACAGGCACGGGTGCATCGGGGCACACCCGCTCCACGGCACCTTCGAGGTCGCGGTCCAACAAGGCGTCACCCACCACCACGACCCGGCGCGAGCGGGCCGTCGCTCGGGGGGGGTCGAGCACCACCTCGACCGCGGCGCAGAGCAGGTGGACCACGACCTGGTGGACCTCCTGCACGGTGGCGGTGGTGTCGGCGCCCACCACCACGGCGTCGTCGCAAGAGGCGAGCAGCGGGTTGGGGCCGGGACCGGTGAGGCCCCACACCACCAGGCCGATCTCGCGGGCCGCTGCGGCGGCGGCGATCACGTTGGCGCTGGTCCCCGAGGTGCTGAGCACCACCAGCACGTCGCCCGGGCGGCCGTGGGCCCGGACCTGGCGGGCGAAGACGTCAGTGAAGCCGTAGTCGTTGGCGATGGCCGTGACGCTGGAGGACTCGGCGCCGAGGGCGATGGCGCTGAAGGGCCGGCGGTCGTCGCGGAAGCGCCCGACCAGCTCGGAGGTGAGGTGCTGGGCCTGGGCCGCGCTCCCGCCGTTGCCGGCCGCCAGCAGCCTCCCTCCCCCGCTGAGCACACCGGCCAGGTGGCGCCCCCAGCCGTCGATCCGCTCGGTCTGCGCCTCCAGGGCCGCCAGTGGTTCGGCCAGGGCGGCCAGGTGGCGCCGCCCGGTGGGTACGGGCCCCCGGGAGGATCCCCTCACGGCTGTGAGCCCTGGGCCAGGGACGTGCCTCGCTTGCGCCCCGACGAGGGCGCCCCCGTCCTGGGCGACGCCGGCCGGGGGGACATGGCGACCCGCTCGGCCACGGCCAGCGTCCGGGTGGCGATGCGCTCCCAACCGAAGTGCTGTGCTCGTTGCCGTCCGGCGGCGCCCATGGCACGCCGTCGACCGTCGTCGTGGAGCAGGCAGCCCAGCGCCTCGGCGATGCAGCCCGGTTGACGGGGAGGTACGTGCAAGCCGGTGACGCCGTGGACGACGCTCTCGGCCAGGCCGCCGACCGCAGAGGCCACCACAGGCACCCCGCAGGCCATGGCCTCGACTGCCACCAGGCCGAAGGGCTCGTACCACGGGCAGCAGGCGATCACGTCGGCCGAGCGCAGCAGCGCCGGCAGGTGCTGGCGGGGTACCGATCCCCGCAGCTCCACCCGGTCGGCCACGCCCAACAGCCGGGCCAGGGCCTGGAAGCGTCGAGCCTCGACGTCGTGGTCGAGCAGGGCGGCCGGGGGCCCGCCGGCCACGATCAGCTCGACTCCCGGCAGCCCGGGCAGGGCGGCGATCACGTTGCCGATCCCCTTGCGCTCCACCAGCCGGCTCACCACCACGACGCGCCGGCGGCGGCGTCGCCGGGGCTCGGTCGGCCCGTCGGGGCGGAAGTGCTCCAGGTCGACCCCGCAGGGCACCACGCTGATGCGGTCTGGATCGGCCCCCTGGCCGACCAGCTCGAAGGCCTCGTCGGCACTGGTGGCCAGCACCCTGTCGACCGCTCCGGCCAGCATGGCCTCCACCTCGACCCTGGTGGCCGGGCTGGTGTCGTGGCGGCCCTGGTGGCGGCGCTTGACCACTCCCAGGGCGTGATAGGTGTGCACCAACGGGAGGTCGAGTGGCCCGGCCGCCCACAGCGCGGCCAGGCCCGACATCCAGAAGTGGGAGTGGACCACGTCGGGCCGGTCACGACCCCAGGCCCGGCTCAAGTTTCGGGCGAAGTCGGGCATGAAGGGGAGGAGCTCGTCCTTGGCCACCGAGGCGGCGGGGCCGGCGTCGATGTGGTCGACCTCCACGCCGGGGGCGAAGGCGATGCGCCGGGACAGCGACGCATCGTCCCGGCGGGTGTGGACCACCACGTCGACACCGAGGCGGCCCAGGGCCCGGGCCAGGTCGGCCACGTGCACGTTCTGGCCGCCCGAGTCCACCCCGCCGAGCGTGGCCAGAGGGCTGGCGTGCTCGGAGACCATGGCGATCCTCACGGCCCGACCCCCACCGGTCGGGAAGGTCGTCGGTCGGTCGGGTGGCGGTCGGGCGGGTCGAGGGTGTCGACGCCGGACAGGACGTCGTCGACCGAGACCGCGGCCAGGCAGGGGTGATCGGGGAAGGGGCAGGTGCGGGCCCGGCAGCCGGCGCAGGCGATCGTCTGGTTGCCGAGCACGACCACGGGCACGCCCCAGGGCGCCCACTGGGCCGCGGGGACCACGGGTGCGAAGAGCGAGGCCACCGGCGTGCCCACGGCCGCGGCCAGATGTGCCGGACCGGTGTTGCCGCAGACCAGGGCCGAGGCGCCCTGGAGCACGCCGGCCAGGCCGGCCAGGTCGGTGGCGCCCCCGAGGTCGACCACCTCGGGGCGCGGAGGACCGGCCACGGTCGCGGTCAGCTCTCGCTCAGCGGTCGTCCCGCTCACCGCCACCCGTCGTCCCTGGGCCACGAGCGCCTCCACCAGCGCCCGGTTGGGCGCAGGGCCCCACGCCCGGGCGGGCACCGAGGCACCGGGGTGGACCACGACGTAGGGTGCCTCGAAGGGCCGCCATGTGGGCAGGCCAGGGCGCAGGGCCAAGGTGGCATCGTCGCCCGGGGGGAGCCGGTGGCCGAGGGCGCCGACGATCGCCAGGGCCCGCTCCACCTCGTGGAGGCCGTCAGGTACGGGGTGGCGCACGTCGAGGAGGGAGCCGGGGTAGTCGACGCTGGCCGCCCCCAGGCGGGCCACGCCGGCCAGGCGCAACAGCAGGGCCAGGGGCAACGGGCTCTGGTGGAAGGAGGTGAGGACCACGGCCTCGTCGACGCCAAGACCCCGGACACTACCGATGAGGCGCTCGGTGGCGGCGGTGTCCACCGGCGGTGGCGTGAACCCGGCCCAGGGAGCGTCGAAGACGACCACCTCGTCCACCCCGGGCAGGAGCTCGGCTGCCGAGCGACCGGCGGGGCCGGCGAGGAACGTGACCCGACGGGCGCCGGCGGCCACGGCACGCACGGCGGGGCCGGCCAGCAGCACGTCGCCGGCGTTGTCGAGCCGGGCGACGAGGACGTGGGGGAGCCGAGAACCGCTCACGACGAGGGCTGGCCGCCCAGCAGCAGGTCGACGGCTGCGTCCAGGTTGGACACGACCTCGGGAGCGGCGGCCACCTCGGAAGGGCGGGTGACCGGCGTGGGCACCAGCACGGGTCGGGCGCCGGCGGCCAGGGCGGCGTCGACGTCGGCGCCGATGTCGCCCACCAGGGCGCAGGACTCCACCGCCACTCCCAGGGCGGCGGCGGCGGCCAGCACCAGCCCCGGTCGTGGCTTGCGGCAGCCGCAGCCGTCGTCGGGGCCGTGGGGGCAGACCCAGAAGGCGGCGAAGGGGCCGAGGAGCTCCTCCACCCGGGCGTTGACGGCGTCGACCTGCTCGGTGCTGAGCAACCCCCGGGCGATGCCGCTCTGGTTGCTGACCACGGCGACGGGGATGCCGCGGCGGCGGAGGCGGTCGAGTGCCCGGCGGGCGCCGGACACGGGCTGCACCATGGCCGGGTCGCCGTTGTAGGGCACGTCGACGACCAGGGTGCCGTCGCGGTCGACCAGCACCGCGCGGATCTGCATCGCGCGACGTTCCCCGCGCGGCAGCAGTAGCAAACGCAGGCGTGGCTCCGTTGGCCACAGGACAGGTAGGGCCTCCGGCTCGCTCATCCCCGTTTCGACAGGACCAGCTCGTTGTCGCTCGGCGTCCCGTCAGTAGAGGCGCATGCTGAGGTGCACGGTGGTCCCCTCGCTGCTGGGCAGGAAGGTGACGTCGTCGACCAGGGCCTGTATGAGCTGGAGGCCCCATCCCCGCTCGGCGTTGAGGTGGGAGGGGTCGCTCACGGGGGGCCGGGGCGAGACGGTGGATGGGTCGAAGCCACTGCCGCTGTCCTCCACCCGCACCTCCAAGGTGGCAGGGTCGACCAGGCAGCGCAGCACCACCCGTTGGTCCATGCCGGCGGCCTGATGCGCTTCCACTGCGTTGGTGCAGGCCTCGGACACGGCTATGCGCAGGTCTTCCAGACGGTCGTCGTCGATGCCGGGGATGGAGGTGGCCACGGCCGCGACCACCGTGCGGGCCACACCGACGAAGGCGGGCAGGGCCGGGATCTCCAGCCTGACGAGCTCAGAGGAAGGGTTCATCGCCTCGAGCCAAGCTAGTGGGTGGCGACCGGGGACCAGCGATTCCCCTGCGGGGAGCAAGGACCGATCGGTGCAGGCGCGGTGTAACTTCGCTCCACGAATGCCGGGGCGAGACGGGGAGCGGGTGCATCGTGACCGACGATGACGGTGAGGGCGAACAGATCCGGCTGACCATGTCGGCCACGCCCCATCTCCTGCGGGTGGCCCGCCTCACCGCAGCCGGGCTGGCCAGCCGGCTGGGTTTCTCCTTCGACCAGATAGAGGATGTGAAGATCGCGGTCGACGAGTTGTGCTTCGCCCTGGTCGGCACCAAGGGTCGTGACGGCAGCCTGACCCTCGTCTACCGCCTCCAGGCCGACCGCCTCGTCATCGAGGGCACAGGCGATTTCCCCGACGCCGGGGCCGGCCTCACGGCCAGCGACCTGTCCACCCGCATCCTGTCGGCGGTGGTCGACGAACACGAGGTCAACGAGCTCGACGGCACGGTACGCTTCCGTTTGACGAAGCGGCGGACGGCGACGCCGTGACCCTCGATCGCACCGACAAGCAGGCGCTGAACCGGACCTTCCAGGAGTTCGCCGCCACCCGCCGCCCCGAGCTGCGTGACCAGCTCATCGAGGCGCACCTCGGCCTGGCCGAGTACCTGGCCCGGCGCTTCGCCAACCGCGGTGAGCCGCTCGACGACCTCGTCCAGGTGGCCTCCCTCGGCCTGGTCAAGGCAGTGGAGCGCTTCGATCCCGCCCGGGGCCTGGAGTTCACCACCTTCGCCACGCCTACGATCGTGGGCGAGCTCAAGCGTCACTTCCGCGACAAGGGCTGGGCCGTGCGGGTCCCCCGGCGGGTCCAGGAGCTGCACCTGCGGGTGACCGGCGTGGTCGACGACCTCCAGCTCGAGTTGGGGCGCTCGCCCACCGTGGCCGAGATCGCCGTGCGAGCCGGCACCAGCGAAGACGAGGTGATCGAGGCGGTCGACGCCGGCTCGGCCTACCGCTCGGCCTCCCTCGACGCCGGCCGGGGCGACGACGAGGAGAGCCCGGGCCTCATCGGCCAGCTCGGAGAGCTCGACCCCGGCCTGGTCCGGGCCGAGAGCCGAGCCGGTCTCCATCCCCTGCTGGCCCAGTTGGCCGACCGCGAGCAGCTCATGCTCTTCCTGCGCTTCTACGAGGGCAAGACCCAGTCGGAGATCGCACAGCGCCTGGGCATCAGCCAGATGCACGTGTCCCGGCTGCTCTCGCGCAGCCTCGAACGTCTCCGAGAGCTGGCCGAGCACCAGGGGGCCTCCTAGGGGGCGCCGCCCCTGCGGGAGGTCGGCGCCGGGGCACGCTGGGGCCATGGCCCATGTTCACATCCACGACCCTGTCCCGGGCGAGCGGCGCCCGTCGAGCGAGCGCTGCCGGCGGCTCCTGGCCGTGCTGGTCGCGCCCTTCCTCGCCGCCACCGCGCTGGGGGTGGTCGCCCTGTGGCCGGGCGACGGGGCAATCGACCTGGTCCCTGAGCTGGGGATGTCCGGGGAGCTCTTCGACGGGCGCGTGGTAGGGGTCCAGCGGGGGGCGTGCACCGGGACGACCCCCGACGCCGGCTTCCGCTGCGTGCGGGCCCAGGTGACCCTGCTGGAGGGCCCGGACCAAGGCGAGGTCATCGACCTCCCCGAGCAGTCGGACCTCGGCGGGGCGATCAACCTGGAGATCGACGACACGATCGTCCTCGCCTACTTCCCCGACGCCGGCGAGGGCTTCGAGTACAGCTTCGCCGACCGCCAGCGCCTGGGCCCGATTCTTTTGTTGGCCGGGATCTTCGTGCTGGCGGTGGTCGGCCTCGGGCGCTGGCAGGGTCTGCGGGCACTGATGGGCCTGGGGGCCAGCCTGCTCGTGCTCAGCACCTTCGTGCTCCCGGCCATCCTGGAGGGGACCAATCCGCTGGCCGTGGCCCTGGTGGGCTCGGCGGTCATCGCCGTGGTGGCCCTCTACCTCGCCCATGGCGTCAACGCGTGGACCACCACCGCCCTGGTGGGCACGCTGGCGAGCCTGGGCGTGGTCGGGGTGCTGGGTGCGCTGTTCGTCGATGCCGCCCGGTTCAGCGGGTTGGCCAACGAGGAGGCCACGTTCCTCCAGGTCACCGCCGGCCAGATCGACTTGCGGGGACTGCTGCTGGGCGGGATCGTCATCGGCGCGCTCGGGGTCCTCGACGACGTCACCGTCACCCAGGTGTCGGCGGTGTGGGAGCTCCACGCCGCCAATCCCGGCCTCAGCCGCTGGGCGTTGTACCGCTCGGCGGTGCGCATCGGCCGGGACCACATCGCCTCGACGGTCAACACCTTGGTCCTGGCCTACGCCGGCGCCTCTCTCCCGCTGTTCCTGCTGTTCACCCAGGCCGACCAGGGACTGGCCGACGTCATCAACGGGGAGTCGGTGGCGGTGGAGGTGGTGCGGGCGCTGGTGGGCAGCGTGGGCCTGGTGACCTCGGTCCCGCTCACCACGGCCCTTGCCGTGGCGGTGGTCGGCGCCGAGGCCCAGGAGCGGGGCCGCCCCCCGGGGTAGCCCCGCGGCGCTGGCTCGACAGGGCCGACGAGAACGCATCTCCCACCGACGCCTCAGCGACCGGTGGAGCCGAAACCACCCGTCCCCCGGGTCGACGGGGGCAGCTCGGCCACCGGGGAGAACGCCACCTGGGCCACCTGCTGGACGACGAGCTGGGCGATGCGGTCACCCCTGTGCACCTCGTAGTCGGCCTCGGGATCGGTGTTGACCAAAAGGACCTTCACCTCGTCTCGGTAGCCGGCGTCGATCAGCCCGGGGGCGTTGAGACAGGTGACGCCGTGATGGCGGGCCAGCCCGCTGCGGGGCTGCACGAAACCGGCCCATCCCTCGGGCAGGGCCACGGCCACGCCGGTGGCCACCAGGGCGCGCCCGCCGCCCGCGCGCAGCACCGCGGCGTGGCGGGCCACCAGGTCGGCGCCGGCGTCACCGGCGCGTGCGTAGCCGGGCAGGGGCAGGTGGGGGTCGAGGCGGACCACAGGTACGTCGAGCACAGGCGCAGCGTACGATCCCGGCGTGCTCGTCTGGATGGACTTGGAGATGACCGGCCTCGACCCCGGTCGCCACGCCATCGTCGAGATCGCCACCCTGGTCACCGACGACGAGCTCGAGGTGGTGGCCGAGGGGCCGGATCTGGTCATCCACCAGCCGGCGGAGGTGCTGGCGGGGATGGGTGCCACGGTGCGCGACATGCACACCCGCAGTGGCCTGCTGGCCGCCATCGAGGCGTCCGAGGTGTCCCTCGAGCAGGCCGGTCTGGCCACGTTGGCCTTCCTGGCCGAGCACGTGCCCGAGCCCCGGTCGGTCCCGCTGTGCGGCAACTCGATCGGCACCGACCGCCGCTTCCTCGCCGCCCACCTCCCCCAGATCGAGGACTACCTGCACTACCGCTCGGTCGACGTGTCGACCTTCAAGGAGCTGGCCCGGCGCTGGTACCCCGAGGTGGCCGACGGCGCACCCCGCAAAGCCGGAGGCCACCGGGCCCTCGACGACGTGCGCGAGAGCGTGGCCGAGCTGCGCTACTACCGGGAGATGTTGTTCAAGCCGGCGGTCAAGCCGGCGGACGGGTCCCCAGATCCCGCCCCTTCCACCTGACCCGGCGCCGGGCGAAGGTGGCCACCACCGAGCGGGCGAACACGGCGACGAAGACGCCCAGGGGCGCCAGGTACAGCGCTGCGGTGACGGCGCCGAAGGAGCCCAGACGGCGGAGCAGGACGCGGAGCTGACCGGCGACGGCGAGGTAGCAACCCGCGGCCACGCCCGGGGCTTCGGCCACCAGCACCGCTGGGGCGCTCAGCGCTGCCAGCCAGGCGCAGAGGAAGGCCAGGGTCAGGGGCCGGACAGCCCGGGCGCCCGAGGCGAAGTTCTTGGTGAAGCCCTCGGCGAGCTGGGACAGTCCAGCGGGATACATGCGAAAGGTGATGGTGCCGCGCCCGCCCCGCAGGGTGACCGGGAGCCCGGCGTCCCGGTAGCGCTCGGCCAGCGCCAGGTCGTCGAGCACCGCACCTCGCACCGAGGCGTGGCTGCCCACCGCCCGGTAGTCGGCGACGCTGGTGACCAGGCACGGGCCGAAGGCGCCCACCGTACGGGCTCGGGCTCGGGGCGTGAAGGCCCCCGTGCCCATCATGGCGACCAGGTTGAACAGCGCCGCCAGCCGTTCGTGGGGACGGACGACCTCGTGCCAGGGTTGCACCGAGTAGAGACCGCCGGTGAGGGCGGCGGCGCGCCGGAGGCGGTCGAGGCCTCCGGGCTCGAGGCGGGTGTCGGCGTCGAGGAACACCAACAGCCCGTTGCTGGCCGCGCCCGCTCCCGTCTGACAGGCCCACGACTTGCCTTGCCAGCCGGCGGGCAGAGCCGGGGCGCTCACCACCATCGCCCCACCCCGGCGAGCGACGTCGGCGGTGGCGTCGCTCGAGTGGTCGTCGACCACGATCACCTCGTCGCCGGCGTGGAGCTCGGGCACCAGCGAGGCCAGCAGCACGGGCAGCGCCTCCTGCTCGTCGCGAGCGGGCACGACGACCGAGACCGCCGGCAGCGAGCCGAGCGGATCGGTCCCTCCGGAAACCGGAGTCGGCACCCGCCACAAGAGCCACCAGCCGGCGCACCAGCCGAGGGCGAAGACGACCAGGTCGATCACCACGCCGGGTCAGCTCACCAGCCAGGCCGACGCCCGCACCTCGTCACCGGCCACCAGCCAGAGTCGCAGGTCGCGGCCATCGACGACGTCGGCCAGCAGCGTCACCTCGTCGTCGGCCTCCACCGGAGCGCGGTACTCCATCTCGGCCAGGCGGGGCACGAGGGCGCGGCGGGCGATCTCGTCCTCGACGGGTAGCCAAAGGGCGGTGTTGTTGACGTGGCCGTAGACGTCGAGGTCGCTGGCCCGCAAGGGCCAGGGCCGGACCTCGGCCTGTGGTGGTGGTGGGGGGTGATGGAGGCGACTCGAGGTGCGACGTCCGCCCGTCGATTCGCCGTAGACGGCCACGAAGTCGTCGGGGAGTCGGGCGGGACGGCCGTCGTCCCCCAGGTGGATCCACACCGCGCCCACCTCGGCCAGCCCCCGGACCGAGCGCACCGTGGTGCGACGCTCGCCCCAACGAGCTCCGAGCCCGGCACAGAAGGTGGCGATGGTCAGCTCCTCACCGAGGACAGGCCAGGCCGTGGGCACCCACACCCAGGTGCGGCGCACGAGCCAGGGTGAGGCCGGGTCGAAGCCGGCGTCGGCCACATCGTCGTTGCCTGCGTCCTGCACCGCCCGGGCCAGGGCGTCGAGGCGCAGCCGGCGGGAGGGATCGGTGTCGCCGTAGCGCACCCGGCTCGTGGTCGTGAACCGCCGCCCCCGTCCCGGGAAGGTGACGAGCTGGGACGGCGGCGGCGGAGACGTCGGTGGGGGAGGAGAGCCGGGCATGCCTCCATGCTGGCCTACGGTGGCCCACCGTGAGCCGGGCGCCCCAGCGAGAAGGTGACCAGCGCCGGATGCGTCGGTCGTTGGTGCTGGCCGGGGTGGGCGACGGGATGGCGGCCACTGCGCTCGCCCTCGTGGCTGCCGGACTCACCCGCGATCCCCTGGCGGTGGCCGCGGTGTTCGCCGCCCAGCACCTCCCGTGGGCGGTGGTGGCCATGGCCGGGCGCTCGGCCTGGGTCGACGCCGACCGACGCACCGTGCTCGGCCTGGGTGTCACGCTCCGAGCCGTGGCCGTGGCCGTGGTGGGCCTGCTCACCCTGGGCGGGGCCGAGACGGTGCTGGCGCTGGTGGTCGCCGCCCTGGTCATCGGGGTGGGCGAGGCCCTGGCCGACCGGGCCGAGTCCGACGCCGAGGTCGCCGGGGCGGGATCAGGCTTCGACCAGGGCCTGCGCCGGGATGCCATGGTCGGCCTGGCCGTGGTCGGCTTGCCCGCCGGCGGCCTGGTCTACGAGTTGGCTGCGGCCCTGCCCTTCCTGCTCGACGTGGGAGTGTTCGCCCTGGCCGCCCTGGCCGCGCTGTCGCTGCGGACGCCGCTACCGGGGTCGCCCACGGCGGGGGGGGATCCGGCGCCATCCGCTGGGCTCGCCAGAGGCACGGGCGTGCCCGCGCTGGCGCCGGGCACTGCGGCGGTCACCCTCGTCGTGGCTGTGTCCTCCGCAGCCGCCAGCGCCGTGTTGGGCGTGCTCGTGCTCTTCGCCCTTGACGACCTCGGCCTCGGGGCCCCCGCCTTCGGGTTGTTGCTGGCCGGGCTGGCCGGCTCCAGCGCGCTCGGCGCCCTGGCCGCGCCGTCGGTCGGGCGCGTCGTCGGTCTGAGAGCCGGGCTGGCCCTCGCCCTGGTGACCTCGGGGGCAGGCTACGTGGCCGCCGGGTTGGTGGGTGAGGCGTCGCGCCCGCTGGTCGCCGCCGTCGCCCTCGGGGCAGGCGCCGGCGGCTCGATGGCCGTCGCCGTCCTCGGGCGAGCGTTGCTCCACGTCGGCGCCGGCCGTGTGGTGGAGGGCCCCCAGCTGTTGGCCTTCCACGTCCGGGTGTGGGGGTGCATCCCTGTGGGTGCCCTGGTGGGAGGGGTGGCGGCCCGCATGCTGGGCGTGCCCGCGTTGGTGGTGGCCAGCGGCCTGGTGTCGCTGGTTGCGGCGGCGGCGAGCTTGGTGATCGTGGCCGGGCACGTCCTTCCGGTGGCGCCGGTGGTGCACAGGGAGAAAATAGGTTGACTGGGCATCGGCGGCGTGGTGGTATGCCGAGGTGCCCCCGGTCGGTCGGGGCCGAGCGCGGTCGGGAGGTGCGATGAAGCAGCGGCGAGCAGTAGCACGGATCCATCAGCCGGGTACCTGCACCCTCGCGCCCGGGGCCGTGCACACCGGGGTCACCGCCATGCCCATGGCCACCGTCGGGTGGCGTGCCCCGGGACCCGTCTCCCTGTCGGAGCGAACCTTTGGCACGCGATCCGACGAGAACGGCATTCCGGCCTACGGCACCTGCCGGCCCAAGGAGCCTTCGACGTAAGCGACATCCGCAAGCGTCGAAGTCACCCAGGCCGTCGGGACAACCCGACGGCCTTTCTGGTTTTTCGGCGCACGCCGCCACGACCTGGAAGGAAACAAGATGTCCATCGACGTGCTGGTCGAACGGGAGCAGGCGGCCGACATCCGGACGTCGGCCGCCTGCAACGACGGCACCACCACCATGGTCGAGCTCTTCTTCTCCGAGGACCTCCACGACATCGCCCGGGCCAAGCACCTGTGCACCACCTGCCCCGTCCGTCACGCCTGCCTGCAGGCCGCGCTCGAGCGCCAGGAGCCGTGTGGTGTGTGGGGTGGCGAGCTCTTCGTGAACGGCCGGGTGCTGGCCCACAAGCGCCGGCGGGGTCGGCCCCCCAAGCACCGGCCGGCCGAGGTCGTGGTCATCGACGGGATCGACGTGGTCGTGGTCCCCGAGATCCGCTCGGCCTGAGCCGTCCGGGCAGGGGGCGGGGGATATCCTCGGCGGCATCGACACGATGCCCGCCACCGAGACGTCCCCGCCCCCCGGTCCCGACCGACGCAACCGGCGTCTCCATCCCCTCCTCCTCGGGACCCTGGCCGCCGTTGTCGCCCTGGCCGCGGCCGTGGTGACGGCCGCGCTCCTCGCCCCGACGGGCGACGATCGAGTCGTCCCCGAGGTCGAGCTCGAGCTCTCGGGCGAGGATCAGGTCCCGGCGCCTGCGCTGGGCGGCGGGGACGTCATCGGCGCGTCCTTGCCCACCGAGGACCTCAGCCGTCTCGAAGGGGGCCTCGGGTCGTTCGCCGACTACCGGGGCACCCCGTTGGTGATCAACTTCTTCGCCTCGTGGTGCACGCCGTGCGTGGCCGAGATGCCGGCGTTCGAGTCCGTACACCAGGAGCGAGGAGACCAGGTCAGCTTTGTGGGCGTGAACCTGCGTGATCCGGTCGGTGACGCCCGGGCCCTGGTGGCCCGGACCGGGGTGACCTACGACGTGCTCGTGGACCCCGAGGGCGATGTGGCCACCACCTTGGGCGTGGTGGTCATGCCTTCGACGTTGTTCGTCTCGCCCGAGGGAAGGGTGACCGACATCGCCGCCGGCGAGCTGTCAGCCGAGGAGCTGCGCCGGCACATCGACGAGCTGGTGGGCTAGATGCTCGAAGTCCCCCTGGCCTACGCCTTCACCGCCGGCCTGGTGGCCACGGTCAACCCCTGTGGCTTTCCCATGCTGCCGGCCTACCTGTCCTACTTCATCGGGGTCGACGACGCCGAAGCCGACGGCGACGGCCGGGTGCCGCGTGCGCTGGTGGCCGCCGGGGCGGTCTCCGTGGGCTTCCTGGCGGTGTTCTCGGTGCTGGGCCTGGTCATCAACGCCGGAGTCACCTGGGTCTACCGGA
Organism: Actinomycetota bacterium; assembly: GCA_019348495.1. Lineage (GTDB taxonomy): Bacteria > Actinomycetota > Acidimicrobiia > Acidimicrobiales > CADCSY01 > JADDRA01. Next base: position 11,205 of record JAHWJI010000023.1, on the reverse strand, counting down.
CCATGCCCTGGCTCACCCTGGTCATCGGGGCCGCCCTGCTCGCCCTCGGGGTGGGCATGCTCTGTGGTCGGCGCATCAGGCTGGCCCTGCCCCGCCTCGAGCGAGGCGGCGACAGCCGCCGCGTCAGCTCGATGGTGCTGTTCGGGATCTCCTACGCGGTGGCCTCGCTGTCGTGCACGTTGCCCGTCTTCCTCACCGTGGTGGCGGGCACGACCGAGCGGGCCAACCCCTTGTCGGGCCTGCTGGCCTTCGTGGCCTACGGGCTGGGGATGAGCCTGGTGCTGCTCGTGGTCTCCGTCGCCCTGGCCCTGGCTCGCGAGTCGATGGTGCGCCACCTACGCCACGCCCTGCGCTACGCCGACCGGGTCGCCGGCGTGTTGCTCGTGGTGGTGGGGGCCTACCTGCTGTACTACGGCATCTACGCCATGGACCCGGCCAACCCTGCGGCCGTCAGCCCCGTCGGTGCGGTGGGCGACTGGTCGTCGTCGGCCTCGACCTGGTTGGCCCGGGGAGGCACGGGCCTGGGGGTGGTGCTGGCGGCGCTGGTGGGACTGGCGGGGGCCGGGATGGTGGTGCGGCGTCGGGGCCGTCGTGTCGATGCGGTGGCGGACCCTGCGGTGGTCGCCGCCAATGCGGGCGACGGCGACGGCGACGGCGGCGGCGGCGTGGGAGTCGGAGTCGGAGTCGAAGGCTGAGCTGGTGCCCATGGAGCTACGGATCTTCACCGAGCCCCAGCAGGGCGCGACCTACGACGACCTCCTGGCCGTGGCCCGGGCCACCGAGGCGGGTGGGTTCGACGGGTTCTTCCGCTCCGACCACTACCTGAGGATGGGCGACGGCGCCGGCGACCCGGGTCCGACCGACGCCTGGATCACCCTGGCCGCCCTGGCCCGGGAGACGGAGCGGATACGCCTGGGAACGCTCATGACCGCCGCCACCTTCCGCCACCCCGGGCCCCTGGCCATCGCCGTGGCCCAGGTCGACGAGATGAGCGGGGGCCGTGTCGAGCTGGGCCTGGGGGCGGGGTGGTACGAGGAGGAGCACGCCGCCTACGCCATCCCCTTTCCCCCGGTGGCCGAGCGTTTCGACCGCCTGGCCGAGCAGCTCGCCGTCGTCACCGGGCTGTGGGCGACGTCCCCGGGGGAGCGGTTCTCCTATCCCGGGCGCCACTACCGCCTCACCGACTCCCCGGCCCTGCCCAAGCCCCGCCAGCGGCCCCACCCCCCGGTCATCATGGGTGGGTCGGGGCCCTCGCGCACGCCCGCCCTGGCCGCCCGCTTCGCCGCCGAGTTCAACCTGCCCTTCGCCCCTGTCGACGACTTCGTCACCCAGCGCGACCGGGTCTCGCGAGCCTGTGAGGCCATCGACCGGGACCCGGCCTCGATGATCTGGTCGGTGGCCCTGGTGGTGTGTTGCGGGAGCGACGAGCACGAGGTCCGTCGCCGGGCGGCAGCCATCGGCCGTGAGCCTGAGGAGCTGCGGTGCAACGGGGCTGCGGGGATGCCCGGCGAGGTGGTGGAGGCGTTGCGGCGCTACGGCGACGCCGGTGCCCAGCGGGTCTACCTGCAGGTGCTCGACCTGGCCGACCTCGACCACCTGGGCCTGCTCGCCGGCCAGGTCCTCCCCGAGGTGGCCTGAGATGGTCGAGGGCCGTCGGGACGGAGGGCGGGGGGGCGGGCACCCCTCCCGCGAGCACCGGGCGGCCGAGCACGACGTGGCCGAGTCGCTGGCCCGGTACCAGTCGGGCAAGGCCAGCGACACCGAGATGGCCGCGCTCATGCAGCAGCTCATCAACACCGGCAGCATCCAGGCCCTCCAGGGCGCCGATCTCGACGGCGAGCAGCCGCCCCAGGTCTGGGCCAGCATCATCCCCGTCGGCCAGGGCCTCGACATCTGGGTCGACGGGCAGCGCCGGGGCTCGGCCAGCAACGCCACCCTGGCCCGCTACAGGGTCGTCGCCGCCGCCCGTCCGGCCCAGGTGACCTGGACCGACCCCTTCACCGCCCGATGGGATCGCCACACCGGCTCCTGAGCCGAGCGTCCGACGTCGGTCCAACCCCAGGGAACGACCAGGACCGGATGCGCGACGATCATCCATGGCCCACCCTCGTCGGCCCTGGCCGATGTGGCCGTGCGCACCCCTCGCCTGGAGCTGCGCTACCCCGCCGCCGAGCTGCTCTCGAGCTGGCGGGCGTCGTTGCCCACGGTGACTGGTTCGGAGCCTGAGCCGTCGACTCAGGACCTGGGATGGCCACGAGTCCTCCCGGGCTGGCGTCAGACGTTGATCTCGTCGGCGGGCAGGCGGGGCAGCTCGGGCGAGCCGTCGGTCTCCACGAGTCGTACGTCGCAGTCGGCGTCGAGGGTGTAGGAGGTCATCGACAGCGAGCCCATGGCGTAGCCGTCGACGAGGACCTCGGCGGAGCGGGTGGCGGCCGACGCCAACCCGGCCAGGTAGAGCAGGGGGATGAAGTGGTCGGGAGTGGGCACGGCTTGGCCGAACGCGTGGTGGTCCTGGAGCCCCTCGATCCTCTCGGGCGCCGAGGTCATGGCCTCCCGGGCCGCCTCGTCGAAGCGCCGGGCCCAGTCGAACCCCGACTCGGGCTGGGACCAGTCGATCCGCCTGAGGTTGTGCACGACGTTGCCGCTGCCCGCGACCAGCACGCCCCGCTCCCGGAGAGGGGCGAGCTTGGCTCCCAGGTCGACGTGGTACTCGAAGGGCTTGAGGGCATTGATGGAGAGCTGGACGACGGGGATGTCGGCTGCCGGAAAGGCGTGCACCAGCACCGACCAGGTCCCGTGGTCGATGCCCCAGCTGTCGTGATCGAGCCCGACGCCGGTCGGTTTGACCACCTCGGCCACCTCGGCGGCCACGTCGGGGGCACCGGGCGCCGGGTACTCGACGGCGAACAGGTCCTCGGGGAAGCCGTAGAAGTCGTGGATGGTGCGAGGTCGGACCATGGCCGTGACGGCGGTGGCGTTGGTGTACCAGTGGGCGGAGATCACGAGGATGGCCCGAGGTCGGGGGATGCCGGCGCCAAAGGCCTGCCATGCCTCGGTGTAGCGGTTGCGATCCAGGGCGTTCATCGGGTTGCCGTGCCCGAAGAAGGCGGCGGGCATCAGCCGGTCGGCCATCGTTCGCTCCTCGGGGTCTGCGGCTGGCCCAGGCTACGGCCCTCGCAGTGTTGTCCGGCCGAACAGCACCTCGAGGGCCAGGCCAGGGCGGTCGCACGCCGCCGCCCTACTTCAGACGTGCCTCGGCGTAGACGACCATGGCGCGCGCAGGTACGCGACCAGGTCGTCGTCGCCGTCGAAGGCGAGGCAATGCCGGCACCTCTACGTCAGGGCGAGAGGCGCTCGACCACCCATGGTTCGCCCGGAGCCGATCGGCGGTAGCGGTGACGGTCGTGGAGGCGGTCGGGTCTGCCCTCCCAGAACTCGATGCTGTCGGGCACGACCAGGTAGCCGCCCCAGAACGGAGGCAGGGGGATGTCGTCGGTGCCGGCGAAGCGATCCTCCAGCTCGGCCAGGCGGTCCTCGAGGACCTGGCGGCTGGTGATGACCTGGCTCTGGCGCGAAGCCCACGCCCCGAGGCGGCTTCCCCGGGAACGAGTGGCGAAGTAGACGCCTGACTCCTCGGGGGAGATCCGCTGGGCGTGTCCGCCCACCCGGACCTGGCGGGCCAGGGTCGGCCACACGAACGCCAGGGCACACGCGGGGTTGGCCGCCAGGTCGGCGGCCTTGGCGCTGGCGTAGTTGGTGAAGAAGCGAAATCCCCGTTGGTCGACCCCCTTGAGGAGCACGGCGCGAGCTGACGGCCGCCCGGCGGCATCGGTGGTGGCCAGGACCATGGCCGTGGGCTCGGGCACCGCGGCGGCGACGACGGCGTCGAGCCACTCCTGGAAGCGGACGAGCGGATCGAGCTGGCGCGACGTCATCGACGCCAGTCAACCTCACAGCGACAGGCCCAGCTGCGTCGACGTGGCTGACCGACCTGGGGAGGAGGTGGGGGCAAGGGACGGGCGGGCGGCTCGGGGCTCCCGGTTGCGGGTGATGTCCACGTGCCGGCCCTGGTGGCGGTCGATGGCGTCACGCAGGCGTCGCTGTACCTGACCACGCAGCTCCTCGGGCGCGTAGACACCCTGGTAGAGCTGCTCGTAGCGCTCGAGCAGGTGTGGGTGGGTACGGGCCAGGTGGGCCAGGAACACCTCTCGGGTCCCGGGCTTGAGGTAGACCACCTGGCCGCCGGAGATGCTGGAGGCCCCCGCTTCAGTGCACGCCGCCACCACCGCCTCGAGCTGGGCGGCGCTGTCGGACAGCCCCGGCAGCACCGGCGCCACCAGCACGCCACAGCGGACGCCAGCAGCCCGAAGGCGGGCGACAGCCTCCACCCGCCGGCGTGGGTGGGGCGTGGCCGGCTCCGTCGCCCGCCACACCTCGGGGTCGAGTGTGCCGATGGACAGGTTCACGGTGACGTCGGTGCACCTGCTCGCTTCGGCCAGCAGGTCGAGGTCGCGCACGACGAGGGTGGACTTGGTCAGGATGGAGAAGGGGTTGCGGTGCGTGGTCAACACCTCGACCAGGCCCCGGGTCAGGCCGTAGATGCCCTCGCAGCGCTGGTAGGGGTCGGTGTTGGTCCCCATAGCGATGGACTCCCCGGCCCATCGTCGGGGCGCCAGCTCCCGGCCCAGGCGCTCGACGGCGTTGACCTTCACCACCACCTGGCGTTCGAAGCCCTCGTCGATGTCGAGCTCCAGCCACTCGTGCGACGGCCGTGCGAAGCAGTAGGTGCACGCATGGCTGCAGCCCCGGTAGGCGTTGATGGTGTGGCGAAAGGGCAGCGGCGACGAGGGGCCCAGGCTGTTGATGATGGTGCGGGCCCGCACGTGGAGGAACTCCATGCCCGAGAACGCGCCCTTCCCGGGCCGCCGTTCGACCACGGCACCGTCGGCCTCGCCGCCGAACAGCGCCCCTTGGCCAGCGGCGCTGCGCTCACCGTGGCCCTCCAGCTTCCAGCGCATGCGCCCAGCCTAGCCAAACGCCCGTTCGTTCACGAGGGGCGTGTGAGGGAATGGTGACGAGGGGCCTACCGTTTCCCCTCGTCACCTCACTATCGTCGGCGTCGATGGGCCGGGATCGTCGTCTCCACTATGTCGTGACGGTCGTGACCAGCGGGTTGCTCGGCCTACTCATGGTGGTGGTCGCCTATGGTCCCATGGGCTCGTCCAACGACGGGGTGCTGGGGCCCCGCCCCGGCTCGACGACGACCGCAGGAATCGGTGGGGTGACCGCCGCCCGCCCGGCGCCCCCACCCACGGTGCCGTTGCCCACGGTGCCCGAGGAGATCATCCCCTCCACGCCCCTGGCGCCGACCAGCGGAACCGGGGAGGAGCCGGGGGGGCAAGGCCCGGCTGCACCGATCGAGAGGCCCCGTCCTGCCCCGGCAAGCCTCCTGCTGGTGGCTGGCCCACCGTCGCCCGCTCGTCAGCCCAGTGGCCCTCGCGCACCCACGCCCTCGCCCATCGGTCCCTCGCCCTCCCCGCCGGTGGTGATCATTCCCCGCCCCACCTCCCCCCCTCCGACACGCCCGCGGCCCACCACCACGGTGCCGCCCCCGGCCACCACGGTGGCGCCCACCACGACCACCACCGAGGCGCCCACCACGACCACCACGGTGCCGCCCCCGGCCACCACGGTGCCGCCCACCACGACCACCACGGTGCCGCCCACCACGACCACGGCGGCGCCGCCGCCCCCGGCCACCACGGTGCCGCCCACCACCACCACGGAGCAACCCACGATCATGGCCTGAGCGCCGGGTACCCCGAACGGTCTGCCGATCGGCACGATCCACGGTCTGTGGCCGCCACCTCACTACGTTGGTGGTCCATGCGCCTGGATCGCCGCTTCCACTACCTCGTCACAGCCGCATCCAGCGCGCTGTTCGGTGTGCTCATCGCCTCTGTCGCCTATGGCGGCGCCCCGCCCGCACCCATCAGCGACGTAGTGGTTGCGTCCACGTCCACGACCACCGCCGCCACCGTGCCGCCGCCGACGGCGCCGGCGCCCACCTTGCCGGAGGAGACCACCACGACGGTCAGTCCCACGACGGTCACCACCACGACGGTCAGACCTACGACGACGACCACCGAGGCCCCGCAGCGCACCACCACGACGCAGAGACGGCCGCGCTCGACGACCACCGCGCGACCCGCCACCACCACCGAAGCGCCCACCACAACCGACGCGCCCACCACCACCACCACCCGGCTGAGCCCGCGGCCCGAAGGCGCACGTTGTCGACCCCCAAGCCGTCGCTCAGGCCGGCGGCGGCTCCGGGTGGTTTGCCCCGTGGGCACGCACGAAGTCGTTTACCTCGTAGTAGGCGTCGATCGACTCGCCGGCGTCGCCCCAGAATCCCTCCAGGACGTCCAGTTCCATGGTGCCCTGGCCCACGTACCAGTTGTTCACGTCGGTGATCTCCAGCTCGCCCCGCCGCGACGGTGTCAGGGTGGGGATGACGTCGAACACGCTGGCGTCGTAGAAGTAGAAGCCGGTCACGGCGTAGGTGCTCGGTGGGTCGTCGGGCTTCTCGTGGATCCGGGTCACCCGGCCGTCACCGTCGAGCTCGGGCACCCCCAGGTGGCGCAGGTGGGCAGGGTCGTCGACGGGGGAGAGCAGGATGCGGGCGCCCCGCTCCTGTGCGGAGAAGGCCTCCACCATGGGCCGGATCGAGCGCTCGATGATGTTGTCGGCCAGCATGACCAGGATCTTGTCGCCCCGTGCGAAGCGCTCAGTCAGGCCCAGGGCCTCGGCGATGCCCCCCGCACGCTCCTGGTAGGCGTAGAGCAGGCGGTCGACGCCGTACTCCTCGCCGTTGCCGAGCAGGCGGAAGAACTCCCCGGCGTGGGTGCCCCCGGTCACCACCATGATCTCGTCCACTCCGGCGTCGACCATGGCCTCCACCGCGTAGGTCACCATGGGTCGGTCGTAGATGGGCAGCAGGTGCTTGTTGGTGATGCGGGTCAGGGGGTGGAGCCGGCTCCCGGTCCCCCCGGCCAGGATCACCCCCTTGATCACCCCCACGGACAGGTGCCGATCAGGGGACGAGCCGGGGCAGTTCGACGGCCTGGCAGGCGAAGGCCTCGGGGTCGCCTCCGGCCAGCGCGACCATCCGGGCGGCAGCCTCGTCCAGGCGGTCCTCGGGAAGCTGGCCCGAGCGGACGGCCTCGACCAGCGCGTCGCGCATGCCTCGAGCCTGGCTGCCATCAGTGGTGAGCACCGCGTCTGCCCCGGCGGCCACAGCCATGACGGCGGACTCCGGGAAGGACCAGAGCAGGTTGACCGCACCCATGCCCACCGAGTCGGTGATGGCCACACCCTCGAAGCCCATCTCCCGGAGGAGCTGGTAGGCGCGGGGCGAGAGGCTGGCGGGGAGGTCGGGATCGAGGCTCGTGTAGGCGATGTGGTCGAGCATGACCACGGGCACACCGGCGTCGATCAGCTCGGCGAAGGGCACGAGGTCGGTCTCCCGTAGCTCGTCGAGCGGGGCGTCGACGACGGGAAGCTCGAGGTGGCTGTCTTCGAGCACCCGCCCGTGGCCGGGGAAGTGCTTGGCCGTGGGGGCCACGCCGCCGGCGGCGAGCCCCCTGGCCCAGGCCAAGCCGTAGCGGGAGGCGACGTCGACGTCGGCCGAGAAGGAACGATCGCCGATGATGCCGTCCGACGGCCCGCCGTCGAGGTCGACCACGGGGGCGAGGTCGAGGTCGAAGCCCAGCGCGGCCAGGTCGGAGCCCACCTTCTCGGCCAGGGCCTGTACCTCCTCGGGGGAGCGGGTGGAGGCCAGCGTACGAGCCGGTGCTGTGGAACCGATGATGTCGCGGAAAGCCGAGACCCGGCCGGACTCCTCGCCGCTGACGATCACGATGGGCCGACCGGCCAGGGCCCGCAGGTCGCTCACGAACTGCCCGATCTGGGCGCTGGACTCCACGTTGGGCGAGGTGACGAACACCCCACCCACCCCGACGTCGAGGATCTCGTCGACCATGGGGTCCGACGAGATGGTGGCGCCGGGCACGCCGACCACCAGCACCTGGGCCGCCCGCTGCTCGATGGGGACGGCGACGCAGTCGTCCGACCTGACCGGATCGCCCGGGCTGGGGGGAGCAGCCTCGATCTGTGGTGGTGTCCCGGCTCCGGAGTTGGCGCAGGCCAGCGTGGTCAGCCCGAGCAGCACGAGGCCCGCCGTCCGAACCACCTTGGGGTGCACCGGCCCACGCTACCCGCAGTACCGCGGGGGTCGCCGTCGCTGCCGCGATGGCGTAGTCACCACCTCATCCCTGCATCGGCTCCTGGCCTGCGCTCCGTCCGGCGCCACCGACCCGACGGAAGCGTGCAGCAGTCGCTGGACCAGGACCGTTCGGAGTGACCCTCTACGCCGACTCCAGCGCGCTGCTGAAACGCTGCGTCGACGAGGTCGAACTGCGTGGGTGCCTGAGCGCCATGCCATGATGTTCGGTGTCCCGTTCCACCTCGACAGGAGGCCTGCCATGACCATGAGACGACGTACTGCCGCCGGGCTGGTGGCCCTGCTCTTCCTCAGCGGCGTGACGGCGGGCTGCGGCGACGACCCGGGGGAGGACGAGATCGGTGACGGCGAGGTCATCGACGAGGGCGACTGAGACGGACGTCAGTTGCCGTTGATGCTCCAGTTTGTCGACAACTCGCTTGTTGTGGGTGGGCGTGTTGCCGGCCTGGGGTGGTCATGACGGGCCGCCTTCCGAGCGAAAAAGGTGCGACGGCGAGGGCTCTCGGTGGGTGGCGCTGAGGGCGTGGACGTTGAGCCAGCGGGCCATGGCGTCGAGAGCCTCGTTGCGACGGACCAGCTCTCGTTTGAGCTCGTTGTTGGCGGCTTCGAGCTCGGTGACGCGGTCCTTGAGCTGCTGGATGGCGGGCGGCCCGTAACGGGCGGCTCTGAGCCTGGCGTTGAAGAGATCTTTGAGGTCGGTGTGCTTGTGGGTGAGGACCCACCGTTTGACGTCGGCCTCGGTGGCGAGGTCCACGATGGTGAGCTTGCCGTCGGAACGGAGGGGGGTGCCGGCGAGAAGACGGTCGATGGCGGCGAGGATCTCCCGGCGTTCGTCGGGGGCGTTCACGGTGCCGCCGGGGCCGTGTGGAGGATCGAGCGCAGGGCCGCCACAAGCCATTGACATAGGCCCGGTTGCGGGTGTCATTGCGGCCCCGCCACGACCGGTCCCGGCGCCCGTCAGTCAGGTAGCCGCACAGCCCGACATCCCTCCACCGCTCGAACGCCCGTGAGGTAAGCCACTTCACATCGGACGTCTTGGCGCCGCGCACCCGGCCTTCCGGGACATCAGCGAACCGGCCCTCGCCCACCGCCGCCTTGCGCACCCGGACAGGGTTCTCCGCCACCATCCCACGGGCGTGCACCCACCGGTAGAGGCGGCCGAGCGCCGCCAGCTCCCGGTTGAACGACGCCGCCGAGATTCGGCAAGGGTTCGCCGGGTCGGCCAACCGCCAGAACCGGTACGCGTCCAGGTCTTTCCCCGTCGCCGAATCCCAGCACTGGCCCCGGCGATCCAAGAAGCCAAAGAATGTCGCCAACGTCGATGCGTATGACCGCGCCGTGGCCAAGCTCGATGGCGCGAAGGTCAGGAAGAACCGTGACAGCCGGCCATCCACCAACAAGTCTGGTCCCACGAGGACCGACATCCCCTCCGGAACCCCGACCTGGGTCTCAGCCGGCCACGGCTCACCCAACTCGTCGAGGGCCGGGTGCACACCGGCCGGCACCGGGGCGTCATAGCGGACCACCACGACCCGCCACACATGCTGACGGGACCATCCTCCGGGCATCCCGCCGAAGGTAGTGCGAGACGACCCAACTGACGGTTGATGCCGAACGACGAGGCCGGGGCGCACGCGGTCGACGGGAGATCAGGTTGGGGCCCCATCACAACATCACGGAGGTTAGGCCTCAAAGTCGGCGGGCTCATGTGGGCCTTGGCTAATCGCCGACCTGACGCCCGTGGGCCTACGCGGCTCTCCCGCGGCCGCTGGCCGTCCGGGCCACCGGCGAACCGGGTCAGCCCCACAGTAATGGCCGTGGGGGCTGAGGCGTACCCTCAGCGGCGCGGCGGCGCCGCCATGACCTCGAGCTGGATATTGTCGGGGTCCCGGAAGAAGATCCTTGCCACGTCCGGGGCGTCCCGCTTCACCTCTGAGTGCGGCACCCCGCGGTCCTCGAAGAGGCGCTCGCATGCCTCGACGTCGGCCACGGTTGGCACGAGGAAGGCGAGGTGGTCGAGCCCGGTGGTCGTTTCCCGGAACGTCTCCAGCGATCCCTCGTGATGCTGGGTCAGCGTCAGGATGACGGACGTGCCCGAGTGGCGGAGACGCATTCTGCGGAACGTCGCACCTTGGATCTCTCGCTCGATCGAGAACCCGAGTAGCTGCGTGTACCACTCGACGCTCCTCATGAGGTCGGTGACCGTCAGGCTGAGGTGGTGCACCGAAGTTATGGGCGCCATGACACGTCCTTTTCACTCGCTGCCATCGGCCTTGCCGGGGCGATAGCGGAAGACGTGGCTCTCGACCATGCCGAGCACGCCGTTGACGAGCAGGCTGAGCGCACCGGCGACCAAGATGAGGGCGTAGACCCGGGCGGGTTGGAAGGTCCGTTGCGACTGGGCGATGAGCGCACCCACGCCCTCGACGTGGGTCAGGATCTCGACGAGAAGGGTGATCACCACCGCGATGGGGGCGGCCACCCGCACACCGAGGAAGACCGCCGGCAGCAGCGCGGGAACGATCACCTTGCGTATCCGCTCGACCGTGCCGAGCTGCAGGGATCTGGCAGCGTCGAGCAGCGTCTGGTCGATGCGCCGCACACCTGCCCTGGTGTTGAGCAGGATGGCCCAGATGGCGGCCAACGTGACGACGGTGACTTTCATCGTCTCGTCGTAGCCGAGGAGTAGGGTGGCGATGGGGACCATGGCCGCAGGGGGCATGGCCCGGGCGAACTCGAAGGTCGGGCTCATGGCCCGGTCGGCGCCCGGCGAGCCGCCGACGACGAGACCGAGCACGGCGCCGACGACGGTCGCGGTGCCGAGGCCGATGCAGAAGGTGGTCAACGTGGCGAGCACGGCGGCAAGCAGGGCGCCGTTCTCCCACAGGCCGATCAGGGCC
>JAHWJI010000022.1 GCA_019348495.1 Actinomycetota bacterium | reverse complement strand
GAGGGAAAGAAAGCCAGTACCAAGACCGTGAATGAACTGCAGGGATGCCAGCCAGCGGAGCTGTGCGGCCCGGAAGCGCCGCCGATCGAGCCCTTGCCTCAGGTCGTTACCGGCCCGAGATCGGGCTCACCGCCAGGCCCTCCCTGCTCGGTGTACTGCATGACCCGAATCTGGCCGGTCGGGTTGAAGAGGAGAGGGTCAGGCAATGGCAGCAACTCGTGCGACCCGACGCCCCGCCTGCGATGATCCGCCGGTGCAGGGCTTCGACCCCTCGACCTACGGCGAGAGCTTCGCCGATGTCTACGACGACTGGTACGGCGACATCTCCGACATCGATGCCACCGTCGCCCTCGTGGCCGCGATGGCTGACGGCGGGCCGGTCCTCGAGCTCGGGATCGGGACGGGTCGCCTGGCCCTGCCTCTGGCGGCAACCGGTCTCGAGGTGCACGGCATCGACGCCTCCCCGGCCATGGTCGAGCGCCTCCGGGCCAAGCCGGGAGGTGACGCCATCCCGGTGGCGCTGGGCGACTTCGCCGACGTGGGCGTCTCCGTACCCGGCGGTTTCGCCGTGGTCCTGGCTGCGTACAACACCCTTTTCAACTTGGCCTCGGCCGCGGCGCAGCGGCGCTGCGTGGAAAACGTGGCCCGGCGGCTGCGCCCCGGCGGCGCCTTCGTGGTCGAGGCCTTCGTGCCCGGCCCCGAACCGGATACCCCCACCGGCGCCGTCGCCCCCTCGGTGATCGACGCCGACCGGGTGGTGCTCCAGGTCACCCGGCGTGACCCGGCCACCCAGACCGTCGACGGGTCCATCATCTCCATCACCGAGGCCGGCATCCGACTGCGCCCCTGGCACATCCGCTACACCCGTCCCGACGAGCTGGACGACATGGCCGCCGGCGCCGGCCTCACCCTGGCCCTGCGCCACGGCGGGTGGCACGGCCAGCCCTTCGCCGACGACAGCTCGCACCACGTGTCGGTCTACCGCCGAGCTGGGGGCGGCGGCGGCGGCGGCAAGGGCCGACCCGCGCCCGGGGGTGACGACGCCGGCCCTAATCTCGGCCGCTATGGAGGGGAGTGAACCCGACGAGGGTCAGGGCGTCAGGCCCGACGAGTTCCGGGCTCCGCCGCCACCCGAAGACCGCTTGTGGCGCCACCCCTCGGAGGTCCCACCGTCTTCTCCTCGACCCTCCCAGGCCACCACAGCCGGGTGGACTGTGGCCCTCCTCTCGGGCCTGGTCGGATCCGTGCTCACCTTCGGCCTGATCGCGGCCACCGGTGCGCTCGACCGATCCGAGAACCGCTCGGGGACCGTCCGGGAGTTGGTCACGCCCGTCGTCCCTGCGGGGGAGGCGGGCTCGACCGAGCGGGTCGTGCAGATCGCCGAGGAGACCAGCCCGGCGATCGCCCGCATCGAGGTCTCGGGTGACCGTGGGGGGAGCGGCTCGGGCGTGGTGTTCCGCGACGACGGCTACCTGCTCACCAACGCCCACGTGGTCGACGGCGCCCGGAGCATCGACGTCGTCCTGGCCGACGGCAGCCAGCACGAGGGTGAGCTCATCGGCTCCGACGCCCTCACCGACGTCGCCGTGGTCAAGATCGACGGCGACGCTCCCTTTCCGGTGGCCACGCTGGGATCGGCCAGCGGCGTGCGCGTCGGCCAGGCCACCGTCGCCATCGGCTCCCCGCTCGGTCTCATCGGCGGCTCGTCGGTGACCACGGGCGTGGTGAGCGCGCTGGGGCGACGTGTGCCCACGGCCGACGGGCCGCCTCTGCTCGACATGATCCAGACCGACGCCGCCATCGCACCGGGCTCCTCGGGCGGGGCTCTGCTCGACGGCGCCGGTGCGGTCATCGGGATCACCACCGCCATTGCCGTGTCCGAGGCCGGCGCCGAAGGCCTGGGCTTCGCCACGCCCATCGACATCGCCCGCTCGGTGGCCGACGACCTCATCACCAGCGGACGGGCCGTCCACGTCTGGCTGGGGATCGAAGGCCGGGACCTCGACGTGGCCTCGGCCCAGGAGGCAGGCGTGCCGGGCGGAGCGGTGGTGGTCGACGTCGTCGACGACGGCCCTGCGGCCAGTGCCGGGTTGCGCGCCGCCGACGTGATCGTGGCTGTGGCCGAGCGGGAGGTCAGGTCGATGTCGGCCCTGGTCATCGCCCTGCGGGAGCGGAGGCCGGGGGACCGGGTCGACCTCGCCGTGCTGCGCGCCGGCAAGCGGGAGACCGTGAACGTCGAGTTGGGAATCCGCCCCCTGGAAGGGGTCGACTCCTAGCAGGCTCGCTGCGCTCGCCGTCAAGTGCGTGGTGCCGCCTACGGCGGCACTCTTCGCCGCTCCGACAGAGCAAGCCTCGCTTCGCTCGGCGCCCTGTCGGCCGCTCGGCATCAAAGTCGAAAAGTTTGACTCACGCACGACGACTTCTTGATGCCGAGCGGGCTAATGGGGGTCCACCGCCTCGAGGAGACTGGCCGGCCCCGGTCGGCGGTCGGCCCGCCGACGGCGGCGTCGGAGACAGACCAGGGCGAGAGCGCCGGCCGGTGGGCCGAGGCCCACGACGGCCCCGACGGCCAGGGTGGCGGTCCGGCGGGCCTTGGGGCCCAAGCGGGCCCAGGGTGTCATCGGATACGACGCCACCAGCGTCTCGGCTCCGTTGTAGTCGGGCGTCCAGCCCTCGGCCCGGAGCCGGTCGCTGGCCACCACCCAGGAGTGGGTGGCATAGGGGATCCATTCGGGCGCCACCCCGCCGAGTCCCCTGCTCCAGCACCAGCGAGCCAATATCGCCGCCAGCGCCGGCGGGATCGGCGGGCGCAACGGCGTGCCTGTCAGCTCCTGTACCTCGGCCCCGGCCAGCCAACCCTCCGGGGCCACGTTGTAGACCCCCTCGAGGGTCTGCTCCACCGCCAGGGCCACGGCGGACGCCAGATCGTCGGCGTGGACGAACTGCGTGGGCGCACGAGGGTCGCCGGTGCCCCAACGGGTGGCGGCCCGCAGCGCCACCGCCAGCCACTGCTCGTCGTCGTCGCCCACCACCAACGCCGGGCGCAACACGGCGAGCGTGGCGCCGGGACGGTCGCGGACCCACGCTGCCCAACGGCGCTCGTTCTCGGCCTTGGCCAAGGCGTAGTCGCCCCCGGGGTTGGGCCGCAGCACCGCGTCCTCGCACAGGGGCACCGGGTTGTCGGCCCAGGCGCCGTACACCGCGGCGCTGGAGACGACCACGACGTGTTCGACGGCGCCGTCAGTCGCCATGGCCACCAGGCGCCGGAGCCTGGCTTGGCGGTCGCCTTCGGCAGTGGGACAGGGCCAGCGGTCGAGGTGGACGAGGGTGCGCACTCCCGCCGGCAGACCGTCGATCTGGTCGACGTCGTCGACGTGGAGCGCTCCTCCGCCGGGCGAGCTCTCGAGCAGCGACACCACGCGCCGGGCGAGACCCCCGCCGGCGCCCACCACCGCAACCGTCGGCTGGTGGGGCGTCGTCGTCATGGGCATACCATGCCCGCATGGCCGACCGTGGTCCATTCGGCGACAACCCGTTCGAGGGCATGCCGTTCCTGGGCGACCTCGCCCGCATGCTCCAGTCGCAGGGACCGCTGAGTTGGGACGCGGCCCGTCAGTTCGCCACCCAGGTGGCCACCAACGGCCAGGCGGAGGCCAACCCCGACCCGATGGAGCGCATGCGCCTGGAGGAGCTGTCCCGGGTCGCCGAGCTCCGGGTGGCCGACACCACCGGGCTAGCCACCTCCACCACCGGTTCGGTGGTGGGCTTCGTCCCCGTCACCCGGTCGGAGTGGGCCCGGCGGACCCTCGACGCCTACCGCCCCCTGCTCGAGCGTCTGTCATCGTCGCTGTCGGTTGCCGCGGGCACCGAAGAGGACGACGACGCGCCCACCGATCCCACCGCCCAGCTCCTCGGGGGCATCTTCACCATGATCGGACCGATGATGCTGGGCATGCAGTCGGGCGCCATGGTCGGCCACCTGGCCCTACGGTCGTTCGGCCAGTACGACCTGCCCCTGCCCCGGCCGCGGTCCGATCAGCTCATGATCGTCAGCGCCAACGTGGCCGCCTTCGGCGAGGAGTGGAGCGTCCCTGGTGACGACCTCCGCCTGTGGCTGTGCCTGTCGGAGCTGACCACCCACGCCGTGCTGGGACTCCCCCACGTCCGGTCCCGCCTGGAGCAGCTCGTGGCCGACTACGTCGACGCCTTCCGGGTCGAACCGGGCTCGCTGGAGGCCAGCCTGGGCGACGTCGACCCGTCGGACCTCAGCTCGATGCAGCGCGCCCTGAGCGACCCGTCGGCTCTGCTCGGCGCCATCCAGTCGGATGAGCAGCGGGCCATGCTTCCCCGCCTCGAAGCCCTGGTCGGCGCCATCGTGGGCTACGTCGACCACGTCATGGACACCGTCGGGCCCACGCTGATCGGCTCCTACGCCATGCTCACCGAGGCACTGCACCGCCGCCGGGTGGAGGCGGGCAGCGCCGACCGCTTCGTGGAGCACCTCTTCGGCCTCGAGCTGGGCCGGAGCCAGTACGAACGGGGCGCCGCCTTCGTCGCAGGTGTGGTGGAGCGGGCAGGAAACGACGGCCTGGCCCGCCTGTGGCAGTCGGAGCGGGAGCTGCCCACGCCGGCCGAGATAGACGCGCCCGGCCTGTGGCTGGCCCGTATCGACATCGATGCCGGCCAGGACTAGCAGGCTCGCTTCGCTCGCCGTCAAGAGCGTGGTGCCGCTTTCGGCGGCGCTCTCTTCGCCGCTCCGACAGAGCAAGCCTCGCTTCGCTCGGCGCCCTGTCGGCGGCCCGGACCTACACCACCACGATCTCGCTGTGACGGATCCGCCCGTCGGCCAGGTCGACGACGGCGATGGTGGGATGGGGCTGGGACCGGCGCTGGGTGGGCGAGCCGGGGTTGAGCAGTCGCTGGCCGTCGAGGCCGGGGGCGTCCCAGGGGATGTGGCTGTGGCCGTAGACGACCAGGTCGGCGGAGGGGAAGGCGCGACGCAACCGGGCCTCCCGACCCCGTCGGGGTCCGCTGTCGTGCACCATGCCCACGGCCACGCCGGCCAGCGACAGCTCCAGGCGCTCGGGTAGCGCACCCACCAGGTCGTGGTCGTTGTTGCCGAGGACCGCGTGGGTGGGAGCAAACGTCGCCAGCTCCTGGAGCAGCGAGTCGTCGACGATGTCGCCGGCGTGGAGCACCACCTCGGCATGGGCCAGCTCGGCCAGGACACGGGGCGGCAGGCGGCGCCGTGAGCTGGCCCGCAGGTGGGTGTCGGCCAGGACGACGACCCTCACGGCCCTGACACCCGCTCTGCCCGAGCCGTCCGGTTGGCCAGGCGCCCGGTGGCGAGCGCCCGGCCGGCCGCCACCGTGGAGGCCACCCGGGCGGCGCTGAGGCGCCGGCCGGTGGCGTAGAGGAACGCAGCCACCCCGGTGACGGTGGCGATGCTCACGTAGCCCGCCGGGAGGGGGATGGGCAGGACCACGGGCAGGAACGCTCCCGCCACCCACACCAACTGGAACCGGGCCTCGAAGCGGGCGAAGGAGGCGCCCTGGTTGGCGTCGGGGGCGTCGCGCTGGACGATCGAGTCGAAGGCCAGCTTTCCCGCCGTCGCCGCCAGCGCGACGGCGGCGGCGAGCACGACGACCGAGATCCGGCCGCCCACCCCCACCATGGCCACCGCCACGCCGGCCACCACCACGAGCGACGCCAGCAGGATGCGCTCCTCGGGGATGCGTCGCCGGAGCCGGGGTGCCAGCACGGCACCCACCAGGGCAGCCAACGCGCTGGCAGCGAGGATCACGCCGAACCACCACGTCGGGGCGTCGTCGCCACGCAGGGCGAAGGCCACCAGGAACGACAAGAAGCCCACCACCGCCCGCAGCACGGCCATGGCGCTGGCCGCCAGGAGGACGCCCGCACCCCGCAGCTCCGCCCGCTCGACCGGGCTGGCCCGCTCCGCCGCCACCCGGGTCCGGGGGATGCGGTAGGCGGACAGGGTGGTGACGGCAAAGACGATGGTGGCCAGGCCCAGTACCCAGGACGGGCCGAGCTGGAGCAGGGCCACGCCGGGGCCGGCGGCCAACAGACCCACGATGCCGCTGATGAGCACCAGCTTGGAGTTGGCCTCCACCAGCTGTGACTCGTCACGCACCAGGCCCGGCACCAGCGAGGCCCGGGCCACCTGGTAGCCGCGGGCCAAGACGAGCACGGCAAAGGCCTCGGGGAACAGCAACGGGCCGTAGACGTCGTCCACCATGAGCAGGCAGATGACGGCCCGGAGCCCGCCCGAGAGCACGACCATCGACCGTCGACCGCCGGCCCGCCGGTCGATCCAGGGCCCGATGAGGGGGGCGACCACGGCGAAGGGGGCCATGGTCAACACCAGGTACAGCGCCACCCGGCTGCGGGCGGCGTCGGGCGAGATGGAGAAGAACAGCGAGCCGGCCAGGGCGGTGGCCACCAGGGTGTCGCCGGCGGTGGACAGCGCATGGGTGCGGGCCAGGCGGGTGAACGACGGGGGCACGGCGGCGGCGCCCGGCCGCCGGGGCGGGCGCAGTGCTCGCCAGCCCGGGGGGGCGTCCACACAGGCCATGGTAGGGCCGGTAGGGCCGGCGTCAGGCCCGAGGGCGCTCGTACTTGTAGCCCAGGCCCCGGATGGTGACGATACGCGAGGGGGCCGCCGGATCGTCCTCCACCTTGGCCCGCAGGCGCTTGACGTGGACGTCGAGGGTCTTGGTGTCGCCCACGTAGTCGACGCCCCACACCCGGTTGATGAGCGTCTCGCGAGTGAGCACCCGACCGGCGTTGGCCAAGAACAGCTCCAAGAGGTCGAACTCCTTGAGAGGCAGGGCCACCTCGGTCCCCCGGATCCTCACCTCGTGGCGCTCGGCGTCCAGACGCACGTCACCGACCTCCACCACACCCTCGCTCCCGTCGTCGACGGCGCCGTCGTCTGCACCCACCGGGCCTCTGCGCAGCGCGGCCCGGATGCGGGCGACCAGCTCCCGTAGCCGGTAGGGCTTGGACACGTAGTCGTCGGCCCCCACCTCGAGGCCCACCACCGTGTCGATCTCCGACGACTTGGCCGTGACCATGATGATGGGGACGGTGGAGCGGCTGCGCAGTTGCCGGCAGACGTCGATGCCCGACACCCGCGGCAACATGACGTCGAGCAGCACCAGGTCGGGCTGCACCAGGTCGAACAGCTCGAGAGCCTCGGCCCCGTCGCGGGCCACCCGTACCTGGTAGCCCTCTCGCTGCAACCCCACGACGAGGGCGTCGACGAAGGACTCCTCGTCCTCCACCAGCAGCAGGGTCGGCGCAGTGTCGGCGGCTGCGCTCACGTCGGGATCCTCGGCGCCGGCCAACCGGCGGCGCCGACCAGATGGGGGGCGTCGGGCCGGGTCCCCGACGGCAGGCGCAGGGTGAACACCGATCCCTCTCCCTCTCGCGACGCCACCCGGACCTCACCCTTGTGGTTGGTGACCACGTGGCGGACGATGGCCAGGCCGAGCCCGGTCCCGCCCGTCTCACGGCTGCGGGCCGGATCCACCCGGTAGAAGCGCTCGAACACCCGCTCCAGGTCGCGCCCGGGGATGCCGATGCCGTGGTCGCGCACCTCCACCTCCGCCACACCGCCCTCCATCCGGCACCGGACCTCGACCGAGGAGCCGGCGTCGCTGTACTTGCAGGCGTTCTCCAACAGGTTGGCCACGGCCGAGACCAACTGGCGCTGGTCGCCCTGGACGCAGTGCCACCCGGCCAACTCGTCGACGTCGAGCGTGATGCCCCGGGTCTGGGCCAGCGGTCGCACCCGTTCCACGGCCTCGGTCACCACCAGCCGCACCGGTACCGGCTCACAACGGGGTGACTCCTCCGCCTCTATGCGGCTCAGGTCGAGAAGGTCGTCGATGACGCGACTCACCCGGAAGGCCTCCTCCGTCATGCGCTCGGCCAGGCGCCGGACCACCGCCCCGTCGTCCTCGGCGGTGATGGTGTCGGCCAGCAAACCGAGGGCGCCGACCGGGGTCTTGAGCTCGTGGGTGATGTTGGCCACGAAGTCCCGGCGCACCGCCTCCAGCCGGCGTCGCTCGGACACATCGTCGACGAGCACGAGCGCCCCTGGCGCCCGGTGCCCGTCCTGGAGGGCCACGGCCGACAGCAGCAGCACCCGGCGGGGGGGGCCGTAGAGGTCGAGGGTGCGCAGTGGCGCGGCGCCTGCCCGCAGGGCGTGGAGTTGCTCTTGGATGGCCTGTTCCACCAGCGCCTCGCCGTGGCGACCCCTGACGTAGGCCTGGGCCACCTGGTTGCGGAACACCTCCCGGCCGGCGTCGTCGCAGATCACCACTCCTTGAGGGATGGCCCCCAGGGCGCCGGCCAGCAATGTGGCCATGGCCCGCTCGTCCTCCAGGTGGGCGGCGTCGGCGGCGGCCTCTTCCGCCAGGCGGCGGCGCGTGGTCCGACACGACACCAAGCTCACCGACAGCCCCGCCGCCAGCAAGACCACCAGCACCGCCACCGAGGCCACCACCAGCGGAGACACCACGCCTTCCCCCCCTCCTCCTCCCGCTACCCGGTGCGGGCCGGGAGGCGGTCTTCGATGGCGGCGGCCGCCTCCGGTCGCTCGATGGCGCTTATGCCGCGCAGTGATGTGACCGTGGCGTAACCGGCGAGCACGAGGGCGGTGTCGGTCTCGTGCTGGACGCCTCCGGGTGCACCGGCCTGGTCTCCGTCATTGGCTCCCAGGACCATCTGCAGTCCGCCGGGCGCCTCGACCACCGAGGCCCGCACGGTCCCCAAGGAGGCCAGCGGCGCAGTTCGCACGCCGCGGACCTCATCTGGTCGCCGGTTGGGGACGTTCAGGTTGACCACGCTGCCGGCCGGCTCCTGGGCCAGCCAGGCCAGGGCGGGCACGGCCAGGTCGGCAGCTGTCGACCACAGGAAGGCGCCTCCTGCGCCGAGGCTGACGGCCAGCGCCGAGCGCTCGAAGTTGGCGGCGGTCAGGGCGGCGCCCACGGTGCCCGAGTGCAGCACGGCCCGCCCGGTGTTGGCGCCGGCGTTGATGCCCGACACCACCATCTGGGGTGCGGGCCCAAAGGCGCCCAGACAGGCGGCGATGACGATCAGGGCCGGGGAGGCCGCAACCGAGTAGCAGGTGGCGGCCTCGAGGTCGTCGAGCTCGATCTGCTCGAACCTGATCGTCTCATCGGCGTGCATCCCCCCGATCGCCGCGCTGGCGCCGCTGCGGTCGTCGGCCGGTGCGGCCATCACCACCTCATGGCCAGCTCCCACCAGGGCCCGGGCCAGCGCAGCGATCCCCGGCGCCCGCACGCCGTCGTCGTTGGTGACGAGCAGGCGCATCAGCCCGAAACCGGGCCCTTGTGGACGGACGGCGGCAGTGGCAGGTCGTCGCCGTCGGCGTCGCGCACGCTCTGGCGGGCGGCGGCGGCGTGCTCGGGGAGCCAGCCCGTGACCATGTACCGGACCCGCTCGCCGATGTTCACGGCGTGGTCGCCGATGCGCTCGTAGAAGCGCCCGACCAGGGCGAGCTGCACGGCGGGCTGGAGGTCGACCACCCCTTGCTCGTGGGTCTCGAAGATGGCCTGGATGTAATCGACGTGGAGCTCGTCCACGGTGTCGTCCATGTCGTCGATGGCCGCCGCCAGGGTGTCGTCGCGCTCGACGTAGGCGTCGATGGCCAGGCGGAACTGACGGTGGACCTGCTCACCCATGTGCTCGATCAGCCCCCGCACCTTGGGATCGAAGGCCACGCCGTACATCCGCCTGGCCGCCTTCATGATGTTGGCCACCAGGTCACCCGAGCGTTCGATCTCGGCGGTGAGTCGGATGGCGGTCACGAGCTCACGCAGGTCGCTGGCCATGGGCTGCTGCAGGGTGAGCAGCTGGTAGCAGTGCTCCTCGATCTGGAGGGTCAGGGTGTCGAGCACGTCGTCGCCCCGGATGATGTCCTCGGCCACGGCCAGGTCGCCGTCGAGCAGGGCCTGGGTGGCCTTGCCCAGCGCCTCGGTCACCATCCCGGCCAGGCGGACGAGCTCCTGGCTCACCTCGTCCAACGACTGGTGGAAGCCCTTGCGGATCTCTACCGCCCGTTCCACCACGGCTAGCGGACCTCGGCGGCCAGGTAGGCAGGGTCGCCGGTGAGCAGGTAGCGCAGGCGCTCGCCCACGATCACGGTGTGGTCGGCGATGCGCTCCAGGGCCCGGCCCACCAGGACTGCCGCCACGGCCAGGTGGGCGGCGCCGGGCCCCTCGAGGCCGAGGATGTGCTCGAGCAGGGTGGCGTAGTGGCCGTCCATCACCCGGTTGTGCTCGGCCAGGGCACGGGCAGCCCCGACATCCTGGCTCGACCAGGCGTCGAGGGCGATGCGGTAGAGGCTCTGGGCCACGCTGGCCATGTCTGCGAGCGTACGGAACATCGGCGCGTCTGCCATCAACAACGGGACCTCGGAGGCCTGCTTGACCACCCGCAGGGAGAGGTCGGCGATGCGCTCGAGCTCCTCGAGCACGCGCAGCACCGAGACCAGGAACCGCAGGTCGGAGGCCACCGGCGCCTCACGACGGATGAGGTCGTAGCAGCGCTCGGTGAGCGACACCAACATGGCGTCGACCTCGTCGTCGGCGGCCAGGGCCACCTGGGCCAGGGCCTCGTCGCCCGTGGTCAGCACCCGGCCCATGCGGTCGAGGGCGACGGAGACCCGCACAGCCATGACCTCGACCTGGAGGCGCAGTTGGTCGAGCTCGGCGTTGAAGTGTGACCGGACAGGGTGTCCACCGACATCCGCCGAGCCCGTCGCCATGGTGAGGTCGTGGGTGTCGCCCGCCTCCGGCCTCATCCGAACCGACCGGTGACGTAGTTCTCCGTGCGCTCGTCGGAGGGGTTGGAGAACATCTTCTCCGTCCGGTCGAACTCGACCAGGATCCCGGTGCGGGTGTCGCTCGTCTCGTTGACCTCGGCGGTGAAGAAGGCGCAACGGTCGCTCACCCGGGCTGCCTGTTGCATGTTGTGGGTCACGATCAGGATCGTGTACTCGCTCTTGATCTCCTCCATGAGGTCCTCG
This sequence comes from Actinomycetota bacterium, assembly GCA_019348495.1. Lineage (GTDB taxonomy): Bacteria > Actinomycetota > Acidimicrobiia > Acidimicrobiales > CADCSY01 > JADDRA01. The sequence goes on along the minus strand of JAHWJI010000022.1, from coordinate 20,231 downwards.
ATGCGCCCGGTGGCGATGGGGTCCAGGGCCGAGCAGGGCTCGTCCATGAGGATCACCTCGGGATCCACGGCCAGGGCCCGGGCGATGCACAGCCGCTGCTGCTGACCACCGGAGAGGCCCATGGCCGAGTCCTTCAGCCGGTCCTTGACCTCGTCCCACAGGGCCGCCCGCCGCAGTGAGCGCTCCACGACCTCGCCCAAGTCGCCCTTGACCCCTGCCACCTTGGGGCCAAAGGCGATGTTGTCGTAGATCGACTTGGGGAACGGGTTGGGCTTTTGGAAGACCATGCCGATGCGCCGGCGCACCTCCACCGGGTTGACGGCGGAGTCGTACAGGTTCACGCCGTGGTAGAGGACCTTTCCCTCCACCCGGGCGATGTCGACGAGGTCGTTCATCCGGTTGAAGCAGCGCAACAGGGTGGTCTTGCCGCAGCCGGAGGGGCCGATGAAGGCGGTGATCTGCTTCTGGCACACCGTCATGTCCACGTTGCGGATGGCCCGGAACGAGCCGTAATAGACGGAGAGGTCCTCCAGGTCGAACACCGCTGTCGGGTCGATGTCCTCCGGGCGCGGCTCGGCCACGGGACGGTTGGCATCCACTCGGGTGGCGGCAGTGGGCTCGGACCTCTTCTCGGGCTGGGACTGCGTCCTGGTCTCGGGCGCCATGTCGCTCACCTTCTCTTCTCGTAGCGGTTCCGGAGCAGGATGGCCGCGGCGTTCGCCAACAGCACCACGGCGAGGAGGACGACGATGGCCGCGGCGGTGTTGCTGGCGAAGCCCGGTTGGGGCCGCCCCGCCCAGCTGTAGATCACGATGGGCATGGCCGTGAAGCGCTCCTGCAGCGTGGACAGACCGTAACCGGCCCCCTCCGACAAGAAGCCGGTGGTGGCCCCGACGAGAATGAGAGGGGCGGCCTCACCCAGGGCCCGGGCCAGCGACAGCACCGTTCCCGTCAAGATGCCGGGGCTGGCGTAGGGCAGCACGTGGCTGCGGACCACCTCCCACCGGGTGGCCCCCACCCCGAAGCCCGCCTCCCGCAGGCTGTCGGGCACCGCCCGGATGGCCTCGGCTGCGGTGATGATCACGATGGGGAGCACGAGGATGGCCAGGGTCAGGCCGGCAGAGATCACCGTTGCCCCGTTGGCCGAGCCCGGCCCGGTGAGGAACCGGAGGGCCTTGACGAAGATGGCGAAGCCGAGCAGGCCGTAGACCACGGAGGGCACGCCGGCCAGGTTGCGGATGTTGATGTCGACGAAGCGGGCGAAGCGCGACTTCGGCGCGTACTCCTCCAGGTAGATGGCGGCACCCACTCCCAACGGGAAGGCCAGGGCGACGACGAAGGCACCGATGAAGAAGGTGCCCCGAAGTCCCTGGGCGATGCCCGACCTGGCCGCGCTGGAGCCCAACTTGCCGGTGAGGAACTCACCCATGCGGGTGGTGAAGACACCCCAGCCGCCGGTGAGCACCTCGACGAGGAGCACCACCAGGACCGCCATGGTGACGAGCAGGGCCAAAAGGAGCAGGGCCCGAAAGATCAGGCCCGCGGCGTCGACCTTCTTCCCCTGCAGGCGCTGGCGGACCAGCTCGGGCGCGGCGGTCATCGGCGGGGTGGTCACGGCCATCGGCGGCGCAGCCCCTCAGTACTTCTGGCGCACGCGGCGCACGTAGCGGTCGGCGAACACGTTGAGCAACAGGGTGAGGACGAAGAGCAGGCTGCCGACGAAGAACAGGCTCTGGAAGGTCAGGCCCGCCCCCACCACCGCGTCGGTGCCGGTGGCCAACGACGCCATGGCCGCCGTCATGGTCTGGCCCCGGTCGAACACGTTGAGGCTGAACAGCGAACCGCCGCTGGCACCGGCGGCGATGGCCACGACCATGGTCTCGCCGATGGCCCGGGAGACGCCGACGATGAAGGCCGCCACCAGCCCGGAGACGGCGGCGGGGATCACGACCCGCACTGACGTGGTCACCTTGCGGGCACCCATGCCGTAGGACGCCTCCCGCAGGGCCTTGGGAACCGAGCCCATGGCGTCCTCGGCGATGGAGGCGACCAGCGGCGTGGTGAGGATGCCGACGCCGATGCCGGCGGCGGCCAGGTTGAACAGCGAGGCCCGGTCGCTCAGGCGCTGGACGATCTCAGGCGAGATCCAGGTGAGGGCGAAGAACCCGAGGACCACACTGGGGATGCTGGCCAGGACCTCCAACACCGGCTTCAACACCCCCCGCACCCGGGGCCGGGCGTACTCCGACAGGTACACGGCGGCACCCATGCCGAGCGGGGTGGCCACCAGCATGGCGATGACCGTCACCAACACGCTGCCCACCACGATGGTGCGGATGTCGTACAGCGCCCGGCGGGGGAACCAGCCGTCGGACCACAGCTGGGCGAGCTCGACCTGGCTCACGAAGGTGTAGGTCTCGCGCGCCAGCGTGAGCACGATGAGCGCCATGATGACGATGGACAGGGCGGCGGCGGCGAAGAAGACCCCTCTGATGGCCGCCTCCTTGCGGATTCGACCGGGGTTGCCCCGGAGAGAGGCGACGCTGAAGGGGGCCACCTCGACGCTCGTGTCCGCCATCGTTCGCACCTCCCCGTCTTCTCGGCGCCGACCTACCAGTGGAGAAGCCTCGACGGGGGCGAGCGGCGGCCCGCCCCAGTCGGGCTGGGCTCAGCCTTCCCGGGTACCAGTCTCGCGCGCCTCGAAGGCGGCGCGAGTGGCCTCGATCTCCTCTTCGGGCAGCGCCACATAGCCCACCTCGGCGGCCGAGGTGATGCCCTCCTCGCTGAGGTAGAGCTCCACGAACTCGGCCAGCGCCGGCTTCTCTTCCAGGTTGGCCGCGTTGGCGTAGATGAACAGCGGGCGGGCGATGGGGTAGGACCCGTCGGCGATGGTCTCGGCGGTGGGAGCTACGCAGGTCCCGTCGTCACCCGCCACCTGGAAGGCCTTGACCGTGCCCTGGTTGGCCTCGAAGAAGGCATAGCCCACCCAACCGAAGGAGCTGGGCGCACCCTGGATGCCCCGGACGATCACGTTGTCGTCGGCTGATGCCTGGTAGTCGGGCCGGGTCTGGGGCTCCTGGCCCCGGTCTTCGGCGATGCCCTCCAGCACGATCTCCACGAAGCTGTCGTAGGTACCGGATTCCTCGCCGGGAGCGGTGATGACGAGGGGCACGTCGGGGAACGGCGCCGCCACCGTGCCTTCCAGCCCGGCGGCGAGCTCGTTGGCGTCGGACCACTGCTCGAAGCCCTGCGACTCGGGGCCCACCAGTGCGTACATGTCGGCGAAGCTCAGGCACTCGGCGATGCCCTCGCCGTCGGGGGAGGTGAGCACGGCGATGCCGTCGATGGCCACCTTCATCTCGATGAACTCGATCCCGTTGGCCTCGCAAGCCTGGATCTCCTCCGGCTTGATCGCTCGTGAGGCGTCGGAGATGTCGGTCTCGCCGTTGCAGAACGCCTGGAACCCGTCCCCTGTACCCGGGCCGCTGACGGCCACGTTGACGTCAGGAGCGATCTCGCCGAACTTCCCGGCCACGTCGATGGAGATGGGCTCGACGGTCGACGAGCCGGAGATCACGATGTCGCCCGAGAGCTCTCCACCACCCCCGGAGCCCGAACCGGGTGCAGCCGTGGGATCGCTCTCGTCTTCACTGCCGCCACAAGCGGCGGCGAGCAGCGTCAGCGCCAAGGGAAGGGCAAGCAGGCGCGGCGAGCGGCGCGGGGCGAATCGCAAGGTGATTCCTCCTGGTCGGAGTTCGGTCGGGTTCCGGTCGTCATGACCGTAGACAGGGCCGGTAACGGCCACGGGGAGCGAAGGTGAACGGGAGGTGAACGACGGGGAAAGGTTGCGCCCCCCGAAGCCGGACAGCAGGTGTCCGACAGGTGAACGAGGCCTGGGACGTAGGCCCGGACCTCGTCCCCTCGGTGCTGATGCGACCTACAAGGGGCCGTCGGCCCAAGGCCCGGTGATGGCACAGGTCATGCCACTGCCAGGCGTTGCGTCGCCGAAGATGTTGACGAACATGGTGTCGCCGTCGGGGCTGAAGCAGGCGCCGGCGAACTCGCTGCCGTTGAGGCGGTTGACGGCGAGCTCGAACGGCTCGCCCTCCTCCTCGAGCCCGATGACACGGTTGACGTCGGTGATGCCCGGGGCCAGCGGATGGGTGTCGCCGTCGCCGCTGGCGTCGTCCTCGCAGAGCACGATGCCGCCCCGGGGGGTGAACAGCAGGTTGTCGGGCGAGTCGAGCACGCTGGCCTCCGGCGACTCGTAGACCAGGGTCAGGACGCCAAGACCGTCACCCTTGCCGAGCGGGCGGTACTCCCACACCTGGCCCAGGCCGGCGTTGCCGCCTGAGGTGGAGTTGAAGAAGCAGCTGTCCTCGCCCCACCAGATGCCCTCGAGACGGTTGAACCGGGCCCCACCGGCGTCAGCGCCCTGGTCGAAGACGTTGGATGCTCCGCCCTCCAGGTCGGGGTCGGGGGCGGAGATGTCGACCCAGCGCACGGGCAGGGACCGGCCGACCCGCTGGTTGCGGATGGTGTCGTAGTTGGGCCGGGCCACCAGGGCCAGCATCTGGAGCCGGCCTCCGCCCGTCAGGTCCGACGGGTCCTCGGGGAGGAAGCGGTAGAAGCCGCTGTTGTCCCCGGCGTCCTCGGTCTCGTACACGATGCCGGTCCGGGGGTCGACCGACACCGCCTCGTGGGCGAAGCGCCCCATGGCGGTCAGGGGCACCGCCGGGACCGTCTCGTTGGCTCCCGCGGGCACGAGGAAGGGGTAGCCGTGCTTCTGGCCGAAGCCGTCGTCGGGGCCGTCGACGGTCTCTTCGCAGGTGATCCAACCTGCGTCTTCGCAGGCGATGCCTCCCGCGCAGTTCACGATGGTGCCGTTGAGGCTGACGAACTCCCGCACCGGCTGACGGGCACCCAGGTCGAAGTCGACGGTGATGGTGCCGCCGTAGCCCAGAGGGTCGTACCTGGTGGCGTCCGGGCCGGGCACGCCCAGGGCGGGATCGCCCGGGTCGTTGCGGTTCTCGTGGTTGCGGATGAGGCGCACCGTCCCGTCGGGTCCGGCCAACGCGCCCATCCCGTCGTGGTTGCGGGGAACCACTCCTTGGCCCGACAGCAACGGGCTCCCGGTCCTGCTGAACGTCACGTAGCTGAACCCGGCCGGCAGGGCCAGGATCTCGGCGCCGCTCTGGTCCCCGGTCGGCGCCAGGGGGCCGTAACCTGCTCCCGAGCGTGACGCTTCTCGAGCAGCGGCCGGCCCGGCCTGGGCATAGGCGGCGCTCGCCGTCAGCTTCTGCAGTGCCGTGGTGCTGACCACCGCACCTCCGGCCAAGACGCCCGCTCGACCGAGGAACCCTCGCCTCCCCATCCTTCCCATCGTGGTTGCCATGTGCTCACCCTCCCGTGATCGTGGACCAGGCCACGGTAGGAAGGTCAGGTGAACGTGGCCTGTCGTCGAGGGGAGGACGGCTTGAAGAGTGGCCGACGCTCTCACGAACGGCCCGGGACCCCCTCGAGCTCGGCCAGCAGGTCCCGTACCCGGGCGTCGATCTCGTCGCGGATGGCCCGGACCTCGTCGACGCTCCTGCCGGCCGGGTCGGTGAGCTCCCAGTCGAGGTAGCGCTTGCCCGGGAACACCGGGCAGGCGTCACCGCAACCCATGGTGACCACCACGTCGGCCGCCTGCACCACCTCGTCGGTGAGAGGCTTGGGGAACTCCTTGGACATGTCGACGCCCATCTCGTCCATGGCGGCGACGGCCGCAGGGTTCACCTGGTCGGCCGGGTTGCTGCCGGCTGAGCGCACCTGCACCCGGCCCTGGGCGTGGTGGTCGAGCAGCGCCGCCGCCATCTGGGAGCGCCCGGCGTTGTGCACGCAGACGAACAGCACCTCGGGAACGTCGGACATGGCATCTCCTTCCAACTTGGCCAGGTCGCGGAGGCGCTGGCGGGCCAAGCGTTCGATCATGATGGGCAGGTAGGTGGTGACCCGGGCGTCGGCCCACCGGGCGCGGCTGTCGTCGACGTAGCGGGCAACCGTCTCGGCCGAGAACGTGCCGGCAAAGTCTGCGGCGACGCGCTTGCAGCCGTCGGCCACTGCCCGGTCGAGCCAGTGCTCGTCGTCGTTGGTCATGCTGGGCTCCTTTCGCTTCGGTGGGGTACGACCACTTCCGGGGGGTCCTCGGCGATGCCCGGGTACAGGGCGCGCACCACCACCGCGGCCAGGGCGACACCGACCAGTTGGGCGACGACGAACGCCGGCACCGAGGCGGGCGAGATGCCGGCGAAGGTGTCGCTCAAGGTCCGGGCCAGCGTCACCGCGGGGTTGGCGAAGCTGGTGGAGGCGGTGAAGAAGTAGGCGCCGCCGATGTAGGCGCCCACCGCCAAGGGGGCGGCGGTGGCTCGCCCTGAGCGGACCACCCCGAAGATCACGAGCAGCAGGCCGAAGGTGGCCACCACCTCGGCCAGCCACAGACCACCGCCGCTGCGCACCGTGCCCGACAGCTCGACGGGTGCCAGGGAGAACATGAGGTTGGCCACCACCGTGCCCGCCAGCCCCCCCAGGACCTGGGCGAGGACGTAGACGACGGCGCTGCGGTTGTCGAGGCCGCCGAAGAACCGGTCGGCGAGCGTGACCGCCGGGTTGAGGTGGGCGCCCGACACCGGCCCCAGGGCCAGGATGATGGCCACCAGAGCGGCGGCGGTGGCGGTGGCGTTCTCCAGGAGCTGCAGGCCGGTGTCACCGGGGCTGAGCCGTTCGGCGGCGATCCCCGAGCCCACCACGGCGATCAGGAGCAGGGCCGTCCCCACCAGCTCGGCCAAGGCCCGGCGGCCCAGGGCCGGCGTCAACAGCACGGGCGCCGCCGGTCCCCCGCCGAATGGGCCCCGTCGGCCAATTGGCAGAGCCGGCTGCCCAACGCAGACACGACGTCGGGTCGCAGGCGGTAGTAGGTCCAGTAGCGGTAGCGCTCGGACTCGACCAGGCCGGCGTTGCGCAGGACACGCAGGTGGTGGCTGACCAGGGGTTGAGCCACCTCCAACTCCTCGACGAGGTGGCACACGCAGAGGTCCTGGGCCGCCAAGAGGTGCACGATGCGCCACCGCAGGGGCTCGGCCAGCGCCCGAGCCACCTCCGTCACCCCGGGCTCGACCGCCTCGGTCTCGACCGCGTCAGTCTCGACCGCCTCGCTCTCGACCGCCTCTGTCTCGACCACCTCCGTATCAACGGTCATTGATATGAATAGTGGCTGATGAGACGCCCCCGGTCAACCCCGGACGGCCACCGCAGTGTCGGGGTTGTCGCTGATCACCCCGTCCACGCCGAGCGTGAAGAACAACCGGTACTCCGCCTGGGCACCGCCCGTGCCCCCGAGGGGCACCGGACCGGCCGCTTCGCTCGGGCGCAGGTCGGCGGGGAGAAAGGCGTGCTCGTTCCGGAAGGTGTAGGGGTGCACGACCAGACCTCGGTGGTGGGCGTCGTCCACCAGCGTCGTCGGCCCCTGTAGTCGGCCCTCGCCGTCCCGGGGGACGATGCGGCCCTTGTCCGGTCCGATGCCGTCGGCGTAGCCGGCGATCTGCGTCAAGGCCTCGGGCGTGACCAGATCGTCGTAGGTGCGGTCGTCGCCCGCAGCGGCCAGGTCGAAGGGTGCCCCGCTGTCCCCGATGAGCTGCACCAGGCGCAGACGGGTCATCCCGTCGAGCTTGCGGAGGTTGGCGGTCTCGAACGACTGGATGAACACCGGGTCCTTGCGCTGGTCGTAACCGTTGGCCTCGAGCATGTCGATGAGGGGCTCCTCCAGGGAGAGCCCGATCGAGTCGAAGTAGCTCGAGTGCTTGGTCTCGAGACAGATCCCCACGCCTTGCTCCCGGGCCAGGTCGATGACCTCCTGCAACGTGGGGATCTGCTCGAGCCCGTCGAACACGGTGTTGTAGGGGCGCACGCCGGGGAGGCGCTCCACCGCCCGCAGGGTCTTGAGCTCGGCCAGGGTGAAGTCCTCGGTGAACCAGCCGGTGAGCTCGACGCCATCGATGGACTTGGCCGTGCGCCGGTCGGCGAACTCCTGGCGGTCGGCCACGTCGGTCGTCCCCGAGATCTCGTTCTCGTGGCGGGCCACGAGAACGCCGTCGCCGGTCGACACCAGGTCCGGCTCGATGAAGTCGGCGCCGAGGTCGGCGGCCAGCCGGTAGGACCCGAGCGTGTGCTCGGGCCGGTACCCGCTGGCGCCCCGGTGGCCGATCACGAGGGGTGCGTCCCGACCTCTCCCCCGATCGTCGGGGACGGCCGGTGCGGCGTCGAGCACGGTGGGGCTGGCCACGAGCAGCGCGGTCATCGGTCAGGAAGGGCGCCGGCGGAGGCGCGACTGGGCATGAGGGCTCCTGACGAGGGGGGGTTGAACGGCAAGCTAGGGAGCCGAGGTGTCGTCCCCGCTGCCGGACGGTGACCTCTGGGCGATGATCGGACGAACGACTGGCGGCGCCTCCGTTTCGTGCGCCCACCTCCACCGAGCGTTCTCGCCCCCGCCACACCGCCGACACGTCGGTGCTCGCAGGCAAGGAGCTGCTGTTCCGCCGACGGGGGTTGAGCGAGCACGGTGCCGAGCGCCTGCGCTCTCGACTCCTCGCCCTGGCCGCAGGTCTGGATCAGGCGCCTCTGGCCGCGGTGGTGGAGACGGTCGGTGCCGAGGTGGCCGGGATGGTCCCGCCTGCGGCGCTGCGACTGGTCAGCCAGCACCTCGAGCTCGGTGACTACTGCGTAGTGCTGTCGTCGAGCCCCCACGAGCTGGTCGAGCGCGTCGCCACCCACCTCGGCGTGCACCAGGGCGTGGGCACCCGTACCGAGGTGATCGACGGCCGCATGACCGGCCGGCTCGACGGCCCGTTCTGCCACAGCGATGGCAAGCTGGCCCGGCTACGTGACGAGGTCGACACGATCGACCTCAGCCGCGCCTCTGCCTACTCGGACGCCGCCTCGGACCTACCCCTGCTGTCCGCCTGCGGCTATCCCGTGGCCGTCAACCCCGACCGGCAGCTGCGCTCGGCAGCCCGGGCCGCAGGCTGGCCGATCATCGCCTTGCACTGACTCGACGGATCACCCGGCACCTCGGGACTCGCACCTCGGCCCGGCGAAGCGGCCGGTCAGAAGCGAGAGCTTTCCCGGGTGTTCATCCCCCGGAGGCTCGTCGGCCACCGGCGGGACAGGGCAGTGCGTCACCATGAGGACCGATCGCTTGCGCCGCCCCCCCCGGCGTAGCGATCTCCACCTGGTGGCCGGGGACGGGCGCGACGGGCCGTCGGCTCCCGTTCTCCGGCCAGAGGGTGTGCCCGGCTACCCGGCTCGCTCGGCGAAGCGCTCCAGGAGCTGGCAGTCGCGCTCGTAGTCGAGCAGGGCACAGGCGCCGGCGACGGTGAGCCAGCGGGCCTCGTCGACCTCGTCGTTGGGGACGAACTCCCTTTCCTCGGCCAGGGTCATCACCCAGTACCGGACCTCCTTGAGCCGGCCCTTGCGGTCGACGTAGGACACCGTGGGCAGCTCCGGACCCAGCACGCAGCGCCAGCCCGTCTCCTCCTCGACCTCACGCAGGGCGCAGACCTCGCCGGACTCACCCGGATCGCACTTGCCCTTGGGTAGGGACCAGTCGTCGTACTTGGGCCGGTGCACCACCACTACCTCGGCCCGGCCGGACGACCCCAGACGCCACACCACGCCCCCCGCCGCCCGCACCACCGGCTCCTCCGAAGCCGTCGCCGGCGCCGGTGTCAATCGGTGAGCCACGCCCGCAGCTTGCGCCGGCTCGCCCGCTCCCACGCCTCCCCCCACGACCGGCGGGTGCGCCCGGCGATCTCCCGTTGCCCGGCGACGAGCTGGCCCGCCACCAGGGCTCCTCCCGGGGAGAGCTCGGGCGCCGCCGACCGCAGCCAGGACTCGGCCACCACCGCGTCCTGGTGTGCACCCAGCACCTCCTGGAGCTCGGCCACGGCACTGGCGAATCCCTTGGCTGGCTTGTCCAGCGCCAAGGACGCCACCTCGGCGGCGTAGCGACACCGCTTGGCCCGGATGCGGACCTGGTGCAGCTCCTCGTCGGGCCCATCCGGCTCCACGGCCTCCACCGCCTGGCGCAAACGCTTCCAGGGCCTGCGCACCAGCCTGGGCAGCACCTCCTGGGCAGGACCCTCGGCCTCCGGCAACAGCCACCCATCCCCGGACACGACGGGAGCGGGGGCCCCGAGGGGCACGGCGGGGAGGTGCTCGGGCCCGTGCGGGTCCAAGGAGTCCACCAGCCGGTCGAGGAGCAGGGCGTAGCGAGGCTCCCCCAGCATCTCGAGCAGGCGTTGGCGCGCGGCCGACCGCTCGGCCCGCAGGCGATCGAGGAGCTCCTCGGCGGCACCGGCGTCCTGTCGGTCGAGCCCGGACACGCCGCCTTGCAGGCTTTCCAGCAGGACGTCGGCGTCGCGCACGCCGCCCAGGCCGTCGGCGATCCATTTCAGCTCCGCCCGGAGCTCCTCGGCCCAGTCGTCGTCGAGCAGCGGCGCGTAGGTGCGCAGGTCGGAACGCAAACGGCGGGTGGCCACCCGGGCCTGATGGACGGCCTCGGGATCCTCACCCAGGCGCACCCCGACGTCGTGGGCGAGCAGCCGGCGCACCGAGGCCCGCAGGCCCGAGCGGATCACGTCGGCCGCCGAGCCGTTCCTGTCGACGGCGGGCTCAGCCAGCTCCGGCGGGCGGGAGGCCCGGGGCCCGAGGGCCCGCATCACCTTGGGCGTGGGATCGCCCGGCCCGGCGCCGGCCTCCCGTAGGCGGGACACGACGACCTCGAACAGCTCGGGATCCGCCCCGGCGCCCAGCTCGACCTCCACCTCCCGGAAGCGCAACGCCAGGTGCTGGCCGTGCAGCACCGAGACCTCGTCGTCGACGATCTCGGCGGCCACCACACCCGTGGCGTCGACGAGGGCCACGCTGCGGCGCCGCGTCTGGAGCCGGGCCACCGGGACCATCGCCGAGGTACGCACCCAGGCCACCACCAGATCGGCCAGCTCACTCGGCACGGCCTGATCGTCGCCGTCGACGGTCAGCTCCCGGCGGGACAGCACGCCGTCGCCCTGGCCCTCGCCGGTGGGAAGCTTGAGGGTCCAGCCCTCGCCCGAACGGTGGCGGAGGGTGACGCCGGAGCGGGCCAGGCGCAGGTCGGGCGTGTCGTGATAGGTGGCCTCAAGTTCGCGTTCGGTGGCGGGTACGACGTCGAGCCCCTCCACGACACCGTCGAGATGGGGCAGGCGGAAGCCCGGCCACACTCCGAGCTTGACCTCGCGTTCGACTTGGGAGCCCCCTCCCACCCCCTTCAACCGCCCCTGGCCGAGCCGGACGCTTCCGTCTCTCGCCGCTTGGCCCGAGAGCCGGCCAGGCGCCGCAGCTCCACGTGGGTGTTGACGCCCTTGCCGCGGTCCACCTTGGTCCACTCCCCGTCGGGCCCCAGCTCCCAGGCCAGCACGTCGTCGGCCAGGTTCACGTCGAGCACCTGTTGGAGGCGACCCTGGAGGTCGGGGTCCTCGACCGGCATCACCGCCTCCACGCGGCGGTCGAGGTTGCGGGGCATGAGGTCGGCCGAGCCGATGTACCAGGCCGGCCGCCCGGGCCCGACGCCGTTGGCGAAGTAGAAGATGCGGGAGTGCTCCAAGAAGCGCCCGACGATGGAGCGCACCCGTATGTGCTCCGACAGCCCGGCCACCCCTGGCCGCAGACAGCAGATGCCCCGCACCACCAGGTCGATCTCGACCCCAGCCTGGGAGGCGGCGTAGAGGGCGTCGATCATGTCCACGTCGACCAGGCTGTTCATCTTCATGATGATCCGCCCCGTGCCCGACTCGGCCTCGCCTTCGCCGGCGATGAGCTGGGCCAACCGGGGCCGTAGGGGCCCAGGGGCGACGAGGAGCTTGCGGAACTGCTCCTGGCGTCCGTAGCCGGTGAGGTAGTTGAACAACTGCGACAGGTCGGCGCCGATGTCAGGGTCGCAGGTGAGCACCCCCAGGTCCTCGTAGAGCCGGGCTGTCTTCTCGTTGTAGTTGCCGGTGCCGACGTGGCAGTAGCGCCGTACGCCGTCGTGCTCCTGGCGCACCACCAGGCAGGTCTTGGTGTGGGTCTTGAGGCCGACCAGTCCGTACACGACGTGCACGCCCGCCTTCTCCAGCGCCCGGGCCCACGCCACGTTGGCCTGCTCGTCGAAGCGGGCCTTGAGCTCGACCAGGGCGGCCACCTGCTTGCCCGCCTCGGCCGCCCTGATGAGGGCCCTGACGACGGGACTGTCGGCCGAGGTGCGGTAGAGGGTCTGCTTGATGGCCAACACGTCGGGGTCGGCCGCGGCCTGGTCCACGAAGGCGACCACGGAGGTGGTGAAGGAGTCGTAGGGGTGGTGCACCAGGATGTCGCCGGCGCGGATCACGGCGAACATGTCGACCTGGTCCTCCTCGGGCCGGGCCAGGCGTGCCTGGGTGACCGAGGTGAAGGCCTCGTCCTTGAGGTCGGGCCGGGGCAGCTCCCACACCGCCCACAACCCGCCGAGGTCCAGCGGCCCCGGGCCCACGTAGACGTCGTCGTCGCTGAGCTGGAGCTCGTGGGTGAGCAGGTCGAGGATCTCCCCATCGATCCCCTCGACCACGTCGAGGCGCACGGCCCGGCCGAAGCGGCGACGGCGGAGCTCCACCTCGACGGCGGCGAGGAGGTCGTCGGCTTCGTCCTCCTCGAGGGTGAGGTCGGCGTTGCGGGTGACCCGGAAGGGGTGGTGGGACTCGATCACCATCCCCGGGAACAGGGCGTCGAGGTGCTCGGCGATGACCTGTTCGAGCGGCACGTAGCGCTCACCGTCGGGCATGACCACGAAGCGGGGCAGGAGGCTGGGCACCTTGACCCGGGCGAAGCGGCGCTCGCCCGTATCGGGGTCACGCACCATGACGGCCAGGTTGAGCGACAGGTTGGAGATGTAGGGGAACGGGTGGCCGGGATCCACGGCCAGGGGGGTGAGCACGGGGAAGATCTGGCTCTCGAAGCGCTCCACCAGCTCCTTGCGGTCGTCATCGTCGAGCTCGTCCCAGTCGGAAAGGTGGATGCCGACCTGGCCCAGGCCGGGCGCCACCTGGTCGAGGAAGACCCGGGACTGGCGCTCGAGGAGCTCGGTGACTCGGCTGCGGATGGCGCTGAGCTGCTGGAGGGGGGTGAGCCCGTCGGGGGTGACGCCCTGGAGTCCGGCGGCGGCCTGGTCCTTCAGTCCCGCCACCCGGACCTGGAAGAACTCGTCGAGGCCCTGGCTGAAGATGGCGAGGAACTTGGCCCGCTCCAGGAGGGGCACGTCGTCGGCCTCGGCCCGGGCCAGCACCCGCTCCCCGAACCCCAACCACGACAGCTCCCGGTTGATGAAGCGCTGCTGCTCACTCTGGACGGGGGTGTCCGACGAGTCGGCCTGGCCGGTATCGCTCGTCTCGTCGAGCACCGACGCCATGGCTCCCGAGGCTAGCCGGAGACCAGGAGAGCGGCCCCCATGGCCCCGGCCAGATCGCCCAGGCTGGCGGGAACGACGCGCAGCGCCGAGGCCGGCAGGAACAACCGGCCTCGCACCGCCTGTTCGACCCGGCCCACGAACTGGTGACCGAGCTTGTCGGCCAGGCCACCGCCGACCACCACGAGATCGAGGTCGACCAGTGCGGCGGCCGACGCCACCGCCGCCCCCAGGGCGGCCACGGCCTCGTCGAGCAGCTCACGGGCCACGGCGTCGCCGGCGCTGAGCGCCTTGTCGAACACGCTCGACTTCATCCGCTTGGCCCCGGCCAGCTCCACCAACGCGGTGTGCTCACCGGTGTCGTGGCGGCGACGGGCCTCGACCTCCATGGCGGCCCGGCCGGCGACAGCCTCGAGGTGGCCGAGCTGGCCGCACCCACAGCGACGGGTGACACCGGCCACGACCATGTGGCCGATCTCCCCGGCTCCTCCGGCCGGACCCCGCCGGACCCGGCCGTCGAGCACCAGGCCACCGCCCACGCCCGTGCCCACCCAGACGCCCAGCACGGCAACCGCACCGCGGGCGGCGCCGAGGCGGTGCTCGGCCACCACAGCGGCGTTGACGTCGTTGTCGACCACGATCCGGACGCCGTCGAGAACCTCGCCCAGCTTGGCCGCCAGCGGCACCCGGGCCTCGAAACCGGGGAGGTTGGGCGCCCGCACCACGTCGCCCGTGGCGGCGTCGACCACCCCCGGAGCACCCACGCCCACCCCGTCGACGGAGGTGGGCCTGCCCAGGCGGCCCACGCAGTCGGCCACCGCGGCCACCACGTCGTCGACACCCCCGGGGGGCGTGGCCACCTTGGCGTCGGCCACCACGTCGCCGTGATCGACCAGCACGCCCTGGATCTTGGTGCCGCCCAGGTCGATGCCGATGGCAGCCATGTCAGCGGGGGCGACGCAAGCGAGGGTTGGGACGCTAGGAGCGGTAGGCGGGGTCGGGCGGGGCGGCCTCGTCGGGCAGGCCGAGGTCCCACTGCAACAGGAGGCCCTCACGCTCGGCGTCGCGCGCCACCCGCTCGCGGTTGCGCCGGAACTGCGGGTCGTGGGGGGGCAGGAGCACGAGACGGGCCATGACCCGCTGGCGGAAGGCGTCGATGAGGCGTGGATCACCGAAGTCGGAGTGCACCTCCCAGTGGGGCGCCACCGGGCCGAGGTACACGACCCGCACGTGGCCGACCGGGGGCTGGGGGGCCAGACTCTCGCTGTAGGTCACTGCGGGATCCTACCCACCTTCGATGCCGCGGGAGCCGAGGGTGACGGTGACCTCCTGCTCCTCGCCGTCGCGTACGAAGCGGATCTCCACCTCCTCGCCCGGTTCCCGGCTGACGATGGCCGCGCCCACCTGCGCCGCGTCCTCGACCGGCTCGCCGCCGATGTCCACGATCACGTCCCCGGGCGCCAGGCCGGCCGCGTCGGCCGCCGTGCCCGGCTGGACCTCCACCACGAAGGCGCCGTCGGTGCGGTCGATCCCCAGGCGGTCGAGGACCTGGGGGTTGACGTTGTCGAGGTCGGCGCTGCTGATCCCCAGGAAGGCACCGCCGCGCGCCTCGCCCCCACCGGCGCGCAGCTCCTCGATCAGCGGCTTGACCGAGTCGATGCTCAGGGCGAAGCCGATGTTCTGGGCCCCGCCGGCAACGGCGGTGTTGACCCCGATCACCTCGCCCAGGGCGTTCACGAGGGGACCACCCGAGTTGCCCGGGTTGATGGCGGCGTCGGTCTGGATCAGGTTCTCCAGGGTGGCGCCGTTGGGCTCGGAGACGGAGCGGTTGAGGGCGGAGATGATCCCGGTGGTCACCGTGGGGCTGGCCCCCAGGTTCAAGGCGTTGCCCACCGCCACCGCGTCGTCGCCCACCTGCATGGCCGAGCTCTCTCCCAGGGTCACGGTGTCGAGGCCGGTCACGTCGCGGATCTGGATCAGGGCGACGTCGGAGGTCGTGGAGATGCTGCCCACCAGGTCAGCCGGCAGCGCCCGCCCGTCGGCCAGCATGACCCCGATGGAGCGGGCACCCTCGATGACATGGGCGTTGGTCAGCACCAGGCCGTCGGATCCGATGACCATGCCGCTGCCGGCACCCGACACCAGTTGCGGCCCCAGGTTCGTCGGGGACACGCCCTCGACGGTGATCGAGACCACGCCGGGTTGCACGGCGTCGATCACCCCCTGGATGTCGAGGGCCTCGCCGTCGAGCTGCAGGGCGGGTCGGGCGAAGCCCGGGCTGGGCTCACCCGCCTCGCCCCTGCCCACCAGGCCCGACGCCACCGCGGCAAGGAGCACCAGTGCGGCCACACCAGCCCCGGCGATGCCACCGGTCACCGCCGGCCGCCACCCTCTCCTGGCGAGCCCGGTCCCCCCGGAGGCACCTGGAGGAGGAGGGGGTGGCGGCTCCAGGATGCCCGCTGGGGGACGAGGCGCACCGGTGGGGGGCGACGACGGAGCGTCGAGCCAGACCGGCCGGGTGGGCGCTTCGGCGCGTACCCCTTCCCCCGCCGTGTCATCGGCGTGGCGGCCGGTGGCTCCCCACGGTGGGCGGTTGTCGTGGTTCATGGTCGTCTCTCCTGAGTGGTCGTTGTCGGCCGCAGCCGACACACTTGCCCGTCACCGGGCTCGACACCGACTCCCACGACCTGTGAGCGGACCTGTGAGCGGACCTTTGAGAAGGTTCGGGGAACCAAATCTGCTTCTGCACCGTAGAGGAGGTGGCGGGCGACTGGAGGCGTGATGGATACCTCGTGGATGGCCAAGGGAAACTGCAGGGACGAACCGCCCTCCCGGTTCTTCCCCAGTGACGGTGTGGGCGTGGATGTGGCCCGGCGGATCTGCGCCACCTGCCCGGTGAAGGAGCCCTGCCTCGAGTACGCCCTCGACCAACGCGTCGACCACGGAGTATGGGGCGGGGCGTCCGAGCGAGAGCGGCGCCGCATCCTCAAGCGGCGGCGGGCGGCGAAAGGCGCCGACCAAGAGGCCGAAGCCGGCGCCGCGGCTCGCGACGCACCCACCACCGTCACGGGCTGAGGGCCTCGAACAGACGCACCCCGGCCTCGCCCAGGCGCTGGACCAGCGACAGCGGGCGGGGCTCGGGCACAGAGCGAGCGGCCTGGGTCACCGCATCGCCCGGTTCGTCGCCGATCACGGTGACCACGAGGCCCTCACGCTCGAACACCACCACCCGCCCGTCGACCTCGTCGCTCTCCCAGCGCCAGCCCGTCACCCCGGCAAGGTCAACGGCCCGGCCCTCGGGAGGCAGGTCGGCCAGGTGGAGGCGACCGGGTGCCTCGAACACCGACAGCCCGTAACGGCCGTTGCGGTAGACCAGCTGCAGTCCCTCGGGGTGGGCGAAGGCTTCCACCAGGCGGTACCCCCCATCGAGGCGGGCAGGGGCCCGGAAGGGTGCCGGCAGGTCCCGGGGATCACGGGGTGCCGCGGTGGTCGGCGTGACCGGTCGGGCGGGCCGCAGCGGAGCAGGCCCCCCGTCGACCGCGGAGAGGCCCCCGGTCGACAGGGCGGAGAGCGAGGCCACGTGGCGCTCCACGGCGGCGTCCACGGCCGGGGTGTAGGCACCGGGCCCGGCCCCTGGGACGCTGAGGGCGAACAGGGCCACCCCGGCCGCCACCGAGGCACCCACCGCGCCGGCCTTGGGGAGACGGCGACGGGCCAGAGCCACGACCGGTGCCCGGTCACCACCGTCACCGGTTCGTGCGCCGCCGGCGTCGTCCTGGTTCACACGGGCCACGACCAGCTCGAGGAACCCGGCCGGAGGCTCGACCGCCGGCAGGTTGCGCAGCGACCAGCGGGCTGCCCGCAACCAGTGCAGCTCCTCGCCACAGGCGGTGCAGGCCCGTACGTGGGCCTGCACGGCACCCGCCTCGGCGCCATCGAGCTCACCGTCGAGGAGGCCGGACAGCGCCTCTCGAGGGTGGCCATCGAACGCGGCGCCGGTCGAGCGGTCGAGGTCGGTCACCGCAATCGCTCCCGCAGGGCGCTGCGGCCCCGGTGGATGCGGCTGCGCACGGTGCCCACCGGCACCTCGAGCTGCTCGGCGATCTCGTCGTAGCGCAGGCCCACCACGTCACAGAGCACCACCGCGACCCGGAACTCCTCGGGCAGGGCGCCGAGCGCGGCCTGGATCTCCTCGGGCAGGGTGGCGGCGGCCAGGGTCGCCTCCACATCCTCGGAGGAGACCATGCGCGCGTCGCTGTCGTCGGGCAGCACCTCGGTGGGTCGGCGGCGCCGGCGCCTGACCTCGTCGAGGAAGGCGTTGGTGGTGATGCGGCTCAACCAGCCCTCCAGAGAGCCCGGCCGGTAGTTGACCAGCCCTCTACGGACCCTGAGCAACACCTCTTGGACCAGATCCTGGGCATCGGCGTGGTTCCCTGTCAGTCGGAACGCCACGGTGTAGAGGAAGCGCCCGTGCTCACGGGCGATCGCCTCCCACGTGGGTGCTGCAGGGGCAACGTCGGGCGTTGGCAGTCAGTTCCCAGCGATCAGAGCGAACCGGTACCCAGCTAGGCGGTGGGGGAGTCCTTTTGCGCCTCGGTCTTGTGGGCCTCGCTACGCTGCTCGACGGCGCGGGCCTGCTCCTCGCGCTCGGCCTCGGTGGTTCCCTGCTTGAACTCCCGTTGGGCCTGGCCCAACGAGCGTGCCAACTTGGGCAGTTTGGCGCCGCCGAAGACCAACAGGATGATGACCAGGACGATGAGAAGTTCAGGTGCTCCGAGGCTGCCCATGGATGCCAGCATAGCGACGCATCGCCGCCGAGCGACGGCTAGGTGCTGACGTGCGTGGTCAACGTCAGCGAGGGTCGACGCCCTGAGGTGCTGGCCGCCCTGGGCGCCGCCGCCGGCGACGACCTGCTCGACCTCCACGCCGATGAGGACCACCACCGGTCGGTGCTCACCCTGGTGGGCGAGGAGGCGGTGCGGGCGGTGAGCCGGGTTGCGGTCGAGCTGGTCGACCTGCGCACCCACACCGGCGTCCATCCCCGCATGGGAGTGGTCGACGTGGTGCCCTTCGTGGCGCTCACCGATGCGTCGATGGGCGATGCCGAGGCCGCCCGGGACCGCTTCACCCGCTGGCTGGGCGGCGAGCTCGGCGTACCCGCCTTCCGCTATGGGACGGGTCGGGCCAGCCTGCCCGAGATCCGCCGGCGGGCCTTTGTCGACCTGGCGCCCGACGCCGGGCCCGCCTCGCCTCACCCCAGCGCGGGGGCCAGCGCGGTGGGGGCCCGGTTGCCCCTGGTGGCCTACAACCTGTGGCTGGCCGAGCCCGACCTGGCCCGGGCCCGCTCCCTCGCCTGCTCCCTGCGGAGCCCGGCTGTGCGGGCCCTCGGCCTGGCCGTGGGCGACGCCGTGCAGGTGTCGTGCAACCTCGTCCATCCCACCACCGTGGGCCCGGCCCAGGTGTACGACGCCGTGGCCGCGCAGGCGGACATCGCCCGGGCCGAGCTGGTGGGGCTGGCCCCGGCGGCGGTGGTGACCGCCGTCGCTCCCCGGCGATGGGGCCAGCTCGACGTCTCCCCCGAGCGCACGGTCGAAGCCCGTCTGGAGGGGACCCGTCCCGGCGCTCGCCGGCGTGACCCACCACCAACCGATCCGTAGGGGCGACGCCCCTCAGGCGGAAGCGGCCCCACCCCGCCCCGAGTTGGCGGCCCGGGCCCGGCGCACCGTGCGTCGCTCCCGCTCGCTGAGGCCGCCCCAGATCCCGAACTTCTCCCCGTTGGCCAAGGCGTAGTCCAGACAATCCGAGCGCACCACGCAGCCCCGGCAGACCTCCTTGGCCTCTCGCGTCGAGACTCCCCGCTCGGGAAAGAACAGGTCGGGGTCGACCCCGAGGCAGTTGGCCAGACGCTGCCAGCTCCGCTCGTCTTCGTACGAGTCGTCGACATCGGCTCGGTTCTGCACGGTCGACCTCCCTCTGGGCACCGTCCGGGCTACCCGGATCACCACCGTGGAATTACAACGGTGTCATCATCGCCCCACGCGGGGCGCGCGCGCAAGAGGGTGGGTGTCCAGGGGGCTCCAAGAACCGTCCCGAGCCGACACGGCCGGCGTCGGAGATGAGATCAGCCGGCGTCGGCGGCGGCGGCGAGCTCCTCGTCGGTGGGGGGCAGCACACCCGGGCGGTAGTGGATGAACAGCCCCTGGATCACTTCCAGGAGGCCGGAGCCGTCAGCTCCCGGGGCCAGGTCGACGGTGATGATGTTGGAGAAGATGTGCACGGCCTCGACCCCGCCACGCTCGAACAGACGGCGGGCCAGCTCGTCGGGAGGGCGTTGACCGGTGGCCTCGGCGGCGCTGCGGTAGCGCTCGTGGCCCATCCCGGTGAGGCTGCGATTGATCTCGAAGCGCACGATCCCGGGAGTGGCGGTCGGCTTCTCCACGACGGTGATGGGCTGGCCCATGGCGGCCGGCGTTAGCTGACCCGCCCCGCCGGGGCGATCGGTCGGCTGGCGGCCCGGGCGACAGGCCAGAAGGCGGTGGTGCGCCAGGCGGCCAGGGCCAGGGCGACGGACGCCAGGGCCAAGGCGGTGTGGAGGATCTCACCGGAGAGGGCGTCCAAGCCCCCGTCCAGGTGCCAGCGCCCCTCCAGCGAGGAGGACAGGAACAAACTGGAGGAGGCCTCGGCCGCCTCACCGGTGTCCAAGGCGTCGTCGGCCAGAGCCGCCCAGGTGCGCATGGCGCTG
>JAHWJI010000021.1 GCA_019348495.1 Actinomycetota bacterium | reverse complement strand
GGGCATCCGTATAGGTCAGGGCATTTCGGCAGGGAAGAGGGGCGGATGATGCTGAGCAGGGCGGGGGGAGCGAGGCGGCCGAGCGCCGTCCCCTTGGCCGTGCTGTCCCTCGTCGTCACCGCCTTCGTGGCCGACCGTGGAGTGGCCCCGGTGAGGGAGCTCGCAACGGCCGGGCACGAGGCGTCGGACGCCTCACGCCACGCCGCCTGGGCAACGCGGGGCTCAGGGACCTCAGGTGCCGGGAACGATGCACCGGCCCGAGATTCACGGAGCCACCGGTTGTCCAGCATCAGTACGGGAGCTGCCTCCACGGGTCACGGCGGGCACTGGGGCGAGGGAAGCCAGATCGCCAATGCCGCCGCTCCACCGGGACCAGGCGCCACCTCGGACCAGGTCTTGGCCCGCGCTGACGCCTCTTTGGCCCAGGCGCTGCCCACCACAGGCATGATTCGTGGTGTTGGCGCCCCTGGTCGAATCCGCTCCAACACGGTCCAGGGAGCGATCTCCGGCGCCGGTCCGCCCGCTGGCGTGCCACGCGTATCTCCTGCCCCGTGGCCGTCGTCGACCATCGCTGTGGCCACCCGCCCGGTCGAAGGTCTTCCTGCTTCCTCGCACGTCGAGTCTTCCCCCTCCCTCCGCACCGATCAGATGGCTGGCCGTGTCGGCCTCTCGGTGGCGACGATCGTCTTGATCCCGGGGGTGACCGCGCTCGCCGTCATCGCCATGCTTAGCTTCCTTCTCGGCCGCACCCGTCTCTCGACGCGTCCGCATCCGCTCTCGCTCCTTCTCGGACCTCGGGTCCAGAGGCGAGCTCCGTTCCCGATGGCATCGAACGCCGCTGTGCATCGCCACCACCACGCCATCGGCCCAACCCACCTCCGCCGCGGTGGGATCGACACACGCACGCGAAACAAGGAGAACGTATGCAACAAGCAAAACACATCCCTGGCGGTGACGTGCGCAAGGCGGCCCTCGGGCTCCTGCTCCTCGTCACCGCCATGGTCATGCTGCTCGTCGCCGGTACGGGTACGGCCCGCGCCGACCAGTCGGTCAGCGTCGACAACGACGGCAGCGCCGAGGCAGACACCGGCGGCAACGTCGCCGTGGGCAACGCCTCGCACAACGAGGCTGACAACCACCAGGACGCCGACGCCGAGAGTGACGACGGTGACGCCGTCGCCGTCAACTCCGGCGGAGCGCTCAACCACAGCGACGGGACGGCGACGATCGAGACCGGCGACGCTCACGCCGCCGGCGTGGTCTCCAAGACCTCGGTTGACCAGGAGTCGCACAGCTCCGGGTCGTTCGACCTGAGTGACCAGTCGGTCGAGGTCGACAACGACGGTGAGGCCGAGGCCGACACCGGCGACAACGTCGCCGTGGGCAACGCCTCGGACAACGACGCCGACAACGACCAGGATGCCGATGCCGAGGGTGACGACGGCGATGCCGTGGCCATCAACTTCGGTGGGGCCGTGAACTTCTCTGACGGCACCGCTGAGATCGACACCGGCGACGCCTGGGCCATCGGGGTCCTGGCCGAGATCTTCGTCAACCAGATGTCCAGCTAGAAGCACCAGAAGGACGTAGAGCGATCGGAGGGGGCGGGCCGCAGCCCGCCCCCTCTCTTCGCCTACGCTGCCGGTGTCAGGTGGCCACGATGGCCAATCCAAAGCTGAAGGAGAAGCGCCGTGCCCGGCACCGTGGTCGTGGGCACCCAGTGGGGCGATGAGGGCAAGGGCAAGCTCACCGACCTCCTGGCCGCCACCATGGACGTGGTGGTGCGCTACCAGGGGGGCCACAACGCCGGCCACACCATCGTCGTGGGCGAGCAGAGCTTCGCCGTGCGCCTGGTGCCGAGCGGCATCCTGCACCCCGCCACCCTCAACGTCATCGGCAACGGGGTGGTGGTGGAGCCCCAGGTCCTGCTGGAGGAGATCGCCACTCTGGAAGCCCGGGGGATCGACACGTCGAACCTGGTCATCAGTGGCAACGCCCACCTCATCCTCCCGTATCACCAGGAGATCGACCAGCTGGCGGAGCGCTACCTCGGTCGCAACAAGCTCGGTACCACCAAGGGAGGCATCGGGCCCTCCTACGCCGACAAGGCTGCCCGGGTGGGCCTGCGGGTCCAGGACCTGCTCGATGCCAAGATCTTCCGCCAGAAGCTCGACGTGGCGCTGAAGGAGAAGAACGCCATCCTGGCCAAGATCTACAACCAGCTGCCGTTGTCGGCCGACGACATCGCCGATCGCTACCTCGACGAGATCGCCCCCCGCCTCGAGCCTCGCATCGCCGACTCCGTGCACCTGGTCCACCAGGCCCTGGAAGCGGGCAAGGAGGTCATGTTCGAAGGGGCCCAGGCCACCTTCCTCGACCTCGACCACGGCACCTATCCCTTCGTCACCTCCTCGAATCCGGTGGCCGGGGGCGCCTGCGCCGGAGCCGGCGTCGGTCCCCGCCACCTCGAGCGCATCATCGGCATCACCAAGGCCTACCTGACCCGGGTCGGCTCGGGCCCCTTCCCCACCGAGCTCCACGACGAGATGGGTGACCTCCTGGTGGAGCGGGGCAGGGAGTGGGGCACCAACACCGGGCGCCGGCGCCGGCCGGGGTGGTTCGACGCGGTGATGTTGCGCCATGCCGTGCGCCTCAACAGCCTGACCGACATCTTCCTCACCAAGCTCGACGTGTTGGACCCCTGTGAGGTGGTCAAGGTGTGTGTGGCCTACGAAGTCGACGGTGCGCGCCTCGACCACCTGCCCTACCACCAGTCGGTGCTGCACAAGGTCCGCCCCGTCTACGAGGAGCTGAAGGGCTGGCAGACCGACTGCTCAGGGGCCACCACCCTCGACGAGCTGCCTCCCGCCGCCCGTGACTACGTGATGTTCCTGGCCGAACAGGGCGGGGTGCCGGTCAGCTACGTGGGGGTCGGCCCCGAGCGCCTGCAGACCGTGCACGTGGCGTGAACTTCGGTCTCACTCGTTCCGCTTCGCTCCACTCCGTTCGACCGACTTGGGTCGTGCTCCGGACAGCGGCGGAGCCACCGACCGCAGCGCTGAACACCGCCTGGGCTCGCTTCGCTCGCCTGAGTCGCCAGCCAGATGGGGGCCGCCTTCGGCGGCTCGGGTGTCCGGCGACATGGCTCGCCGCCTTCGGCGGCTCGGGTGGCCGGCGGCCAATGCACTCCCGCCTTCGGCGGTGGTCGAATCCGGCGACGAGATGCGCTCGCTGATGCGGGTGTGCGTGGTGGGCTCGGGGGGGCGCGAGCACGCCTTGGCCGAGGTCCTGGCCCGGGGCTCTCACGACGTGGTGGTGTCGCCGGGCAACGCCGGCATCCCCGGCTCGGTCGCCGTCGGCCCCGAGGAGGTCGATGCCGAGCTGTTCGTCATCGGACCGGAACAGCCACTGGTCCAGGGCCTGGCCGACCGCCTCCGGGTTTCGGGGCGTAGGGTCTTCGGCCCCGGGGCGGACGGTGCCCGGCTGGAGGGTTCCAAGCGGTGGATGAAGGAGGTGCTCGACGACGCCGGCGTGCCCACCGCCCGCCACGGTGCCTTCGTCGAGGTGGCGCCGGCGCTGCGCTTCCTGCGCTGCCTGCCCCCGCCCTGGGTGGTCAAGACCGACGGCCTGGCCGCGGGCAAGGGCGTGCTGGTGACCACCGAGCTGGCCGAGGCCGAGGCCGACGTGGCCGCCAAGCTGTCGGGCCAGGCCTTCGGCGACGCCGGTCGCACCGTCGTCATCGAGGAGGGCCTGACCGGGCCAGAGCTGTCGATACTGGCTGTGTGTGACGGGGCCACAGCCGCGGCCCTGGCTCCCGCCCAGGACCACAAGCGCTTGGGCGACGGCGACACCGGTCCCAACACCGGGGGGATGGGCGCCTACTCACCGGTCGCCTGCGCCCCCCCCGAGCTGGTCGACGCCGTGGTGGAGGTCGCGGTCGTGCCCACCCTGGCCGCGCTGCGGCGGCGGGGCATCGACTACCGGGGCGTGCTCTACGCCGGGCTCATGCTCACGCCCGAGGGACCCAAGGTCCTCGAGTTCAACGTGCGCTTCGGCGATCCCGAGGCCCAGGTGGTCCTTCCCCGGCTGGCGGTCGACTGCGACCTCGGGGCCCTGCTGGCCGAAGCGGCCGACGGGCGCCTGCGCAGCCGGCCGGTGTTCTCCCCCCAGGCTGCGGTCACCGTGGTCTGCGCGACCGAGGGTTACCCCACCTCGCCCCGGACCGGTGAGCGGATCGAGGGCCTGGAGGCCTCGGCGGCCGTGGAGGGGGTCACCGTCTACTGCGCCGGGGTGGCCGCCGATGGCGCCGGCGGGCTGGTGACCGCCGGTGGGCGCGTCCTCGACGTCACCGCCGTCGCCCCCACCCTGGCCGAGGCCCGCGATCGCGCCTACCTGGCCGTCTCCCGCCTATCGTGGCCCGGGATGCAGTACCGCACCGACATCGCCGCCGCCCCCCTCCCTTCACCGTCCTTGTCGCGAAACGGGGAGGGGACCTGGTGAAGGTGGCGGTGCTGATGGGCTCGGCCAGCGACACGGCCAAGATGGCGCCGGCGGTGGAGACCCTGCAGCGCTTCGGCATCGAGGTCGACGAGCGGGTGCTGTCGGCTCACCGCAACCCCGACGCCGTGGCCGAGCTCGCCCGGGGGGCACGCCAAGCCGGCTACGTGGCCTTCATCTGCGGCGCGGGCATGGCTGCCCACCTGGCCGGCGTCGTGGCCGCCCACACCACCCTTCCGGTGGTGGGCGTGCCCCTGTCGGGCGGCGCCCTGAACGGCGTAGACGCCCTCTACGCCACCGTGCAGATGCCCAGAGGCATTCCCGTCGCCACCGTCGCCATCGACGGAGCCCTCAACGCCGCCCTGCTCGTGGTGCAGATGCTGGCCGTGAGCGACGAGCGCCTGGCCGCCGCCCTCGACGACGACCGCCGCCAGCGGGCATGAGCGGGGTGGTCACACCCCAGAGTGACCCGATCCCCAACGTCTTGGCCCAGCGCTACGCCAGCGACGACATGGCGACGGTGTGGTCTCCCCGGGGAAAGGTGGTGCGCGAACGCCGCCTGTGGCTGGCCGTGCTCGAGGCCCAGCGTGACCTCGGTGTCGCCGTGCCCGACGGCGTGGTCGAGGCCTACGAGAAGGTCGTGGACGATGTCGACCTGGCCTCCATCGACGCCCGGGAGCGGGTGACCCGGCACGACGTCAAGGCCCGCATCGAGGAGTTCTGCGCCCTGGCCGGCCACGAGCACATCCACAAGGCCATGACCTCGCGCGACCTCACCGAGAACGTGGAGCAGGCCCAGGTGCGCGATGCCCTGATCGTGGTGCGCGACCGGATGGTGGCAGCCTTGGCCCGCCTGGCCGAGCAGGCCGCGGAGCACGCCGGGTTGGTCATGGTGGCCCGGACCCACAACGTGGCCGCCCAGGCCACCACCATGGGCAAGCGCTTCGCCACCGCCGGGGAGGAGCTGCTGGTGGCGCTGGGCCGCGTAGAGGAGCTCCTCGCCCGCTACCCCCTGCGGGGCCTCAAGGGCCCGGTGGGCACCAGCGCCGACCAGCTCGACCTGTTGGGTGGCGACGCCGAGCGCCTCGAGCAGCTCGAGGTGGCCGTGGCCCAGCGCCTCGGCTTCGCCGACCACCTCGCCAGCGTGGGCCAGGTGTACCCCCGCTCGCTCGACCTCGACGTGGTGGCCGCCCTGGTCCAGGCCGCAGCCGGGCCCGCCAACCTGGCGACGACCATCCGCCTCATGGCCGGCCACGACCTGGCCACCGAGGGCTTCGCGCCCGGCCAGGTCGGGTCCTCGGCCATGCCCCACAAGACCAACACCCGCTCGTGTGAGCGCATCGCGGCACTGGCCACGGTGCTGCGGGGCCACCTGGCTATGGTGGCCGACCTGGCCGGCACGCAGTGGAACGAGGGTGACGTGAGCTGCTCGGTGGTCCGCCGGGTGGCCCTGCCCGACGCCTTCTTCACCGTCGACGGGCTGTTCGAGACCTTCCTCCACGTCCTCCACGGCTTCGCCGCCCACCGGGGCGCCATCGAGGCCGAGCTGGGCCGGGAGCTGCCCAACCTTGCCACCACCCGCATCCTGGTGGCGGCCGTGCGGGCGGGCCTGGGCCGGGAGCAGGCCCACGCCCTCATCCAGGGCCACGCGCTCGACGCCGCCGCCGCTCGGCGCGCCGGCCAGGGCGACGGCGACCTGCTCGCCCGTCTGGCCGCCGACGACCGCATCCCCCTCGACCGGACCGCTCTCGACGCCCTGGTGGCCGACCCCGGCGCGTTCGTGGGCGCCGGCCCCCGCCAGACCGCCACCTTCGTCGAGCGGGTGGCCGAGGTCACCGCCCGTCACCCAGGGGCTGCCGCCTACACCCCCGGGCCGCTGCTGTGAGCGCACCGTCACCGTCATCGCCGGCGCCCGACGTGGGCCTGCCCCGGGTGCACTCGGGCAAGGTGCGCGACCTCTACCACGCCGGCGACGGCCTGCTCCTGGTGGTGGCGTCCGATCGCATCAGTGCCTTCGACGTGGTCATGGCCGAACCCGTTCCCGACAAAGGCCGGGTCCTCACCGCCATGTCGGCGTTCTGGTTCGATCACCTGGCCGACGTGGCCGGCAACCACCTCCTCTCGACCGCGCTCGACGACCTGCCCGAGCCCGCCCGGCAGCCCCAGCTGGCCGGTCGGGTCATGCTGTGCCGGCAGGCCGAGATGCTGCCCATCGAGTGCGTCGTGCGGGGCTACCTCTCAGGCTCGGCCTGGCGGGAGTACCGCCGCGAGGGCACCGTGCACGGCGAAGCGGCGCCCGCCGGGCTCCAGGAGTCCGACCGCTTCCCCGAGCCCCGCTTCACCCCCTCTACCAAGGCCGACGAGGGCCACGACGTCAACCTCTCCTTCGCCCAGGCCGTCGACCTGGTGGGCCGCGAGGCGGCTGAGCAGGCCCGGGCCGTCTCGCTGGAGCTGTACCGGCGAGGGGCGGCGTGGGCGGCTGAGCGGGGCTTCTTGGTGGCCGACACCAAGTTCGAGCTGGGCGTGGTCGACGGCGAGCTGGTGGTGGCCGACGAGGTGCTCACCCCCGACTCGTCCCGGTTCTGGCCCGCCGAGCGCTGGCAGCCCGGGTCCACGCCACCGTCATACGACAAAGAGCCGCTGCGCCAGTGGCTCGACGGCCTCGAGTGGGACAAGTCGCCGCCGCCACCGACGCTGCCGCCCGAGGTCGTGGCCGCCACCCGCAGCCGTTACGTCGAGGCCTACGAGCGTCTCACAGACCGCTCCTTGGCGGCATGGCCGGGAGCAGGCGACGATCACGACGATGCGAGGGCTCCATGAGGTTCGACGTGCTGGTGGAGATCCGGTTGCGTCCGGGCATCGCCGATCCTCAGGGAGCCACCATCGAGCGGGCCCTGCCGGCGCTGGGCTTCGACGGGTTCAGCCACGTGGGGGTGGGCAAGGCCATCCGCTTCAACCTCGACGCCGCTGACGAGATGGCCGCCCGGACCAGCGTCGACGAGCTGTGCCAACGCTTCCTGGCCAACCCCGTCATCGAGGAGGCCGAGGTGTCCTTGTCACCGGGAGCGACGACCCTGTGAGCGGCCGTGTCGGCGTGGTGGTCTTCCCCGGTTCGAACTGTGAGCGCGACGCGGCCAAGGCGCTGGCGACGCTCGGCGCCGAGCCCGAGGTGCTCTGGCACGCCGACGCCACCGTGAAGGGCTGCGATGCGGTGGTCGTGCCCGGTGGCTTCGCCCACGGCGACTACCTCCGGCCTGGGGCCATCGCCCGGTTCTCACCGGTGATGTCGGCGGTCGCTGCGTTCGCCGACGCCGGAGGACCGGTGCTGGGCATTTGCAATGGGTTCCAAGTGTTGACCGAAGCGGGATTGCTCCCTGGGGCACTGCAGAAGAACCGTGGACTGAAGTTTCTGTGTACCACCGTGCCGGTACGGGTGGAATCAGTACGGTCCGTGCTCACCTCACAGGTTCCGAGGGGCACCATCCTGGCCCTGCCCATCAACCACTTCGAGGGGAACTACACGTGTGCGCCATCGACCTTGCGAGAGCTGCAGGCCGACGATCGGATCATCCTGCGCTACGTGGACAACCCCAACGGTTCGATCGACGACATCGCCGGCATCTGCTCGCCCGGGCGCAACGTGGTGGGCCTCATGCCCCACCCGGAACGGGCGTCGGAGCCCCTGCTCGGCTCAGTCGACGGTGTCGTGCTCTTGGCCTCGTTCCTGGACGCGGCCCGCGGTTCGTCCCCGCCGGGCGATCAGCTCCGGGAGCGGGAGATGCCGGCCCGCTTGAGCACCGAGGCAGGGACACCCAGCTCGCGCCAGGCCTCGTAGGTGATGCCCCGGCGCTCGCTGTAGGACTTGGCGTTGGCCACGAAGGCTTCCTCGTAGGCGGTGAGATCCACCTTCTTGTCCAGGCGCTGGCGTTCAGCGATCAGGTCACGCCGCTCCTGGAGCAACGCCACCCGCTTGATCTGCTTGCCGAATCGCAGCTCCTCCCTGATGGCGGCCAGGCGACGGTCGATGGACTCGGGCGTGCGCTTGCGGCCCCGCTTGGGCCGGTGGGTCTCCAACGCCTCCAGGTAGGGTGCCAGGGCGCGACTCTGAGCCCGGCCCTCGGCCATCGCCGCTTTTTGCTCGTCGGAGACGACCCGCTTCTTCCTGGTTGCCATAAGGCATCACTGTATCGATCTATGCAACTAATGGGCCGAAAGGGAATGCTGACATGAAGGGATCATCGGTGCATCAGGCACTCGGTCTGACCGATGCTGAAGCGGGTGATATCGAGCGAATCCTCGGTCGGCAACCGAATCATCTCGAGTTGGCCATGTACGCGGTGATGTGGTCGGAGCACTGCTCCTACAAGTCGTCTCGTGTGCATCTTCGGCGTCTGCCTTCTGACGGAGAAGGGGTGCTCGTGGGTCCCGGAGAGAACGCCGGCGTCATCGACGTGGGCGACGGCATCGCTGCGGCCATCCGCATCGAGAGCCACAACCACCCTTCGGCCATCGAGCCGGCTCAGGGGGCGGCCACGGGAGCCGGGGGGATCCTGCGCGACATCTTCACCATGGGGGCGCGGCCCATCGCGCTCATGGACGCCCTGCGGGTGGGCCCGCTCGACGACGCCCGTAGCCGGTGGATCCTCGATGGGGTGGTCAGCGGGATCTCGAGCTACGGGAACTCGGTGGGGGTGCCCAACGTGGGTGGCGAGCTCGTGTGCCACCCCACCTACATCGGCAACCCCCTGGTCAACGTGGCCTGTCTCGGCCTGTTGCCGGTCGAGCGCCTGGTGCTGGGTCGGGCCTCGGGCGTGGGCAACCTGGCCGTGCTGCTGGGCTCGGCCACGGGCCGCGACGGCATCGGCGGGGTGAGCGTGCTGGCCTCGGCCGGCTTCGGCAGCGGCGGTGACGACCCATCGGCGGCTGACGGCGACGAGGAGACGGCCAAGCGCCCCAGCGTGCAGATCGGTGACCCCTACGAGGAGAAGCGCCTCATCGAGGCCTGCCTGGGACTGCTCGACGCCGGCCTGGTGGTCGGCATACAGGACCTGGGTGGCGCGGGCCTGACCTGCGCCACCAGCGAGACCGCCAGCCGGGGCGGCGTGGGCATGGACGTGGACGTGTCGGCCGTGCCCCGTCGCGAGCCGGGCATGGCGCCCTTCGAGGTCATGACCAGCGAGAGCCAGGAGCGCATGCTGGCCATCGTCACGCCCGACGACCTCGACGCGGTGCTGGCCGTGTGCGACCGATGGGAGGTGCGGGCTGCCGTGGTCGGTCGGGTGACCGGGGAGGGTGGCCGGCTGCGGATCCTCGACGGGCCCGACGGGGCCGTGCTGGCCGACGTGCCGGCTGCCTCGCTGCACGAGGACGCCCCCCGCTACGACCGGCCCCTGGCGCCATCACCGGCCCGGGCCGCCGACGCCCCGCCCCCGGCCCCTGCCGACGCCGGGGCCGACCTCCTCGACCTCCTGGTCGACCCTTCCTGGGTGTACCGCCAGTACGACTCCCAACTCTTCCTCAACACCATCGAGGGGCCGGGAGGCGACGCCGCCGTCCTGCGCCTGGAGCACCCCACCACCGGCGCCGACACCGGTCGGGCCCTGGCCCTGACCACCGACGGCAACCACCGCTGGTGCGCCCTCGATCCCCACCGGGGTACGGCCATGATCGTCGCCGAGGGGGTGGCCAACCTGGCCTGCGTGGGGGCCCGGCCCCTGGCCCTGGTCGACTGCCTCAACTTCGGCAACCCCGAGCATCCCGAGGTGATGTGGCAGCTCTCCCAGAGCATCGACGGGATGGCCGATGCGTGCCTGGCGTTGGGCGTCCCGGTGGTGGGAGGCAACGTCAGCCTCTACAACGAGAGCCAGGGCCACGACATCGATCCCACCCCCGTGGTCACGGTGCTGGGAATGATCGACCGCCTGGAGCGCCGACCCCCGGGGGTGACCCTCGTCGTCGACGGTCTGTTGTTCCTCCTCGGCGCCCGCTCGGGTGAGGTGGGCGGCTCACGCTGGGCGGCGGTGCGCCAGGGTGGGCGGTCCGCAGGAACGCTCCCGGCCCTGGATCTGGAGGCGCACGGCGCCGTCTGCCGGCTGGTGCGGGATCTGGTCACTGACGGCCTGGTCGCCGGGGCCCACGACGTGGGCGACGGGGGTCTGGCCGTGTGCCTCGCCGAGTTGGTGGCCAGCAGCGGGATCGGCGCCCTGGTGGAGGGGCTCGACGGCCACGGCGAGCTGTTCGGGGAGTCGGCCTCGCGGGTGGTGGTGTGCGCCCCCCCCGGCGAGAGGGCGGAAGTGGCCCGGCGAGCGGCAGCGGCAGGCGTGCCCGTGGCCGCCCTCGGCGTGGCCGGCGGTGACCGCTTGGTGGTCGACGATTTGGTCGACCTGGCCGTCGAGGAAGTCGCCCGCCGATGGCGCCAGGCCGTCCCCGGCGCCCTGCTCGGGGTCCCGGCTCCGCTGGGATGACGACGATGGTCGGTGCTGTCCTAGGGTGACGTCGTCGTCGACCAGGTGGATGACCACGATGACGGAGTGACGGAGTGACGAAGTGACGGGGAAGGCGAGACTCGGGGGCCCGATGTCGGCAGACAAACAGAACGAGGTACCCGACTGGACCGTGTGGCTGCGGTCGCGGCTCGAGCGGGTGTCCAGCTCCGAGGAGAAGGACGCCCAGGGCAAGGACGTAGACGGCCAAGACGTAGAAGCCCGAGACGTCGAGGACGACGACGTCCTAGCCCAAGACGTAGAAGCCGAAGACGTAGAAGCCGAAGACGTAGGAGCCCAAGACGTAGAAGCCAAAGACGTCCAGGACAAGGAGGACGAGGGCGACGAGGCCGCCAAGGGC
Source organism: Actinomycetota bacterium (assembly GCA_019348495.1). Taxonomy (GTDB): domain Bacteria; phylum Actinomycetota; class Acidimicrobiia; order Acidimicrobiales; family CADCSY01; genus JADDRA01. The sequence continues at coordinate 20,609 of JAHWJI010000021.1, read as the reverse complement.
GAGAAGGACGCCGCCGAGGCTCTTCGGGTGGACGCCCCCAGGGCTGGCCCACCTCCGCCGCCGCCGCCGCCGGTCAACCGTCTCTCCCTCCCCCACGCCGAGGCCGCCCCTGTCACCCGCCGTGCCGATCCGCTGGTGTCGGCGCGCCCGGACTCGCCGCCGCGGGCGATCCCTGGCGCCCCCACGAGGCCCGACCCCGCCGTGCTCGCTGCCCTCGAGGACCTGCGCTCGGCGATCACGGGTCTGGCCTCGGGCCCCGATCCCGCAGTCGCCGCCGGCCTCGAATCGCTGCGCTCGGCCACCACCGCCCTGTCGACGCGTGTGGATGCCCTGGCCGATGCCAACTCGAGCTTCCGCTCGGTGTTGAACGAGCGCCTGGACGAGTACGCCGAAACCGTGCTGCGGGTGCTCAAGGGCGTGAGCACCGACGTGGAGGAGTACCGCCGCATGCACGCGACGTCGATCACCGAGCTGCGGCGAACGGGCGCCGAGACGGCCGACAGCCTGGCCAGGCTTGCCGGGCAGATGGAGGAGCTGGTCACGATCCAGGCTGACGACGAGCGCTGGGTCGAGGTCATGCGCCAGCTCTGCGACGAGGTGACGGCCGAGCGCCAGCAAGGTGAACGTCGTGAGCAAGCGAGAGCTGCGGAGGCGTCGTCGGCCACGGAGCGTCTGGCGGCGGTGGAAGAGACGCTCGACTTGCTGGCCCGCCACGTCGCAGAGCTGAGCGCCGGGGCCCAGGCGGCAAAGGAGCAATCGGCTCCACCCCTCCTCCTCGACGACCGGGGGCTGCGGTCCCTGGCTTCGGCAGTGGCCGAGGCTCTGGCCGAGCAACTGCCGCCCACCGCCTCGGTCCCCCCGGCGCCGGCCAAGCGGGCGCCGGCCAAGCGGGCGCCGGCCAAGCAGGTAGCGGGGGCCCCGGCGTCGGCCGCGACGTCGGTCTCCGCCCCGCGCCGTCCCCGCCGGACCACTCCCATCCAGGTGCGGGGACCGTCCGGTCGTCGCGACTGACCACCAACCTTGGCCTCGCCTTCGTGTGTGTCATGGCATCCTGGGCAGGTGCCGCTCGCCTTGCCCCCGGAGCCCCCGGAGCCCCCGGAGCCCCCCGAGGACCCCGACGACGACCGGCCCCGAGAGGCGTGCGGGGTGTTCGGGGTGTACGCCCCCGGCGCGGCCGTGGCCCAATTGACCTTCCTCGGCCTCTACACCCTTCAGCACCGGGGCCAGGAGTCGGCCGGCATGGCCGTCAGCGACGGGGAGACGGTGGTGGTCGACAAGGACATGGGACTGGTGAGCAACGTGTTCAACGAGCGCCGGCTCGCGCCCCTGACCGGGCACCTGGCCGTGGGCCATACCCGGTACTCCACCACCGGGTCGAGCACCTGGCGCAACGCCCAGCCGGTCTACCGTGACGTGGGCCATGCCGAGTTCGCCCTCGGCCACAACGGCAACCTGGTCAACACCGAAGCCCTGGCCGAGGAAGCCGGGATGCTCCCCGGCACGGTGGCCAGCGACAGCGACCTCGTCGCCGAGCTCCTGGCCGCCGACATCCGCACCGAAGGCGGTGAGCGCAGCGACGGGCGCGACCTCGAGCAGGCCCTGGGCCGGGTGCTGCCCCGGTTGCGGGGAGCCTTCTCCCTGGTGCTCATGGACGAGGGCCACCTGGTCGGGGTGCGAGACCCCAACGGCTTCCGACCCCTGTGCCTGGGCCGCCTCGACGGCGTCGACGAGGGCGCGCTCGACGATCCACACGCCGGTGAAGGTTGGGTGCTGGCCTCGGAGACCCCGGCGCTCGACGTGGTGGGAGCGACCTTCGTGCGCGAGCTCGAGCCGGGCGAGATGGTGGTGGTCGACGCCGCTGGCCTGCGTTCGCTGTTCCCGTTTCCGTCCGAAGGTGTAGAGCCCTCCCTGTGCCTGTTCGAGTTCGTCTACTTCGCCCGACCCGACAGCCGACTCCGGGGACAGAACGTCCACCTGGCCCGCCAACGCATGGGTGAGCGGCTGGCCCGACAGGCCCCACTGCCGCCGCCGGCGGCATGCGAGGGCGCCGAGGCCATGGTCATGCCCGTGCCCGAGTCGGGCGTGCCCGCAGCTCAGGGCTTTTCCCGGGCGTCGGGCATTCCCTACGGCGACGGGCTGGTGAAGAACCGCTACATCGGCCGCACGTTCATCGCTCCGAATCAGCAGCTGCGGGCCGACGCCGTGCGCATGAAGCTCAACCCGTTGCACGAGAACATCGCCGGCAAGCGCCTGGTGGTGGTCGACGACTCGATCGTGCGGGGCACCACCCAGCGCGCGGTGGTGCGCATGCTGCGCGAGGCGGGAGCCGCCGAGGTCCACCTGCGGATCATGTCGCCGCCCTACCGCTGGCCCTGCTTCTACGGGATGGACACCGGAGCGCGCGACGAGCTGTTGGCGGCCAACCTCAGCGTCGAGGAGATCCGCGTCTACCTGGGCGCCGACTCCATGGCCTATCTCAGCCTCGAGGGCCTGGTCGAGGCCACCGCCACCGGCGGCGGCGGATTCTGCAATGCCTGCCTCACCGGCGAGTACCCCGTCGAGATCCCCGTGGCCGTGCGTCCTCGGGTGATCGAGGGGAACGACATGCCCGCCTCCGGCCTCGACCGGGAGCTGCACGAGGTGACCGTGCCGGCGGGCGTCGAGGGGTGAGCGGGCTCGGTCGCCAGCCCGAGACCTACGCCTCGGCCGGAGTGGACATCGCAGCTGGGGAGCGGGCGGTGGAGCGGATCAAGGACAAGGTGCGCTCGACCTTTCGACGTGAGGTCATCGGTGACGTCGGTGGCTTCGGTGGACTGTTCGCCCTCGACGCCGCCCGCTACCGGGAGCCCGTGCTCGTGGCCTCGACCGACGGGGTGGGGACCAAGGCCATGGTGGCAGGGGCCACCGGTCGCTTCGACACCATCGGCCTCGATCTGGTGGCCATGTGCGTCGACGACCTGGTGTGCCAGGGGGCCGAGCCCCTGTTCTTCCTCGACTACGTGGCGGTGGGCAGCCTCGACCCCGACCACGTCGAGGCCTTGGTCGAAGGGGTGGTGGAGGGGTGCCGCCAGGCCGGGTGCTCGCTCCTCGGCGGCGAGATGGCCGAGCACCCCGGCGCCATGGGCCCGGGCCAGTTCGACCTGGCCGGCTTCGCCGTGGGGGTCGCCGAGCGCGACCGCCTGGTCACCGGGGAGCACCTCCGTCCCGGTGATGTGCTGGTGGGACTGCCCTCATCCGGGTTGCGCTGCAACGGCTACTCCCTGGCCCGACGGGTGCTGTTGGAGCGGGCCGGACGCTCGCTCGATGACGAGGCCTACCCCAGGGCGGGCCGGACCCTCGCCGACGAGCTGCTCGAGCCATCGGTGATCTACGCCCCCGCGGTAGCCGAGCTCCTGCGCGCCGTCGAGGTACGGGCGGTGGCCCACATCACCGGAGGCGGGATCATCGGTAACCTGTCCCGCGTGCTGCATCCCTCCACCGACGCGGTCGTGCACCGCCGGAGCTGGGAGGTCCCCCGCATCTTCGGGGAGATCCAGCGCCTGGGCGACGTGGCCGAGGCCGAGATGGCGCGGGTGTTCAACCTCGGCATCGGCATGGTGGTGGCCGTCCCGGCCACCGATGCCCACCACGCCCTCGACCTGGCCCGCACCGCCGGCCATCGGGCGGTGGAGATCGGCGAGGTCGTGGCCGGCACCGGTCGCGTGGTCCTCGACTCGTGAAGGGCGTCAAGGTGCTGGCCCTGGTGGGGGTCGTGGTGGTGGTGTGCCTCATCGCCGGCGCCTACGCCGCCGGGCGCGAGACTCCCCGGCTGAGCGCCGCCGAGGCGCAGGTCTTCGCCCAGCAGGCGCTCATCGACAGCGGAGCCCGGGGGGTCGAGCTCCGGGGTGAGCCCCGAGCCGAGGACTTCGCACCCCCGCCCGAGGAGGGCCAGCCGCGGCGCGATCCCGTCTCGGTGTGGATCGTCCCCCTCACCGTGTCGGACCAGCCCATCGAGCTCTACGTCACCCAGACGGGGGGTCGAGCCGCGTACCTCGACGATGCCTTGCCCGACGGCGGCTTCGTGCTCAACGAGGAGCAGTTCGATCGACTCGAGCGCTTTCGCTTGGACCTGGCCGGGGACCGGGTCAGGGACGAGCGTCGCGGCCCGTCGCTCGTCGCCGGGTTGCTGATCGCGTTGGTGGCGGCCGCCCTGCTGGCGTCGGTGCTCACCGGAAAGGCACGGGCGGCGCGCACCGACGAGACGTGAGCGGGAGCGTCCACCGGCCGCCACACCCGTCGCTCGCATGAGCCCGTTCCCCGCACTTCGGGACCACCTCTTGGCCCACGCGGTGCGCAGCGGGGACTTCGTGCTCAAGTCCGGTCGGCGCAGCCCCTGGTTCGTGGACGTCAAGCAGTCGACCTGCCGGCCCGAGGGGATGCTGTTGGTGGCCGAGGCCGCCCTGGAGGTGCTGCCCGACGACGCCACCGCCATCGGGGGCCTCACCATGGGCGCCGACGCCGCGGCCTTCGCCGTGGCCGCGGTGGCGGCGACACGTGGGCGCATGCTCCACAGCTTCAGCGTCAGAAAGGAGACCAAGGACCATGGTGGAGGGGGGCGACTCGCCGGCGTGCTCGTGCCCGGCGACCGGGCGGTCATCACCGAAGACGCGGTGACGCGGGGGGTCTCGATGCTCGAGGCCGCCGATGTGGTCCGCCAACTGGGGGCAACACCCGTGTTGTTGTTGCCGGTCGTCAGCCGGGGCCGCAGCGCAGCCGAGTTGGCCCGCGGCGCCGACATCGCCTACCGGCCCCTGGTGACGGCGGAAGAGCTGGGCGCCCCCGAGGACGACTGACGCCGCCACGTCATGTAGTCACATGTAACGCTAGGTGGGGTTTTCCGTACGGTTTTGCCGGACTTGACGTATCCTTGGGGCGAGCACCGAGGAGCGCCCATTGGGAGGCAACCATGACGATCCAGCACCACGATCTCGGCACGCCTGAGGCTCTGCTCACCCCCGCCGAGGTGGCCGAGCTGTTCCGGGTGAACCCGAAGACGGTGACCCGCTGGGCCCGGGCCGGCAAGTTGCACGCCATCCGTACCCTCGGCGGGCACCGTCGCTTCCGGGAATCGGAGATCCGCCGCTGCCTCGAGGAGATGTCCACCGACGAGGTCGTGACCGAGCGCTAGAGGCCGCGCCCATCGGCGCAGCCGTGGCTCGAGCGGCCCGCCGGCGCCGGCAAGAGCGGGAACACGCCCCGGTCTCGGCGGCGAAGCCGCCGAGCGTGGGAGGACTCGGCCCATCCGCGCAAGCTCTTGGCTCAGGTCTCGCTGTCGATCCGGCCCGTGCCTTCGACGTCGGCGGCCTCCCGCATCCGGTCGAGGCCGTCCTCGGCTCCCCGGAGGTGGTAGTCGAAGTAGGCGAGTGTCGTGGCCACCACCACCCGAACCCCAGGGAGATCGGGCGATCCCTAGTAGGGCTGGCCGTGGGCGGCGCCCTCCAGGGTGACGAGGTGCTCGAGGGGGCGGTGCCTCGAGGAACGCCGCCCGGCCGTCGGCGTAGGCCACGCTGGCGTCGGCGTCGCCGTGGATCAACCGGGGGTGTGGCCGCCGAGGGCGATGGCGTCGCGCTGGGTCCCGGCGCGGGGGTCGGGGTCGACCAGGACCGGTAGGGGGCCCAGGCGCCGGGCCAGGAGAAGGGCCACGACGCCGGCGCCGGCGGCCAGGATCCCACCCCCGACCCCGAGGAGGCGGATCCCCACCACCCCCACGGCCACGGCGGCGACAGGGGCGACGAGCAGTTCGGCGAGCGGTTCGAGCGACTCGTTGAGCGAGAGGACCCGGCCGTGGGCCCGCCGGGGCGTGAAGCGTTGCAGGAGCGTCTTGGCCGGGACGTAGAAGAAGGCGACGTCGACTCCCCAGAGGAACACGCCGAAGGTGGCGACGGCCAGGGACTCCGTGCCCAGGTACAGCGCCGCCGTGGCCCCGGAGACGACCGTGGCCAGCGCCACGCAGCCCGGCGTGGCCACCCGATCGCCCAGGGCGGCGATGGACAGGCCGGAGCCGACCAGGCCGATGCCGAAGACGGTCTGGAGCAGGGCGAAGGTCGTGTCCGTCGCGCCCAGCACGTCCCGCACGTACAGCGGCTCCAGCACGCCGAAGAGCCCCCACAGGACGTAGGTCACGCCGGCCACGCCGAAGGTCCAGCGCAGGCCCGGCGTGCCCCGGACCAGCGAGAGGCCCTCTCGCAGCTCTCGCCGGGCCGAGGGCCGCGAGGCCTCGATGGTGTGGTCGGCGTCGAGAGGGACGACCACGGCCAGGCCCACCAGGAAGGTGGCCGCGTCGGCCAGGAAGGCGGCCCCCAGGCCCCAGCGGGCGTTGACCAGGGCCGCCACCACAGGCCCGACGACGATGGCCAGGTCCTGGGCCCCTCCGAGCAGGGCGTTGGCCCGCACCAGGTCGCGGTCGTCGACGAGACGGGGAGGAAGGGCGTCGAGCGAGGCCGAGGCCAGAGCTTCTATGAGGCCGAGGGGCAGGGCCAACACGATGACGGCCCCGTAGCTGTCGGCCTGGGTGAGGGCCAGGGCGTCGAGAAAGCCGAGGGCGTTGGCCACGATGAGCGAGCGGCGAGGACCCAGGCGGTCGATGAGCACGCCCAGCAGCGGGCCCAGCAGCGCACCGGGGAGCGACAGGGCGACGAAGAGCAGGGCGATGTCACCGGCGCCGGCGTCGAATTGGAACGAGGCGAAGCCCCAGATGGCGATGACGGCCACCCAGTTGCCGATGGCGTTGACCGCCTGGCCGGCGAGCAGCGGACCGAAGCCCGGGAGGCGCAACAGCCGCACGGCCGGACAGTACCGAGCGCTCCCGGCCCCCCCACGGAGATTTCCGAGCGGAGGGTGGGCCGGCCCGGCAGGTTCTACGATCGGCGAGGTGAGCCTCCCCGTGGCTGTGGCCGCGTTGGTCGACCAGACCGAGACGTACGGCTCGACCGCCTACCTGGTCACCGTGGGTCCCGACGATTCGCCCCACGTGGTGGCGGTGACGGCCCACTGGGATGGCGAGGCGCTGGTGGTACCCGCCGGGCGCACGACGTCGGCCAACGTCGAGCGGCGTGCGGACGTGACCCTGGTGTGGCCCGCCCCGCCGGGCCGCGGCTACAGCCTGCTCGTGGACGGGATCGCCAGCCGCCGGCCGGGCCCGGGCGATCCCACCCTGGCCATCGAGCCCGGCAAGGCCGTGCTCCACCGCACACCCGAGGGCGACCCGACGGCGCCCTCTTGCATCACCGTCTTGCCCCGCTGCTGAGCGGATCGCCTCAGGCGACCAGGCGACCGTCAGGATCGTCCACCACCACCGTGGTCGCGATCTTGCCCCAGATGCCCTGGCGGGAGTCACCGAGGATCGCCTTGGCGTCTTGTTCTTCCGGTCCGCGTTGGCGGCTTCCCGGTGCTGGCAAGCTGGCGCCGTGCGGGTCCACCTGGTCGACGGCACCTACGAGCTGTTCCGCCACTTCTACGGTGTGCCGTCGCATCGCAACGCTGCCGGGGAGGAGGTGGGTGCCACCAGGGGCGTGGTGGCGTCGATGCTCGCCCTGCTCGACGATGGCGCCACCCACGTGGCCGTGGCCACCGACCATGTCATCGAGTCCTTCCGCAACGACCTGTGGCCGGGCTACAAGGACGGCTCGGGCATCGACGCCGACCTCAAGGCCCAGTTCACCCTCCTCGAGGAGGCGCTGGCGGCGCTGGGAGTGGCCGTGTGGGCCATGGTCGAGGACGAGGCTGACGACGCACTGGCGTCCGGTGCCGCGGTGGCCGCCGCCGACGAGCGGGTCGACGAGGTGCTCGTGTGCACCCCCGACAAGGACCTGGCCCAGTGCGTGGGTGGCAAGGTCGTCCAGTTCGATCGTCGCCAGCGGGTGCGCTACGACACCGAGGCGGTGCGGGCCAAGTTCGGCGTCGCGCCCGAGTCCATCCCCGACTACCTGGCTCTGGTGGGAGACAGCGCCGACGGGTTCCCCGGCCTGGCCGGCTGGGGGGCCAAGTCGGCGGCCGCCGTGCTGGCCCACTACCGCCACCTCGAGGCCATCCCCGCCGCCGCTGGCCAGTGGGAGGTCACCGTGCGCAACTCGCCCCACCTGGCCGCCACACTGGCCGTCCAGCGCCCCCAGGCCCTGCTGTTCCGCACCCTGGCCACCCTCCGGGTGGACTGCCCGGTGGGCACGGTCGACGACTGGTGCTGGCGGGGCCCGACCCCGGCCTTCGCCGACCTCGGCCGGCGGCTGGAGGCGCCCGACCTGGTCCGGCGGGCCGAGGCGTTGGCGTCTCCTCGCTGAACCCGATGGGCGACAGCTCCGCCGCCTGCCCGTCTCATCCCCCGACCGGCGCAGCAGTTCGACAAGGGCGACCGTTGCCATCCGCTGTGACCCGGCTCGTCCCGGACACGCCCGGCGCCTCGAGGGATGGTTGCCGTCTTCGCCTTGCCGCCGGACAGGGGAGGCGGCGAGCAGCGGGGATAGTCTCCCAGCGTGAGCGGTCGTCCCCTCAAGGAGCTGCTGGAGGACCTGGCCGAGCGCAAGGAGGCGGCGCGCCGGGCCGGGTCACCCCGCTCGGTGGAGCGCCAGCACGCCCGGGGCAAGATGCTTGCCCGCGAGCGCATCGACTACCTGCTGGACGACGAGTCCTTCCAGGAGACCGACATGCTGGCCCGCCACCGGGCCGAGGGGGTCGGCCTCGACGACCGGCCCTACACCGACGGTGTGGTAACCGGGTGGGGCACGGTGGACGGCCGCAAGGTGTTCGTATTCTCCCAGGACTTCACCGTCTTCGGCGGGGCGCTGGGCGAGGTGTTCGCCGAGAAGATCCACAAGGTCATGGACTTGGCTGCGTCGGTGGGCGCCCCGCTCATCGGGCTCAACGACGGCGCCGGCGCCCGCATCCAAGAGGGCGTGGTGTCCCTGGCCGGCTACGGCGGGATCTTCCGCCGCAACGTGGCCTGTTCAGGGGTCATCCCCCAGATCAGCGTCATCCTCGGGCCCTGCGCCGGCGGCGCCGTGTACAGCCCGGCCCTGACCGACTTCATCTTCATGGTCCGTGAGACGTCGCACATGTTCATCACCGGCCCCGACGTGGTCAAGACGGTCACCGGCGAGGAGGTCACCCTCGAGGAGCTGGGCGGCGCCATGACCCATGCCGGAAAGTCGGGCGTGGCCAGCTTCGTGGCCCCCGACGAGAGGGCCTGCCTGGACGCGGTGCGGGAGCTGCTCAGCTTCCTGCCCGCCAACAACCTCGAGGTGCCGCCCTGGTTCGCCCCCGACGACGACCCCGCCCGGCGCTGCCCGGAGCTGGTCGATCTGCTACCCGACGGGGCGGCCACGCCCTACGACATGCTCGAGGTGGTCGAGGTGGTGGTCGACGACGGCCACTTCGTCGAGTACCACCCCCACTGGGCCCGCAGCCTGGTGTGCGGCTTCGCCCGCCTCGACGGCCACGTGGTGGGGGTGGTGGCCAACCAGCCCGAGGTCCTCGGCGGCGTGCTCGACATCGAGTCCTCGGAGAAGGGGGCCCGCTTCGTGCGCACGTGCGACGCGTTCAACATCCCACTGATCACCTTCGTCGACGTTCCCGGGTTCCTGCCCGGCGTGGGTCAGGAGCACGGCGGGATCATCCGCCACGGGGCCAAGCTGCTCTACGCCTACAGCGAGGCCACGGTGCCCTCCATCCAGGTGATCATCCGCAAGGCCTACGGCGGCGCCTACGTGGTCATGGGATCCAAGTCGGTGGGGGCCGACCTGGCCTACGCCTGGCCCTCGGCCGAGCTGGCCGTGATGAGCCCCCAGGGGGCGGTGGAGATCGTCCATCGCCGGGAGCTGGCCGCCGCCGCCGACCCCGTGGCCCGCCGGGCCGAGCTGGTCGAGGAGTACGCCGAACGCGAGGCCAACCCGTGGGTGGCGGCCGAGCGGGGCTACCTCGACGACGTCATCGACCCGGCCGACACCCGGGTCAAGCTGGTGGCCGGCCTGGAGATGCTGCGCACCAAGCGCGAGGAGCGACCCCCCCGCAAGCACGGCAACGTCCCGCTGTGAAGGCGGGTCGACGCTCTGTGTCCCCGTCGGCGCCCACCCCGGCCGAGCTGGCCGCCATCGTGGCTGCCGTCGAGCTGTGCTGGCCCCGCCCGACCGCGCCCGCTCCTTCGGCCGCCGGCGCCGACACCCCGGCCTGGCGCTTCGCCGGCCGGTGGTGGCACGACCCCCGGCCATCGTCCCCCGTTCTTTGGTCTCTCAGGTCCACGTTCTGGGACCCACAGCCGAAAGAACGGGTCAAGGGGTGGTGAACACCTCGGGGAGGGGCTGGCGCACGGCGTCGGCCAGTAGCTCGAGGTAGCGGGCCCGGGGCAGATCGATCACGCCCAGCGACGTCAGGTGGGCGGTGCTCCACTGCACGTCGAGCAGGCGGCCGCCACCGGCACGTAGACGCTCCACCAGCCCCACAAGTGCCACCTTGGAGGCGTCGGTGGCCCGGTGGAACATCGACTCTCCGGCGAAGAGACCCCCGATGGCCACGCCGTAGAGCCCGCCGACCAGTCCGACTCCGGGCTCCCACGCCTCCACGCTGTGGGCCCAGCCCAGGCGGTGGAGCCCGACGTAGGCCCGGCGGATGTCGGGCGAGATCCACGACCCGGACCTGGACGGGTCGGCGCAGGCATCGATGACGTCTTCGAAGGCGGTGTCGACGCGCACCTCGAAGCGCCGGCACGATCGGCGCAACGAGCGGCTGACCCGCAGGCGCTCGAAGGGCAGCACCGCCCGAGGGTCGGGGGACCACCATCCGAGGAGCTGGTGATGGCGCCCGGTCGACAGCGGCATGGGGAAGAGGCCGGCCCGGTAAGCGCCGAGGAGGGTGTCGGGCTCGAGGTCGGCACCCACTCCCACGAGGCCGTCGTCGTCGGCGGTGTCAGGGGCGGGGAAGTCCCAGGCGGGCACGCCTCCAGTCTGGGGCGACGAGCGCTTCCCGCTACGGTACGGAGGTGAACGGACCACTGGCCCTCGTCGGTGGCGGCGAGTGGCAGCCGGGCTGCGAGTTCGACGCCGAGCTGCTAGAGGCCAGTGGCGGGTCGGAGGTGCTGGTGATGCCCACCGCCGCCGCCTACGAGCACCCCGAGCGAGCCGTCGCCACCGCCGCCGAGTGGTTCGCCGAACTGGGGGGCGCGGTTCGGGGCCTCGACGTGCTCCAGCGGAGCGATGCCCTCGACGCCGACAACGCCGCCGAGGTGCGCGCCGCCCGCTTCGTCTACCTCTGCGGGGGATCGCCCCTGCACCTGCGCTCGGTGCTCAAGGAGACCCCGGTGTGGGAGGCCCTGATGGCCGCCTGGGACGATGGGGCCGTGGTGGCCGGGTCCTCGGCCGGCGCCATGGTGCTGTGCGACCCCATGGTCGACCCCCGGGGCGGCGCCTTCACCGTGGGCCTGGGCCTGGTGGTCAACCTGGCCGTGCTGGCCCACGCCGGGCCCGACGTGGCCCATGACCACGTGCACCACCGGACGCTGGAGCTGGCCAGCCCCGGCCTGCCCGTGGCCGCCATCAGCGAGCGCACCGCGCTCATCCGTGACCCCGACGGCGCCTGGCGCAACGCCGGCGAAGGGACGGTGCAGGTCTTCGTCGACGGCGCCGAAGCGGGCCTGGACTCCCTGCCCGGCTGAGACCGGCTGGGTCCGGGCCGGCCGCTACCGCTCGACGATCTCCACCGACTCGATGGTGGCCGGATCGCTGGGCATGTCGGTGCCCTCCTCAGCGGTGGCCTCGAGGCGCGCCACCACGTCGGCTCCGTCGATGACGCTGCCGAACAGCGAGTAGTTGGGGGGAAGGGCTGCGCCCTGCTCCCCGGTCACGATGAAGAACTGGCTGCCGCCCGAGCCACGGCCCTGGCCCGTGGCGGGGTCGAAGGAGTTGGCCATGGCCACCGAGCCGACCTGGTAGGCGCCGGCTTGGGGGAGCTCGTCGGGGATGGTGTACCCAGGGCCGCCGGTGCCCGGCGGATCGCCCACGGGGTCGCCGCCTTGGATCACGAAGCCGGGGATGACCCGGTGGAACGGGGCCCCGTCGTAGTAGCGGTAGCGGGCCAGGACGACGAAGTTGTTGACCGTGCCCGGAGCCTGATCCTCCAGGAGGTCGATGGTGAAGGCACCCTCGGATGTCGTGACGGTGGCGGCGTAGTCGACGCCCTCTTGGATGCAGCGCTGAGGCGCGGCCGCGAGCTGGCGGACCGGCTCGGCTGGCTTCTCGGCCGGCGGGCACTCGCCCGAGCCGTACTCGAAGGCGACGGGGGCGGCCGGGGCGCTGGTGCTCGACGCCGCTGGCGCCGTGGTGGAGGTGCTCGTCTCGGCGGCGGTGTCGGTCTCGTCGTCGCCGCCGGCCTGGGAGATCAACACCAGTACCGCGAAGACCCCCAGTGACAGCACCACCGCGCTCACCAGACGCCGGCGACGCTGGTTGCGGCGCTGGTTGCTCTGCTCGGCGGCCAGGCGGGCCTGGCGACCCTCCTTCTGTCGTTGGCGCTTCTCGGTCCCCATCGGGCGGCCAACCTAGTAGGTCCCGATGGTCTCGCTGGTAGCGTCAACCGGCCATGTCCGTGGTCGTCCAGAAGTTCGGCGGGAGCTCCGTCGCCGACCCCGAACGTGTCCGGGCCGTCGCCGATCACGTCGCTCGCACCCGCCGCCGGGGAACCGAGGTGGTGGTGGTGGTCAGCGCCATGGGCCACGAGACCGACGACTTGTTGCACCTGGCATCCCAGGTCTCGCACTCGCGACCGGGACGGGAGATGGACATGCTCATCACCGCCGGGGAGCGCAAGGCCACGGCGCTGCTGTGCATGGCGCTGCATGATCTGGGGGTGGAGGCCGACAGCCTGACGGGCAGCCAGGCCGGCTTCCACACCGACGCCGCCCACACCAACGCCAAGATCCTCGAGATCCGCCCCGACCGGGTGCGATCGGTGCTGGCCGAGGGGCGGGTCCCGGTGGTGGGTGGGGCCCAGGGGGTGAGCCCGGCACGCGACGTCACCTTCCTCGGCCGGGGCGGCTCCGACACCACCGCGGTGGCCCTGGCCGCCGCTCTCGACGCCGACGCCTGCGAGCTCTACACCGATGTCAGCGGGGTCTTCACCGCCGACCCGCGCATCGTCCCCGGCGCCCGGCGCATGGCCGCCGTAGGCTTCGACGAGCTGCTGGAGATGACCGCCACCGGCTGTCCCAAGCCGGCCATGCGCTCGGTGGAGTTCGCCCGCCGCCAAGGCGTGGCCCTGCACGTGCGCTCCAGCTTCACTTGGGAACCCGGTACCTGGGTTCGAGAGGAGGTCCCTTTCATGGAACAGGCCGTCATCTCCGCCGTCACCCATGACACGTCCGAGGCCAAGGTCACCGTGCAGGGGGTGCCCGACCGCCCCGGGGTGGCCGCCGCGCTGTTCCGCGGCCTGGCCGACCACGACGTCATGGTCGACATGATCGTGCAGAACACCTCTGAACAGGGGCGCACCGACATCTCCTTCACCGTGCCGAGCGAGCACCTGGACCTGGCCCGCAAGACCTGCGAGGCCCAGGCCGACGAGCTCGGCGCCACCCACGTGGTGGCCGACGACGCCATCGCCAAGGTCTCGCTGGTGGGCGCCGGGATGAAGGCCCACCCGGGGGTCTCGGCCACCGTGTTCGAGGTGCTGGCGGCGCGGGGCATCAACATCGAGATGATCTCGACCTCGTCGATCCGCATCACCTGCGTGGTGCGCACCGAGCGGATGGAAGAGGCCGTCCAGGGACTTCACGACGCCTTCGAGCTGGAGCGGCCGCTGGTCTGATCAGCTGGGGCCGACAGGCTGGGCGGTAGCCTCGCGCCTGTGGGAGTGAACGTCGCCATCGTGGGAGCTACCGGACTGGTGGGCGGGGTGATGCGGTCGATCCTGGCCGAGCGGGCCTTCCCGGTGGCCTCGCTGCGGCTGTTCGCCTCCGCCCGCTCCGCCGGGCGGCGCCTGGCCTGGCAGGGCGACGAGCTGGAGGTGGAGGACGCCGCCACCGCAGACCTGACCGGCCTCGACCTGGCCCTGTTCTCCGCGGGCGCCACCGCCTCGCGCACGCTGGCCGCCCGTTTCGTCGAGGCGGGTGCCACCGTGGTCGACAACTCCTCGGCCTGGCGGATGGACCCGGAGGTGCCCTTGGTGGTGCCCGAGGTCAACGCCGCCTCCCTCGATCGCATCCCCAAGGGGATCGTGGCCAACCCCAACTGCACGACGATGGTGGCCATGCCCGTGCTGGCCCCGCTCCACGCCGAAGCCGGGCTGCGCCGTCTGGTGATCAGCACCTATCAAGCGGTGTCGGGGGCGGGCCGGGCCGGCATCGTCGAGTTGGAGGACCAGCTGCGCAAGGGCGCCGACGCCTCGGCCGGCCTGGCCTTCGACGGTGGAGCGGTCACCTTCCCGGCGCCGGAGGTCTTCCCGGACACCCTGGCCTGCAACGTGGTGCCCCTTGCCGGCGACCTGCTCCACGACGGCAGCGACGAGACGGTGGAGGAACGCAAGCTCCGTGACGAGAGCCGCAAGATCCTCGACATCCCCCACCTTGCCGTGTCGGGCACCTGCGTGCGGGTGCCCGTCTACACCGGCCACTCGCTGGCCATCAACGCCGAGTTCGACCAACCTCTCTCGCCGGCGCGCGCTGTCCAGCTCCTGGCCGCCGCCCCCGGTGTCGAGCTGGCCGGCCTGCCCTCGCCGCTGCACGCCGCCGGCACCGACCCCTCCCTGGTGGGCCGGGTCCGGCGCGACCCCGGCGCCGAGCACGGCTTGGCGCTGTTCGTGGTGGGCGACAACCTGCGCAAAGGGGCGGCCCTCAACGCCGTCCAGATCGCCGAAGCCCTCCTCGCCCGCTAGCCCGACAGCTTGCGACGGGTGGGGCCACACCTGGGCGGCGCGTAGGAGTCTGCTGCGCTATAGCTAGGATGTCCTTACCGCGGCGAGCCACCACCAGAAAACGTGAGAAACTTGGCTGTATCTCTTGACCTTGAAGTAAGGTCCAACCTTTACACTGGGTCCGTGGCCCAGTTGACCGTGTCCAAGCTCGCCACCGAGGTGGGGACGTCCTCGGACACCTTGCGCTATTACGAGCGCATCGGCCTCCTGCCGGCGCCCGAACGCAGCCCCGCCGGCTACCGGCTCTACGGGGCGGAGATGATCGAGCGGGTGCGCTTTATCAAGCGGGCCCAGCGCTTCGGGCTGAAGCTGGAGGAGATCGGCGAGCTCTTGTCCATCCGGGAGCGGGGGCTGTGCCCGTGCGGACGTACCCGCACCATGCTCGAGGACAAGGTCAACGGGCTCACCCAGGAGATGACCGCGCTGCAGCGGCTCCGAGACGACATCCAACTGATCCTCGACGAGCACCTCGCCTCCGGCGAGCCCGAGGAGTGGCAGTGCGGCTCCGGCCTGATCCAACTGGGAAGACGACCGAACGAGAGCAAAGGAGCGAGCTATGAGTGTTTCTGAGACGGCCTGCCAGTGCGGGTGCAGCACCATGACCGAAGTGACCCGGGCGGCGGAGCCGTGCACCTGCGGGTGCGAGTGCTGCGCCACCACGGCCAAGAGCACCGAACAAGAGATCGCCGAGCTCCAGCAGCTGCGCCAGTCGGTCGAGCGTCGCCTGAGTGAGCTGGGCCAGTCCTGATGCCGTCCCTGGCGGGGCGCTCGGCCCATCCGGGCGCCGGGGCCGATACCAGGAGAAACCGGAGGAGCGCATGTCGAGTCCCGTGAGTCCCATCCCCAGCCTCCCCGAACCTGAGGATGTGCGGTCGCGCAGCCTGTTGCGCCCGGCCATCCTCTTGTTGTTGCGCGAGCAGGAGAGCCACGGCTACGAGCTGATGAGCCGCCTCGCTGAGCTCGGTGTCGAGGTGCCGCCCACGACCGGCGGTTTGTACCGGTCCTTGCGCACCATGGCCGACGAGGGCCTGGTCACCTCCTACTGGAGCACTCCTGATCGCGGCCCCGCCCGACGGGTCTACGCCATCAGCGAGACGGGGGAGCAGCACCTGGAGGCGTCGATGCCGGCGCTGGCCAGCCTGTTGCGCACGGTGCGGGGGATGCTCAACCGCTACCGCCAGGGGACCTGACCACCGGTCACCCGGTCAGCTGCCCAAGGGCAGGCTCTCCTGGGCCCGCTCCTGGGCCCGCTGAGCGGATCGTTGCGCTCGCTGGGCGGCCCGACGGGCCCTCCAGGCCAGCGAGGGCCGGCCCTCGGTGTCGGTGGCGGCGAGGACGAGCCCGCCCAGCATGGAGACGTTCTTGAGGAAGTGGACCTTCTGGCCGTTGCGTGCGGTCTCGTCGTCCTCCTCCCAGAAGCGGTGCCCGGCCAGCGTGGTAGGTACGAGCGACACGGCCAGGGTAACAGCGGCCAGACGGGGAAGCCGGCCCGTCGCCAGCAGGAGGCCGGCGCCCAACTGGACGGCGCCGTTGATCTTGACCAACAGGACGGTGTCGTCGGCGGGAAGGCCCAGTGAACCGGCCACCTTGGGTGCCACCGGTTCGGCGATGTGCTGTTTGGACTCGGGTTCGCGCACGGCGTCGATCCCGCCGGTGACGAACATCGACGCCAACATGGGACGGGCGATCTTGCGGGTGATGGCCATCGATCCCCTCTACCCCCCCGCCGGGATGCGAACCCGAGGCGGTGGCCGTGGGTCGGGCGGTCGGGTCTCATCGACGAGGTGTCGACGACGGCGGGGAGGTGGGTCCCCATTGCTGGTCACCTCGGCGCTTGCGTTCGAGGCCGCTCGGTCCGAGCAGGGATGCCGGTCCGAGCGCCGTGGCGCCGAAGCGTCTCCTGACCTTTTCGACCGCTCGGGCCACGTCCTCGGCGTCGGCATCGGCGTCATCGAGCGTCAGCTGGACGGTGGGCCGCTCGACCAGATTGGAGACGCTGACGCCGAGGAGGCGAACCCCGGGTGAGGGATCCACCCCCTCCAGCAGGGCCAGGGCCACCTTGGCCAGTGCCGGACCGGCGACGAGGGGAGCGGGCAGTGTGCGCGACCGGCTGATGGTGCGGAAGTCGGCGAAGCGGACCTTGAGCACCACGGTGGTCCCCGCCCTTCCCGCCTCGCGCAGTCGGTTGGCCACCGCATCGGCCAGGCGGACGACCTCCCGGCGCAGGGGCTCGTGGTCGTGGTGGTCGCGCCGGTAGGTCTCCTCGTGGCCCACCGACTTCGCCACCCGCTCGGGCTCGACCGCCCGCGGGTCCCGAGCCCAGGCGAGGTCGTGGAGGTGCCGCCCCAGGGCGTGGCCCACGGCGGCGACCAGGCTCTCCACCGGCACCGCAGCCAGGTCGCCGACGGTGGCCACCCCGAAGCGATCGAGACGCTGGCGGGTGGCCGGGCCCACGCCCCAGAGGGCACCCACGGGCAGGTGGTGCAAGAAGGCCAACTCGGTGCCGGGCTCGACCACCGTCACCCCAGGGCCGGGGACGGTCCCTCCCAGCGAGGCCTTGGGCTTGGCCGCCTTGGATGCCAGCTTGGCCACGAGCTTGCTGGTGGCCACCCCCACCGACGACCCCAGGCCCAACTCTTCGTGGATCCGGCGACGGATGGTCCAGGCGATCTCCACGCCGGTGCCGAGGAGCCGGCGGGCGCCACCCACGTCGAGGAAGGCCTCGTCCAAGGAGATGGCCTCGACCAGGGGGGTGAAGCGCTGCAGCACCTCGTGGAGCTGGCGGCTGCACTCCTGGTAGAGGTGGTAACGACCGGGGAGGAAGACCGCCTCGGGGCACAGCCGTCGGGCCCTGGTCGATGGCATGGCGGAGTGGATGCCGTAGGCCCGAGCCTCGTAGGAGCACGAGGCGACCACGCCCCGGTCACCCGAGCCGCCGACGATGACCGCACGGCCGGCAAGTGACGGGTCAGCGCGTACCTCGACCGCCGCGTAGAAGGCGTCCATGTCGACGTGGAGGATCGACGGGTCCGGCCCCACAGGGGCAGTGTGCCAGAGCGGGCGGCGGCCGACCGTCGCCTAGCGTCGATCCCATGTGCCGCAACATCACGACCCTGCGAGGCCTCCAACCCCCGGCGACGCCAGAAGAGGTGGAGGCCGCCGCCCGTCAGTTCGTGCGCAAGATAAGCGGCGTGCAGGGATCGTCCACGACGACGACGGCGGCCGTGGAGCTCGCCGTGGCGGACATCACCGCCGCCACCACCGCCCTACTCGCCAGCTTGCCGCCACGGCGCCAGCCTCCAGCCAGCCAGCCTCCGCTGCGCCGCCCCGAGGTACGGGCCCGCCTGGGGCTGGAGGCACCGGTGACCCGCCCGTCGGGGCCCGAGGCCCCGGACGGGGGGCGGGGCTAGAGATCGAGGCGGGTGCTACCTACCCGTCGTGGGCGGCCTCCGCGGCGTCGGCCTCGGCCTTGGTCTCGTGGACGGTACCGTGGGGGTGCTCGGGCGGCGAGTACAGCGAGTAGAGCCGCAGGTCGGCGTCCCCGGCGTTGATGACGTTGTGCCAGGTCCCAGCCGGGACGATGATGGCCCAGTCGCCCTCGGCGTGGTGTGTCTCGGACACCTCCTCCTCGGAGGGCCCGAAGGTGACCCGGGCTCGGCCCTGCTCGATACGGATGAACTGGTCGACGTCCTCGTGCATCTCGACACCGATCTCCTCGCCGGCAGCGATTCGCATCACCGTGAGCTGCATCTTCGTGCCGGTGAACAGCACGGTGCGAAACGTCGAGTTCGAAAGCGTGGCTGACTCGATGTCGTCTACCCAACCGGTCATGGGCCCTCTCTACCCGAACGCGCTGTCTACCGACCAAGTCCGAGCGTCGCCCTGACACCAGCGAGTCCGTCTCTCCGGCGCTAGCTTCCGACGGTGCACCCGGCCGCGCTCTGGGCATCGCCGGGTGGGGTGCGGTGAGGCGCATCCTGGTCGTCCTGCCCACCTACCAGGAGGCGGAGAACCTCGAGGAGGTCCTTCGGCGCCTACGGGCGGCGGTACCGGACGCCGACGTGCTGGTGGTCGACGACTCGAGCCCCGACGGCACCGCCGAGGTGGCCAAGGCCGTAGGCCAAGAGCTCGGGCGGGTGGAGGTGGTGGTGCGGCCGGGGAAGTCGGGTCTGGGAAGCGCCTACCGGGCCGGCTTCCGAGAGGGCCTGGCCCGGGGCTACGAGGTGCTGGTGGAGATGGACAGCGACCTCTCGCACGACCCGGCGGCACTGCCGGCGCTGATCACGGCCATTGCGCAAGGGGCGGCACTGGCGATCGGCTCCAGGTACGTCCCCGGAGGTCGCATCCCGAACTGGTCGCTCTACCGCCGGTCGCTGTCTCGCTATGGGAACCGCTACGCGGCCCGGCTGCTGCGCCTCGAGGTGGCCGACGCCACCTCGGGTTTTCGCGCCTATGACGCCGCCGCCCTGGCCCGACTCGACCTGGGCGCCGTCAGGGCCGAGGGCTACGGCTTCCAGATCGAGATGGCCTACCGGATCTCCCGCCTCGGCGGTCGCGTGGTCGAGTTGCCCATCGACTTCGTCGAGCGCACTCGAGGCGCCTCCAAGATGTCATTGCTGATCGTGCTGGAAGCGTTGGCGCTGGTCACCCGCTGGGGTGTGGGTGAGCGGCTGCGCGGCGTGGGGCGGGCTCGAGCCCCATCGCACGGCGGGACCCGGTTGTGACGCCCTCGCTTGCGCTCAGTAGGTGAAGATTGCATAGAGTGGCGGCGGTACGGGGAAGATCCCTTACAACGCCTCGGAAAGGACGCACCTCCACCATGGACGCTCACTGGAAGAAGGTCGCCACCGGACTGCTCGTCGCCGGGCTCTCCCTCGGCGCCACCGCCTGCGACACCGACGGTGAAGGCACGGTGGAGGTGACGGAGACCGAGTTGGACACCGAGCTCGAGATCGAGACCGAGACCGCGACCGAGACCAGGGGACCCACCGAGACCGAGACCGAGACCGAGACCCGCGAGGTTGCCACCGAGACCGGCACCGTCACCGAGACCGAGACCGAGTTCACTCGATAGCTCGGTCGCTCCCCAGGGCGGTGCCGGCCGCGCCTGAGGCCGATCCCACCCGGGGTCGCCTCGGGCTGCTCGTGCCCGTGGCCCTCCTCGTCGTCGCTGCCTCACTGCGCTTCGCCAGCCTCGGCGCGCCACCTCGCCTCTACTTCGACGAGCTCTACTACGCCAACGACGCCCGGTCGATGCTGGAGACGGGGGTGGAGGAGGATCGCCCGGCTCACCCGCCGCTCGGGAAGTGGCTCATCGCCGCCGGCATCGCCGTAGTCGGCTTCGAGCCGCTGGGCTGGCGGGTGGCGAGCGCCACCGCGGGCACGTTGACGGTCCTCGTCACCTACCTCGCCGCCTTGCGGTTGTTCCGCCGCTGGTGGCCGGCGGCGCTGGCCTCGCTGCTCGTCGCCTTGGACGGGCTGGCCCTGACCATGAGCAGGATCGCCATGCTCGACGTCTTCGTGGGCCTCTTCGTCGTGACCGGCTTCTGGCTCGTCGTGGTGGCCCTCGATGACCGGCGGGCGCCCGGAGCTGCGCTGGCTCTCGCCGGCATCGCCTTCGGCTTGGGCCTGGCCACCAAGTGGTCGGCGGCTTTGGCCTTGGTCACTGCTCTGGCCGTGGT
>JAHWJI010000020.1 GCA_019348495.1 Actinomycetota bacterium | reverse complement strand
TAGATGACCAACGGGACGGCCTCGGCGTCATGCAACCACAGCGGTCCGCAACCCGTCGGCTACCGGGCCGCGGGGTCGATGGCGACGGGCAGGGCACGCTGCCGCCAGCCGGTGAGGTCACCCTTGTAGCGGGGCGCGTACTTCGCGAACACGAGCGATCGGGCTCGTTCGGCCTCGTCGCCGCCCTCGAGGACCCGGCCGCGAGCAGGGCGGACGTCGCCGTCGACCTCGACCAGCACCCTGGGATCGGCGCAGAGGTTCTGCACCCAGTCCGACGACCGGCCACCCCCCGACAGCAGGTACAAGGTGTCACCGTGGGCGGCGTACCAGATTTCGATGCGGTGCGGCCGGCCGGTCCGTCGCCCGGTGGTCGTGAGGTAGCAGTAGTCGTCGGCGATCGACCCCTGCTTGGCATCGGTCGCATCCCGCTCCACGTTCATCCACCGCATCGTCGCCTATCCCTTGAATCGCGAGCCAGCGCGGGAACATGGCCGATCATCACGCTGGGTAGCAGTCAAGGCGACGCCTCCAAGGGGACGAATGGCCAGGACAACAACCGGGGCGCGAAGAGGCGAGGGGCCGGCCGCGCGGAGCCTGACGGTGCCTGGATTGCTCCTCGGTCTCGGCCTCGGCGGGCTGCTCGACGGGATCGTCTTGCACCAGCTTCTGCAGTGGCACCACATGGGGACCGACCATGGCGTCCACGCCAGCTTCCCGATGACGACCGTCGCCTCGCTCGAGGACAACACCTTGTGGGACGGGCTCTTCCATGCCGCCACCTGGCTTGTGATCGTTGTCGGCCTGTACCTGCTGTGGGCCGCGCTCCGCAACGGCACCAGCGCGAGAGCCACCGCCCTGACTGGGCTGCTGTTCACGGGCTGGGGGATCTTCAACCTCGTCGAGGGCGTGGTCGATCACCTCGTCCTCGGCATCCACCACGTACGCGACGACCTCGGTGGTCCCCTTGCCTGGGACCTTGGCTTCCTCGCCTTCGGCGCGCTGCTCGTCGTCGTCGGACTGGCGTTGGTCCGCAACGACCGCCGTCGTTGCGGCGCTGCTAAGCGTCCCTGAGATCCGGGACCGCCTCCGAGCTCACCGCTGGGAAGGCGACATGGTTGACGGCTCAAGAGGTAGAGCAAGCAGCGCGTACGTGCGAGGCAGATGTGCCGTGTTTCATCGTCGTGGCCCGTCCCTTCGCCGGCCGGTATCGACGGCACGTTTATCCTGCCCGGTTCCAGGCGCCGCCTGAACAGCCACACCCTGGCCCACCCGAGCAACCGGCGGGATCGCTTGCCCAGCGGGCCCGAGGGGCGTCTCGTAGATCCGCGCGGAGAGCCGATGGATCAAGTAGCGGACGACGCCCAGCGAGGAGCGGGGAGGACAGTAGGGAGAGCACCAGCCATATGAACCGGCGGCGGACCAAAAGACGACCACGGTGGTGGCCACCACTGCCAGCCAGCTTGCGAGGAAGACGGCGCCGGCAATGGCCATCTGCCGATTCCTCAGGAGCGCACTTTGCCCCGAATAGGCCACACCGACTGACAGCGACGCGCACGAGAGCCGTAGCCCTGCGTACGGCGGGTCCTGATGATCGGATGACACGCTCAGCGATCCACTTGAGGCGACCTGCGGCACCGCCTCGTAGAGCTCCATGGCGAACGTTGCGTGACCTCGCCGTTCGCAGCCGGGCTGCTACGAGCTGGTTCTCCTTGCGCGCGAGGTCGCCAAGTCCCTAGTCGAGGGCCACGAGTCTGAGTACCAGACCCGGGAAGGCTGGGCCGACTGCCTGAGCAAACAACGGCCTGTGACCAGGTACTTCAGAAGCAGCCCCAACGGGATTCGAACCCGTGTCTCCACCTTGAGAGGGTGGTCTCGTCTGTCTAGATCGTAGGTAACCGCAGGTCACAGGCACTGCCAGGATCTCGATCTTGGCCCTCAGTCGTGACCATCCGCCTGTGCGGTGACCGTTTGGTGACCATTTTTGCAAGTGTGCCTGCCCGTCACCGGCCGCCGAAGAACCGCCGCCGGCGGGGCGGAGGCCACAGCTGTCCATGGCAGCCCAGTGGGCTGCGGTATGCCATGAAAGAGCTGCACCGGGCCGCTCGGGAGGTCGCATGCCTGACCTTGTGCGAGCGAATGAGGCTCAGGGGAAGCCCAGGCAAGAACGGCACCGTCTACCTCGATGAAGCGTCGATCGACGCGTACTTGGAGCGTCACGGCTTCGGCGTCGTCGCTGAACCTTCTACCGGATCTTCTACCGGATTGACCGAGACGGGGCGGACAGAGATACGAGCGCGCACCTCGAAGTACCAAGGGCACCTCAGAGGGTGAGCGGACCCCCCATCCAGGCGATCCCCCGCACGGAGTTCGAGATCCCCGTCGGCCCGCGTGTGGAACACGATGCTGCCCCTCACGTAGTAGAGAACCTTGTGGTAGCCGTGCTCGTGCCAGCCGTAGTGGTAACCGGCATCGTTCCACCAGCTGGTGGGTGTCGGTCATGGAGACCATTCGGAACTCCTCGCCGACCGCGTCATAGGCATAGCCGAAGGTGATCCGGTTGTTGTTGCGGTCGGTGATGTCGCGGAGGTAACCGTCGGGGTTGAACCGCTGGATCGTCCCCGAGGCGTGGTCGGTGAGGTGGAAAAGGTTGTCAGCGCCCCGGACCATGGTGGCGCGATAGCCGTGGGGCGAGGTGTAGGAGCCGTCGGGGTTGTGGGAGAAGATGAGGACCTCCTCGGGCCCACCGCCCAGGCCCACGTCGAGGTTGTTGCTGAAGTGGGGCTTGAGGTACCCCCCCGGGCCGACGAGGTGCACTGGGACCCCGGCGGCTATCTTTGGTCGGTCCTGGAGGGCCGGAGCCGTACAGCTGAAGGCGGAGAGGGGGGCGCGGTGAGACTTCGTCTGCGGTGGGTGCCGGTGCTGGCGGCTCTGTTGTTGGTGGCTCCGGCCATGGCCTTGGCGCATCCCCCCGGCGCCGGCCAGGACCGGACCTTCGCCGCCACTGCCCCGGACGTCGACGACCCCGGGCCGTGCACGGACGAAGCGGCCGCATCGATGCCCGATGGCGACGACCATGACCACCTGGATATCGACCAGCACCGCTTCGCCTGCCGCATGCGCCAGGTGTTCTTCGACGGACTGGGGGAGGAGCTCGGCGCCCGGAGGGACGTGGTCCTGGGCGAGATGGACGTGAAGAACGACCTGGCGGCGGTGACGGTGACGTTCCCAGAGGCAGGCGTGCTGTTCTTCGACGTGTCCGACCCGGCCCAGCCCGAGTTCTTGAGCTGGTACCGGGGCTCGCAGTGCGAGGGGCTGGTGACCGATGTCAACTGCGGCGCCTTCGTCGACCTCTCGAGCGACGCCACCACGGCGTTCCTCTCCACCCAGGCGCTGACCTTCCTCCCCGCCGGACTGCCCGACCTCAGCCTGCGCCCCGTGTCGCTCCCGAGCGTCGAGGTGATCGACGTTCGCCGGCCGAGTGCGCCCCGGCTGGCGCAGATCTACCCGGTGATCAGCCTGGGCGGTGTGCACACGTCCCGCTCACACGTCGTGCCCAGCGGCTCCACGCAGGGCGGGGCCAGGGCGCCTGGTGAGTACGTCTTCTCGGTGGCCAACGGCTTGGGCCTGGAGATCAGCCGACTCGACCACAGCGGCGGAGCCCCCCGCCTCAGCAAGGTCAGTCGGTTGCGCATCGACGACGTCCATGACACGTTCATCCAGAACGACGAACTGACGGGGCGGACGTACCTGTACGTGGCGGCGGGCTTCGAGTCGGGGGCCTACGTCTACGACGTCACCGATCCGGCCCAGCCCGAGCTTCTCGCCGAATGGGACCTCACGCCTCAGTGCTCGGCCGACTGGTACGCCCACACCATCGACGTGGTCGTGCGTGACGGTCGCCGCTCGCTCACGCTGGACGCGGAGAGCCTCGACCTCGGCCCGCAGCCCGCTGCAGAGCAGGCTCGCGGCTGCGGCGAGGTCCAGGGCAATGGTGACAAACCCGGCCCCCTCTGGATCGTCGACGCGACCGACTTCTCCGCCCTGGGGCCCGCCCAGGACACCGGAAGCGACGCCGTGGAGGAGCTGCGGGCTGCCTCGGAGGCAGCCCTGGTTACCACGTGGACCAACCCGGCTGGGCGTGCCGGCGGGGATCTGCGGTTCTCGGCGCACAACCAGCAGATCGTCGGCGACACGATCTACCTGTCCCACTACCACGGCGGCGTGTACGTGCTCGATGCGTCGGGGGCGTTCGCGGGCCGGTCGGAGCGCCCCCGGGAGCTCGGCGTCGTTGTCCCCCACGGTGACGAGGTCCGCCCTTCCACCGAACCGCTGATCCAGCCACTGATCGGATTCTTCGGCGAGATCGAAAGGGACCGGCCCATGATCTGGGACGCCGTGTTCTACGAGGGCTACGTGCTGGCCGCCGACATGCGGGGGGGCTTCTACTCCTTCCAGTACGAGGGCGACTCCTAGGCCACCGCCCGAGAGGCGACCTGGACCGGCTGGCGCCCCTACCGTTGAGGCGGTGGCCCGCATCGACCAGCGAGACGCACCTCTGACCTGGCAGTCCTGTAGCAGCCCCAACGGGATTCGAACCCGTGTCTCCACCTTGAGAGGGCGGTGGCCGCTACCGCTGGAGTCCGCTGCTCCCGCTCCAGTCCTGGTCACGGGCTTGTCGCTCCCGCTGGAGACCGCTCCTTCCGCTCGAGTCGGCCTGGGTTCAGTAGCAAGACCAATAGCAGACTTTGGGACGCCTGACGAGCACCTCGTCCACTGGCAGTGGCCGCTCCTCCCCCAGGTTCCACTTCCCCGGTCCGGCGGTGCTTGCAGTCAGCCTGCCCCCTCAACGCCGGCATCGCGCTCTCGATGGGCGTTGAGCGGGCGTACCCGATGCGAGCCCCGGGGTGGCGAGGTGCCATAGACGAGCACGACCGAGCCAATCCGCATCAGATCGTGCGCCCAGATAAGATCCATGGCCTCGAAGGTGACCGGGCGCAGCCGTGGGACGCTGGATGAGGAGCGATGGCGTGGTAGCCGTGCAGGGCGATGCCATCGCCATGGAAGTACTTCGGGCGGTACATGCGTCCCAGCCGTCGGTCACGCCAACCGTCGACGCGCCAGTCGACGGTGTGGCGACCAGGCGGCGTGTCGGCCGTCGCCGTGTAGCCGGCCGGGTGCTGATACGGCTCCTCGGTCCCCGTGGAGGTATGGAAGACCCATTGCAACTGTCCGTCGAGCACGGCGTAGAGGAGCTGTCGAGTCTTGTCGATCTCGATGACCCGGCCCGGAAGCGGCCGAGCATCTAGCGTGTGGTAATGGAAGTCGAGGTCGTCATCGAGATCCCCCAGGGCTCGCGCAACAAGTACGAAGCTGACCACGACAGCGGCGATGTGTGGCTGGACCGCATGCTCTTCACCGCCACCATGTACCCGACCGACTACGGCTTCTTCCCCCGCACCATGGGGGAGGACGGTGACCCGCTCGACGCCATGGTCTTACTCGACGAGCGCACGTTTCCGGGTTGCCACATTCGGGCTCGGCCGATCGGGGTGTTCTGGATGACCGACGAGAAGGGTCCAGACGCCAAGGTGCTGACCGTTCCTTCGACCGATCCCAGATGGGCCGACATCGCGGAGATCGACGACCTTCCCCCTCACCTGCTCGACGAGATCGCTCATTTCTTCGAGGTCTACAAGGCGTTGGAGCCGGAGAAAGGAACCGAGATCAGCAGGTGGGAGGGCAGAGCCGAGGCGGAGCAGGCGATCACCGAAGCCCAGGCCCGATACCGGCCGGGCGCCTGATTTGGTCGGTCAGGTGGCGACCTCCACCTCGGCCGAGATGATCACCGGGAGGTTGAGCGGGACGCCGGCGACGCCGATCGCGGTGCGGGCGTGAGCACCGGCCTCGTGTCCGTACAGCTCGAGGAGAAGCTCCGAGACGGGATTCATGACGAGCGTCGTCTTCGAGTAACCGGGATCGGCATTCACGAACCCGTTGACCATCGCCCAGGCCGTCACGCGCTCGAGGTCGCCGAGCGCGGCCTTCAGGCTCGAGAGGATGGCCAGCATCGCTAGTCGTGTCGATTTCTGGCCATCCTCGAGCGACACCTCGCTCGGGACCTTGCGGAACGGCCCGAGGGGCTTCCCGTCAGACGCCAGCGCTCCGTGTCGGGAGACGAAGGGCCGATCACTTCGCACCCGAACCAACTGAAACGGGATCTCCACGCCCGGGGGCAGTTGCAACTCATCCGGTAGCGCCAAGCCCAGGGCTTCAAGTCGCTGCTCGACTGGCACGTCACTCCTCTCCACCACTGCCACCGGCGCCAGCGCCGTTCCGACTCGAGCGGGCGCCGCAACCAGAGCTCGAATGCTGGAAGGCTGGCCGCCGGGGATACGGGCGATCTGTCGGCGGGAGAAGCCCCACCCCGGTGCTCAGCTGCCTCTGGGGGACCACGACGGATGGCGCGACCAAGTCGTGCTCACCAACAGCGAAGGAGACCTCGTGACCACTGAGCTGTAGTGAGGGGAAGATCTCACGCAGAGCCCCCAGAACCCGAGTGCCCCGTCGCCCATGGCCAGCACCGGGGCGCCCATCCGCCGGCGCTTTCACAGGATCTGTGCGCTCACCGTTGGATCCGCCGGGACAGATCTCGTGGACCACTTTCCGGTCGCCCCGTCAGCTGGTCGGATTATCGCCTCTACCGCCACCTCTTAGCCGCGTGAATGGAGCTAGCGCCATCGGGTAGGTAGGGCCACCACCAGAGGAGAAATACAGCACAGAGAGAGGATGCGATGGACGTCTACTGCACGAGCAGGTCAGTCGGGGGAACGAACCGCCAGCGCCAGACAGTGGCGGCTGCGGTCCTGCTGCTGGGGGCAGGGGCGGTGGGCCTCGCCACGCTGGCCGGCTGGCCGCTCTACCAGGTCCTGGCCCTGGTAGGGGCCGGCGCCACCGTGGCCTGGCTCGTCGACGGGAGCAGCCAGCGGTTCATGGGGCCAGGGCTGCTCGCCTTGGCCGTCGGCGGCGGCATCACGATCTACAAAGCCGCCGGCATGGACGTCTCCAAGGGAGAACACGCCGTCGTCTACCCGCTCATTGGGATTGCGCTCCTGTTGGCTTCGTTGTTCAACCCGCTGGCCATGCGAGGGGCGGGAACCTTCCTGCTCATAGTCGGAGTCGTGGCCGCGGTGAGCACGTCCTGGAACCCGGGATGGACCCTGACCGCCCTCCTCGCGCTCTGGGCAGTGGTCGAGTTCGCTCGCCTGGCCAAAGGCAGCGCTCAGGACGACCCTCGCCACGAGTCCAACCGCGCGGGTGACCGCAGGAGCGAGCCCAGCGTGGTCGACGCTGACCGTTAGCAGGGTGCGGAAAAATACCCCTTGCGGGAGAACTGACCTTGACCAGCGCTATTCCTGGCAGCCCCAACGGGATTCGAACCCGTGTCTCCACCTTGAGAGGGTGGTGTCCTAGGCCTCTAGACGATGGGGCCGTGCTGTCGCCGCCACGCTGACCGACGAGCGGAGAGCGAGACGACCGGGCTCGGGGGGGAGGACTCGAACCCCCAATGTCTGGACCAGAACCAGATGTGTTGCCGATTACACCACCCCCGAAGGCGGGTGACGGATCAGGTTAGCCGGACCCCACATCGGAACGCACCTGACCCACCCGGTCGTCGAGGTTTACCAACCGGCGGAAGCCGATGACCCGCCCGAGACCTACCGCCACCGTCTCCCGGCCCATCTTCACCAGCTGGGCCACCCCGCTCTCGGGGCTGTTGGGGGTGGGCGAGGCGTGGCCGTGCAGGCCGACCTCCTCGGCGATGCGCTCTGTGCGCAGGGCGTGGTAAGGGCTGGACACGAGGATCACGTTCTCGATGTCCTCCTGGCGGAGGAAGCGAGCGGTGGCAGCCAGGCTCTGCCAGGAGTTCTCCCCGCCGGACTCCAGGCGCAGTGACGACTCGGGCACCCCCGCACGGATGAGGTAGCCGGCCGAGGCCGAGGCCTCGGTGGCCGAGTCACCTGGTCGGCGGCCACCGGTGACGGCCACCACCGGGGCCAGGCCCTGGTCGAAGAGATCGGCGGCGTGGTCCAGGCGGGCCTGGAGCACCGGAGAGGGCTCGCCGTTGTACTGGGCCGCACCCAACACGACGATGGCCTCGGCCGGTTGTGCCTCGTCGCCCCGCGCCGCCTGGTACACCTGGACGAAGGTGAACCCGAGGTAGACGGCCACCAGCACGGCGACGACCAGACCGAGACGTAGCAGCCGGCGCATCCCTCAGAGGCGGGCCCGCGCCGCCCGCAACCGAGCCAGAGTGCGCTCACGCCCGAGGACCTCGAGCGACTCGAACAGCGGCGGCCCCACCGACCGCCCGGTCACCGCAACCCGTACCGGAGCCTGGGCCTTGCGCAGCGACAACCCCAGCTCCTCACCCACGGTCCGCAGCGAGGCCAGCAGCACCTCGCTGGTCCACGGCGACGACTCGTAGGCCGACGCGGTGGCGTCGAGCACCTCGGGCGCCGGGGGCTTCATGGCCTTGTCCCACGACGCCTGGTCGATGACGGGCTCGTCGAGGAACAAGAAGTCGACCATGCCGGGGACCTCAGCCAAGGTGGTCACCCGCTCCTGGACGAGCGGGGCCATGCGCTCGAAGGCTTCGAAGTCGAAGTCCCCCGGGGCCCACGGCCCGTGCTCCAGGAAACGGCCGGCAGCGCCGATGAACGCCGACGTCGGCAGCGACCGGAGGTAGACACCATTGACGTG
The DNA here is from genome assembly GCA_019348495.1 of Actinomycetota bacterium. GTDB lineage: Bacteria > Actinomycetota > Acidimicrobiia > Acidimicrobiales > CADCSY01 > JADDRA01. Next base: position 23,713 of record JAHWJI010000020.1, on the reverse strand, counting down.
GGTGAGCTTGTCGATGTCGAAGAAGGCGGGGGCGTGGTTGACGTCCTCGAGGCGGAAGAGCTTCACGATCTCGTCGAGCGGGCGGATCTCCACACCGTCGGGTGGTCCCCAACCGAGCAGGCAGAGGTAGTTCACCATGGCCTCAGCCAGGTAGCCACGCTCCTGATAGACCCCCACAGCCACGTCGTCACGCCGCTTGGACAACTTCTGGCGCCGGGCGTTGACCAGCATCGGCAGGTGGGCGAAGACCGGCCGCTCGGTGACGCCCAGCGCCTCACGCAAGAGCAGCACCTTGGGGGTGGCGTTGAGGAGGTCCTCGCCCCGGATGACGTGGGTGATGCCCAAGTCGACGTCGTCGACGGCGTTGGCCACCACGAACATCGGATCGCCGCTGGAGCGCTGGATGACGAAGTCCTCGAGCACCAGGTTGTCGAAGCCGACCTCGCCTCGGATCACGTCGACGAAGGAGGTCCGGCCCTCGTCGGGGGTTCGGAAGCGCACCACCACCCCCTCTCCGGCCTCGACCGAGCGCTGGCGGCACCAGCCGTCGTACCCGGGGGCGCCACCCCTTGCCTCGGCCCGGGCCCGTACCTCGTCCTGGGTGCAGTCGCAGCGGTAGGCACGTCCGGCGGCCAGCAGGCTCGCCACCGCATCCCGGTGCTGGCCTGCCCGGTCGGACTGGTGCACCGGCCCCTCGTCCCAATCGAGGCCGAGCCAGCGCAGCGACTCGAGGATGGCCTGGGTCAGCTCCGGGCGGCTGCGCTCGGCGTCGGTGTCCTCGATGCGCAGGAGGAACGTACCGCCCGTCTGGCGGGCGAAGAGCCAGTTGAACAGAGCGGTACGGGCCCCGCCGACGTGGAGGTAGCCGGTGGGGGCAGGCGAGAAGCGGACCCGGGGGGCGGCGTCGGCCACTCGTCGAGGCTACCGGCGAGGGCTTGCCGGCAGCGGACGGGTGTAGTACCCACAAGAGCGAAGGAGGCGCATGCGACTGAGGGAGGCGATCCTGTCGTGGCCGGTGACCCGGCAACTGCGCCCCGGCGGCGACCACCTGGCCCTGGGCGCCGCCGCCCGCTCCGCTCGCACCGAGGGCCTGCACCCCCGTACCGAGGACGCCGACCGGGTCGTGGCTTCCATCTGCCCCTTCTGCGCCGTGGGGTGCGCGCAGCGCATCTACGTAAAGGGAGAGGAGATCCTCCACATCGAGGGTGACCCCGCCAGCCCCGTCTCCCGGGGACGCCTGTGTCCGCGGGGGTCCTCCACCAAGGACCTGGTCACCGGCCCGGGCCGGGTGACGACGGTGCGCTACCGCCGCCCCCACGCCGTCGACTGGGAGGACCTGCCCCTGGACGAGGCCATGGACATGATCGCCGAGCGCATCGTCACCTCGCGCGCCGCCCACTGGCAGGACACCGACGAAGACGGCGTGCCCCTGCATCGCACGCTGGCCTTCGGGACCCTCGGGGGCGCCGCCTGCGACAACGAGGAGAACTACCTGATCAAGAAGCTCTTCACCGCCCTGGGCGCCCTGCAGATCGAGAACCAGGCCCGCATTTGACACTCGGCCACCGTCCCCGGTCTGGGGACCTCCTTCGGACGGGGCGGCGCCACCACCTTCCCCCGCGACCTGGCCAACAGCGACTGCATCGTCATCATGGGCTCCAACATGGCCGAGTGCCATCCAGTGGCGTTCCAGTGGGTCGTCGAGGCCCGCCAGAAGGGGGCCAAGGTCTTCCACGTCGACCCCCGCTTCACCCGCACCAGTGCCCTGGTCGATCGCCACGTGCCCCTGCGGGCGGGCAGCGACATCGCCTTCCTGGGCGGCATCGTCAACCACATACTCTCCACCGGCTCAGAGCTGCGTGACTACGTGGTGGCCTACACCAACGCCTCCCACCTGGTCTCCGAGGACCTGCGCCTGCCCCAGGACCTCGACGGGCTGTTCTCCGGTTGGGACCCCGACACGGCCACCTACGACCGCACCTCCTGGCGCTACGAGGGCCCCACGGTGCGGGCGTCGGCGGGACGCCCGGGACCAGCCGGGGGCCAGACGTTCCAGTCCGCTCCCACCGCCGTCGAGCACGGGGCCGTCAGCACCGACCCCTCGCTCGAGCACCCGCGCTGCGTCTTCCAGATCCTCAAGCGCCACTTCGCCCGCTACACGCCGGCGTTCGTGGCCGAGTCGTGCGGTGTGCCCGAGGAGCAGTTCCTCGAGGTGGCCCAGGCGCTGTGCGCCAACTCAGGACGGGAGCGCACCTCGGCCTTCGTCTACTCCGTGGGCTGGACCCAACACACCGTCGGGGTGCAGTACATCCGCACCGCCTCCATCATCCAGCTGCTGCTGGGCAACATCGGTCGGCCGGGCGGGGGCATCCTGGCCCTGAGGGGCCACGCCAGCATCCAGGGCTCAACCGACATCCCCACGCTCTACGACCTGCTCCCCGGCTACCTGCCCATGCCCATGGCGACCTCCCACCCGACGCTCGCTGACTACGTCACCTACGGCACCGCCAGCAAGGGGTTCTGGGGGAACACCGGGGCCTACATCACGAGTCTGCTCAAGGCCTGGTGGGGCGACGCGGCCCAGCCGGAGAACGACTACTGCTACGGCCACCTCCCACGCCTCACCGGAGATCACAGCGCCTACCGCACGGCCCTGGACATGCTCGATGGCAAGGTCGAGGGCTACCTCCTGTTCGGCGAGAACCCGGCGGTGGGATCGGCCAACTCCCGCCTGCACCGCCTAGCCCTGGCCCAGCTCGACTGGCTGGTGGTACGTGACCTGAGCGAGATCGAGAGCGCCACCTTCTGGCGCGACGGTCCCGAGACGGAGTCTGGCGAGCTGGGCCCCGAGGACATCGCCACTGAGGTGTTCCTCCTGCCCGCCGCCGCCCACACCGAGAAGGACGGAAGCTTCACCAACACCGAGCGCCTGCTGCAGTGGCACACCAAGGCGGTGGAGCCCGCCGGTGACTGCCGCTCCGACCTGTGGTTCTGCTACCACCTCGGGCGCAGGATCCGAGACAAGCTCGCCGCCTCGGGGGAGCACCGGGACCGAGCTGTGCTGGACCTCACCTGGGACTACCCCACCCACGGTCCCCACGAGGAGCCCAGCGCCAGCGCCGTGCTGGCCGAGATCAACGGATGGGACGCCGAGGGCCAGGCCCTCGACGGCTACGGTCGCCTGGCCGACGACGGGAGCACCCGTTGCGGCTGTTGGATCTACGCCGGGTGCTACGCCGGCGGGGTGAACCAGACCGCCCGGCGCCGGCCCGGTCAGGAGCGGTCCGGGGTGGCTCCCGGCTGGGGCTGGGCCTGGCCCGACAACCGCCGGATCCTCTACAACCGGGCCTCGGCCGCTCCCGACGGGTCACCGTGGTCGGAGCGCAAGCGCTACGTCTGGTGGGACGCGGCCTCGGGCCACTGGACCGGCGACGACCGGCCCGACTTCGTCGCCGACCTGGCTCCCGACCACCAGCCCGACGCCCACGCCCGAGGCCCCGCCGCACTCGGGGGCTGCGACCCGTTCATCATGCAGGCCGACGGCAAGGGCTGGCTCTACGCCCCCGACGGGCTGGCCGACGGCCCCCTGCCCACCCACTACGAACCCCACGAGTCGCCCGTGGCCAATCGTCTCTACCGTGAGCAGGCCAACCCCGCCCGACGTCGCTTCCCCCACCCCGCCAACCCCTCGGCTGGCTCCGGCGATCACCGCGACTACCCCTTCGTCGCCACCACCTACCGCATCGCCGAGCACCACACCGCCGGGGGCATGAGCCGCTTCCAGCAGCGACTGTCGCAGCTGGCCCGGGAGATGTTCGTGGAGGTCCACCCCGAGCTGGCCGCTCTGCGGGGCCTGGAGCAGGGCGGCTGGGCCACCGTCGTCACCGCCCGCAGCGCCATCGAGGCGAGGGTGCTGGTGACCGAGCGGATGCCAGCACTGGAGGTGGCGGGCCGGCGCCTCCTCCAGGTGGGTCTGCCCTATCACTGGGGCCACGCCGGCCTGGCCCCGGGCGACGCCGCCAACGACCTGTTTCCCATCGTGGTCGACCCCAACGTGGCCATCCAGGAGGTCAAGGCGGCCACGTGCGACATCGTGGCCGGACGCCGTCCCCGGGGGCCGGCACTGCGCACCTTCGTCGAGACCTACCGTCCGGGCCCGGGCCCGTGAGCGGCCTGCTCGGGCCCGAGGGCGGGCCCGCACCGGGTACCGAAGGGGTCCGCTTCGGGTTCTTCACCGACTCCAGCATCTGCATCGGGTGCAAGGCCTGCGAGGTGGCGTGCAAGGAGTGGAACGACGTCCCCGACAACCCGTTGGGCTTCACCGCCAACTCCTACGACAACACCGGCGCCCTGGGTGCGAACGCCTGGCGTCACGTGGCCTTCGTCGAGCAGGGCTCCACCACCGCCGACACCGGCTCCGCCTCGGGCGACTTCCGCTGGCTCATGAGCTCCGACGTGTGCAAGCACTGCTCGTCGCCGGCCTGTCTCGAGGTGTGCCCGACGGGCGCGCTGTTCACCACCGAGTTCGCCACCATCGTGGTCCAAGACGACGTGTGCAACGGTTGCGGCTACTGCGTCACCGCCTGCCCCTTCGGGGTCATCGAGCGCCGAGAGGCCGACGGCGGCGCCTGGAAGTGCACCATGTGCTACGACCGCATGAGAGGGGCCAAGGAGCCGGCCTGCGCCCAGGCGTGCCCCACCGACTCCATCCAGTTCGGCCCCCTGGAGGAACTTCGGGCGCAGGCCGCCGAGCGCCTGGCCGAGGTGGTGGCCTCAGGCGAGACCCGGGCCCAGCTCTACGGCGAGGACCCCGACGACGGCGTGGGCGGCACCGGTGCGCTGTTCCTGCTCCTCGACGACCCCGAGGTCTACCGGCTACCCCCCGACCCCGTGACGCCCAGCCGGCACCTGGCCCGCATGTGGGCGATGGCAGGGGCCGCCGCCGGCGCCCTGGCTGCGGTGCTGGCCGGCTCGCTGGTGGGCGAGCGCCGGCGATGACCCCGAGGAGCTACTACGGGCGGCCGGTGCTCAAGGAGCCGGAGTGGACCTGGGAGGTGCCCTGGTACCTGTTCACCGGTGGGCTGGCCGGGGCCTCGGCCGGGCTGGCCTTCGGCGCCCGGGTGACCGGCCGCCGTGGGCTGGCCGACAGCGCCCGCCTGGTCGGAGCTGCCGGCGCCGTCGTCAGCCCGGTCCTGTTGGTCATGGACCTGGGGCGGCCCCGGCGCTTCTACAACATGCTGCGGGTGTGCAAGCCCACCTCGGCCATGAGCATGGGGAGCTGGCTGCTCACCGCCTTCCTCCCCGCCGCCGTGGGCTCGGGCGTGCTCGGGGCACTGGGGCGCCTGCCCCGGCTCCAGCGCCTGGCCGAGGGCGCGGCCGCAGGACTGGGCCTACCCATGTGCACCTACACCGCGGTCCTGTTGGCCGACTCGTCGGTGCCGGTGTGGCACGAGGCCCGCCACGAGTTGCCCTTCGTGTTCGCCGGCAGCGCCGCCGCCAGCGCCGGGGCGATGGCGACGCTGTTGACGCCGGCGGCCGAGGCGACGTCGGCCCGGCGCCTGGCCGTGGCCGGTGCCACCGGCGAGCTGGTTGCCGCCGAGGTGATGAAGCACCGTCTCGGTGCGCTGGCCGATCCCTACCACCGATCCTGCGACGTCCGCCGCTGGTCCCGGGCCGCCACCGCGTGCTCGGCCGCCGGGGTAGCGCTGCTCGCCGTGGTCGACCCTCACCGACCGACCGATGCCATCGGCGCCGCCTTGGTGGTCGCCGGCGGGATCTGCCAGCGCTGGGCCGTGTTCCGGGCCGGCTTCGCCTCGGCCCGAGACCCCCGCTACACCGTCGGCCCCCAACGGGAGCGACGGGATGCCCGGGGGCCCTGAGCCGGGCTCAGGCCGCAGCGACCCCCAGCAGCTCCCGCCACTCGCCCGGCCAACGAGCCTCGAGCTGGGCCGGGGTGAGGCGCAGGGTGGCTTCGGGCACCTGTTCGGCGATGGCCCGCTGCTCCTCGTAGTGGTGCTCCAGGGCCTGGAAGCGGCGCCGGCGGAGCTCGACCAGCTCAGCCGGCGCATCGCCGAGGAAGCCCCAGAGGGTGAACGCCATCTCGAGGTCGTGGATCACCGGCGCCCGCCCGAAGATCGACGCCCGGCGCAGGGCCACGCCGAGGCAGCCGAGCACGGCGTCGTCGGCGTGCTCGCCCTCGGCCAACACCAGGCGCTGCTCGAAGTGGCGGGCCAGCTTGAGGGCGTAGCCCTGGTCGGGGCCGGGGTGGCCGAGTGCGGCCCCCACCGGCTGGGCCGGACCGAGGTCGGCGGGACGGTCGGCCCGCCAGGACGGGGCCGGGGGCAGGGGCAGGCCCCGTCGGGGCTGTTGGGCCGGATTGGTGGGGACGTACTCGGGTGCCGCCACGCCTAGGTGTCCTGCCCCTGGTCGCCGACGACGTGGGTGGGACCGGAGTGCAGGAGGCCGTAGACGATGGAGTCGCTCAGCGCCTGCCAGGAGGCCTCGATGATGTTGGCCGACACGCCGATGGTCGACCAGGTGCGGTCGCCGTCGGTGGTGTCGAGCAGCACCCTGGTGACCGCGGCGGTGCCCTTGTCGGTGTCGAGGACCCGTACCTTGTAGTCGGTCAGGTGCAGGTCGGTCAGTGCCGGGTACTTCGACCCGATGGCCTCACGGATGGCGGCGTCAAGGGCGTGCACCGGCCCGTTGCCCTCGGCCGTGCGGATGACGCGCTCGCCGTCGACGTGGATCTTCACCGTGGCCTCGGTGGTGATCTCGCCCTGGTCACGCTGTTCCACCGAGACCCGGAACGACTCCAGCGTGAAGAAGGGTTGTGACCATCCCCCCGCGTCGCGCATCAACAGCTCCAGGGAACCGTCGGCCACCTCGAAGTGGTAGCCCTGGTGCTCCAGGTGCTTGAGGCGCTGCAGGACGTCGGTCAGCGCTGGCGCGTCCATGTCGAGGCCGAGCTCGGTCGCCTTGAGCGCCAGTGTCGAGCGCCCCGACAGCTCGCTGACCACGAAGCGGGTGCCGTTGCCCACGGTGTCGGGCGGCACGTGCTCGTAGGCATCGGGCGCCCGGGCGATGGCGCTGGTGTGCAGGCCTGCCTTGTGGGCGAAAGCCGATGCGCCCACGTAGGGCTGCTTGGGGTCGGGGGCGATGTTGACCAGCTCGGCGATGTGGTGGGCGACCGGGGTCAGGCGCTCGAGTCGCTCGTCGGGGATGGTGCGCACCCCCATCTTGAGGGCCAGGTTGGGTACCGCCGCGCACAGGTCGGCGTTGCCGGTGCGCTCGCCGTAGCCGTTGATGCAGCCCTGCACCTGGGTGGCGCCGAGGCGCACGGCCGCGAGGGTGTTGGCCACCCCGCACCCGCCGTCGTTGTGGAAGTGCACGCCGATGCCGGCCGTGGTGGCGGGGATGACCTCGGCCAGCACCCGCTCCACCTCGTGGGGCAGCGTCCCGCCGTTGGTGTCGCACAGCACCAGCGCCTCGGCCCCGGCCTCCTCGGCCGCCCGCAGCACGGCCAGGCTGAACTCGGGGTTGGCCCGGTAGCCGTCGAAGAAGTGCTCGGCGTCGAGGAACACGCGCAGCCCGGCCCGGTGGAGGTACTCGACCGAGTCGGCGGCCATGCGCACGGCCTCGTCGAGGTCGGTGCGCAACGCCTGGGTGACGTGGTAGTCCCAGGCCTTGGCCACGATGCACACGGCGCTGGTGCCGGCGTCGAGCAGCTGGCGCAGCGTCTCGTCGGTGTCGGCCTTGGCCCCGGGGCGGCGGGTGGAGCCGAAGGCCACCAGGGTGGAGGTGACCAGGTGCAGCTCGTTCGGCGCCCGGGCGAAGAACTCCTCGTCCTTGGGGTTGGCCCCCGGCCAACCTCCCTCGATGTAGGCCACCCCCAGGTGGTCGAGCTGCTCGGCCACGCGGAGCTTGTCGTCCACGGTGAGCGACAGCCCCTCCTGCTGGCTGCCGTCGCGCAGCGTCGTGTCGTAGATGTCGACGGCCGCAGGCATCTCCAGCACCCGGGGCAGGGGGTGGTCATGGAGGGGCACCACCACGTCGGCCGCCATCGACTCGACCCCCAGCAACTCAGCGGACATGCTCACACCAGTCCTTGTAGCGGTCGACCTCGCCCCGCACGGTGGCGAAGTAGATCTCTTGGATCTGGCGGGTGATGGGACCGGGCTCACCCAGCTCGCGGTCGTCCACCGAGCGGATGGGCACCACCTCGGCGGCGGTCCCGGTGAGGAACGCCTCGTCGGCCAGGTAGAGGTCGCTGCGCAAGAGGTTGGCCACCTGGCACTCGATGCCCAGGTCGGCGGCGATGGTCATCACCGACGACTGGGTGATGCCCTCCAGCGCCCCGGCGGTGACCGGCGGCGTGATGATGCGACCGTCGCGCACGATGAACAGGTTCTCGCCGGTGCACTCGCTCACGTAGCCCTGGGGCGACAGGATGATGGCCTCGTCGTAGCCGGCCTTGAGCGCCTCCACCTTGGCCAGCTGCGAGTTGATGTAGATGGCCGTGCTCTTGGCCGCCGGAGGGATGGAGTTGGGGTCAGGACGCTGCCAGCTCGAGATCTTGACCCGCACGCCGTTCCTGAGCCCGTCCTCGCCCAGGTAGGCACCCCAGGGCCACACGGCGATGGACACGTTGACCGGGCAGGGCAGGGGGTTGAGGCCCATCTCCCCATAGCCCAGGTAGACGAGGGGGCGGATGTAGCAGGCCTCCAGGTCGTTGACCCGCACTGTCTCCTTGGTGGCCTCCACCAGGTCGGCGACGGTGTAGGGGATGTCGATCATGAAGATCTTGGCACTGGCGAACAGCCGGGCGATGTGGTCGGTGAGGCGGAACACGGCCGGGCCCTGGCTGGTGGGGTAGGCCCGGACCCCCTCGAACACCCCTCCGCCGTAGTGCAGGGTGTGGGTCAGCACGTGGATGGTGGCGTCGTCCCAGCCGACCAGGCGGCCGTCCATCCAGATCTTGTCGCTCTTGGTGATGGGCATGTTCTCAGACCCTCCCGGCGATGGTGTCGCCGATCTCGGTGGTCGAGCCGACCAAACCCACGGGGTCGGCCACGGCCTTCTCGATGCGGGCGGCGGCGTCGGCCTCGCCCAGGAACTCCAGCAGCATGGCGGCGCTGCGCACGGCGGCGACGGGGTTGGCCCGCCCGGTGCCCACCAGGTCGGGGGCCGAGCCGTGCACCGGCTCGAACAGCGACGGCCCGGTGCGGGCGGGGTTGAGGTTGGCCGAGGCGGCCACGCCGATGCCCCCGGCCACGGCTGCGGCCAGATCGGTGAGGATGTCGCCGAAGAGGTTGTCGGTCACCACCACATCGAAGCGCTCGGGTGACTCCACCAGGTGGATGCAGGCGGCGTCGACGTGGCTGTAGGCGGTGGCCACGTCGGGGTGCTCGGCCGCCGCCTCGTCGACCGTGCGCTGCCACAGGTCGCCGGCGAAGCTCAACACGTTGGTCTTGTGCACCAGGGTGAGGTGGCGCCGGGGCCGGGTGGCGGCCAGCTCGAGGGCGAAGCGGACACAGCGCTCGACGCCCATGCGGGTGTTCACCGAGCCCTGGGTGGCGACCTCGTGAGGCGTCCCCCGGCGCAGGACCCCCCCCTCGCCGGCGTAGACCCCTTCGGTGTTCTCCCGCACCACCACCAGGTCGACCGGTGGCGAGAGCGAGGGTCGGAGGTTGACGTAGAGGTCGAGGTCGAAGCGAAGGCGCAGCAACAGGCCCCGCTCGAGCACGCCGGGTGCCACCTCGGGGCTCCCGACGGCGCCGAGCAGGATGGCGTCGAGGCCCCGCAGCTCGTCGAGCACGCTGTCGGGCAACACCTCTCCGGTGGCCAGGTAGCGTCGGGCACCGAGGTCGTAGTCGACCGTGTCGAGGGCCACGCCGGTGGCGGACACCACCTTGAGGGCCTCGGCCACCACCTCGGGGCCGATCCCGTCCCCGGCGATGACACCGATGCGGTGGCTCATCCTGGCTGGCTCATGGGCGCCGTCTCATCTGCGCCGTCTCGTCTGCGTTGTCTTCATCTGCGTCGTCTCAACTCTCTCAGCAATGGAAAGACCGTCCACAGAGGGACGGTCGACATGTGCACGGCGGGGTTGGCCGTGCACTACATGGTGATGATGACGCCGGCGGAAAGGTGGGACATCGTGTGCAAGTGTCGACCATGCCCCTGGGTCCCGTCAACCCACTTCCAGGGCGAAGTGAGGCCGGTACCCTCGGAGGATGCCTGACGTCCAAGAGCTGTCGCGTGCCACCTACGAGCGGCTCCGGGCCGAGCTGGAGAACCTCACCGGCGAGGGCCGCATCGACATCGCCCACAAGATCGAGGCGGCCCGGGCCCTGGGGGACCTCTCGGAGAACGGCGACTACCACGCCGCCAAGGAGCAGCAGGGCAAGATGGAGGCCCGCATCCGCCAGATCAGCGGTGTCCTCCAAGACGCCGTCGTCGTGGATGCCACCGACACCACGACGGTGGTCGTGGGCACCGTCGTCGAGCTGCGCTTCGGGGGCGACCTCGACACCGAACGCTTCCTCGTCGGCAACATCGAGGAGCGTCACGACGACCTGGAGGTCCTCTCCCCCGGCTCGCCGCTCGGCCAGGCCATCGTGGGCGCGGCGGTGGGCGAGCACCGGACCTACGAGGTGAACGGCAACCAGCTCGGCATCGAGATCGTCTCCATCGAGCAGGGCTGAGTCGCTTCGACGGCCGCATGATCGACGGTCCTGCGCTCCCACCGGGGCGCCACGTGCAGCTGGCGGGACGGGGGACGACCTTCGTGCGCGAGGTCGCCGGTCCCCCGGGGGCTGCCACGTTGCTGCTGCTCCACGGCTGGACGGCGGGGTCCGACCTCACCTGGTTCGCCTGCTTCGAGGAGCTCGGTCGCCACTTCCGGGTGGTGAGCATGGATCACCGGGGCCACGGGCGGGGCATGCGCACCCGGGGCCGGTTCCGGTTGGAGGATTGCGCCGACGACGCCGCCGCCCTGCTCCACGAGCTCGACCTCGTCACCGGCGCAGCGGTGCTGGCCGTGGGCTACTCCATGGGCGGGTGCATCGCCCAGCTCCTGTGGCGCCGCCATCGAGAGCTGCTGGCCGGCATGGTGCTGTGCTCCACCAGCGCGGTCTTCGCCGAGAGCCCGGTGGAACGGCGCTACTTCGCCGCCCTGGGGGGCCTGGCGCTGGCCTCGCGGCTCACCCCCGGTCCCCTGCGCCGGCGGCTGGCCCAGCGCCTGGTGGGTCGCCGCGTGGACGACTGCTCTCTGCAGGCGTGGATCCTCGACGAGCTGCACCGCAACGACGCCACGGCAGTGCTCGAGGCCGGTCGGGCGCTGGGTCGCTTCGACTCACGCCCCTGGGTGGGCCAGATCGACGTTCCCACCGCCGTGGTGGTGACCACCCAGGACCGCCAGGTGCTCCCGGCGCGCCAGCACGCGCTGGCCCGGGCCATACCCGGCGCCGTCACTCACGAGGTCGACGGGCCCCACGACGCCTGCGTCAGCCGGCCGAGGCGCTTCCTCCCCGCCCTGGTCGGCGCCTGCGCCGAGGTCCTGGAGCCGGACTCGACCGGGACGGTGACGAAGTAGACGCCTCTTACTCGGCCAGGTGCTTCTCCAGCGCGGTGAGGTGGTCGCGCAGCTGGGCGGGGACGTGCTCGCCGAGGGACTCGTAGTGATGCTCGAGTTGTGGCAGCTCCTCACGCCAGCGCCGGGGCTCGACCGTGAGCAGTTCGGCGAGGACGTCGGGGGCGATCTCCAGGCCCCGTCCGTCGATGGCGTCGACGGTGGGCACCCGACCGATGGGCGTGTCCATCGCCGCCGCATCGCCATCGATCCGCTCGACGACCCACTTCAGCACCCGGCTGTTGTCGCCGAAACCGGGCCAGAGGAACGAGCCGTCGTCGTCCCGGCGGAACCAGTTGACCCAGAACAACTTGGGCAACCCGGCCGGGTGGGTCTTGGTCCCGATGTCGAGCCAGTGGGCGAGGTAGTCACCCATGTTGTAGCCGCAGAACGGCAGCATGGCGAAGGGGTCGAAGCGCAGCTTGCCCACGGCCCCGCCCGCAGCCGAGGTGGTCTCCGAGCTCATGATCGAGCCGAGGAACACGCCGTGCTCCCAGTCGAACGACTCGGTCACCAGCGGCACGTTGGTGGCCCGGCGACCACCGAAGAGGATGGCCGAGATGGGCACCCCTGCGGGGTTCTCCCACTCGGGCGAGATCGACGGGCACTGCGCGGCAGGGACGGCGAAGCGGGCGTTCGGGTGGGCCGGAGGCGTGCCCGACGCAGGGGTCCAGTCGTTGGCCTTCCAGTCCACCAGGTGCGCCGGTGGCTCGGCCGTGAGGCCCTCCCACCAGACGTCGCCGTCGTCGGTCCTGGCCACGTTGGTGAAGATGCAGTTCTCCCGCAGGGTGGCCAGCGCGTTGGGGTTGGTCTCGTGTGAGGTGCCCCGAGCGACACCGAAGAAGCCGGCCTCGGGGTTGATGGCGTACAGGCGCCCGTCGGGACCGAACCTCATCCAGGCGATGTCGTCGCCGACCGTCTCCACCTTCCAACCCGCCAGGCTGGGGATCAGCATGGCCATGTTGGTCTTCCCGCAGGCGGAGGGGAAGGCGGCGGCGAGGTAGCGCTTCTCACCCCTGGGGGGCGTGATGCCGAGGATGAGCATGTGCTCGGCCAACCAGCCGTCGTCGCGGGCCATCGTCGAGGCGATGCGCAGGGCGAAGCACTTCTTGCCGAGCAGGGCGTTGCCGCCGTAGCCCGACCCGTACGACCAGATCTCCCGGGTCTCGGGGAAGTGGGCGATGTGCTTGTTGTCGGCGTCGCACGGCCAGGCCACGTCGGGTCTCGATCGGCCGGCGGCGTCGACGAGCGGGTAGCCCACCGAGTGCAGGCACGCCACGAACGCGCCGTCGCCGAGCACCTCGAGCACCGGTGTCCCCATGCGGGTCATGGTCCGCATGTGCACGGCCACGTACGCGGAGTCGGTGAGCTGGACGCCGATGTGGGCGATGGGCGAGCCGAGCGGGCCCATCGAGAACGGCACCACGTACATGGTGCGACCCCGCATGGCTCCGGTGTAGAGGTCGCTCAGGGTGGCCTTCATCTCGGCCGGCTGGCGCCAGTTGTTGGTGGGTCCTGCGTCGACCTCGCGCTCGCTGCAGATGAAGGTACGGTCCTCGACCCGGGCGACATCGGCCGGGTCCGACCGGGCGAGGTAGCTGTTGGGTCGCTTCGTGTCCGACAGCCGCTGGAAGGTCCCCCCGTCGACGAGGAGCTGGCACAGGCGGTCGTATTCCCGGGACGAGCCGTCGCACCAGTGCACGGCGTCGGGTTGCAGGACCCGCATCCAGTGATCCACCCAGGCGCTGAGGGCCACGTTGGCGGTGCTCGCCGTCATCCAGGCCAGAACCTACCCAGCCGGCGAGGAAGGCGAATCTGAGGTTGAGGCCGACGCCGAGGGTCGGCATCGTCGTCGCCCCTGCCAGGCGTCAGGCGGCGCTCTCCAGGGCCAGCAGGGCGGCCTTCATCTCGACGCCACCGAGGTACTGACCGATGCTGCCGTCACTGCGGACGACCCGGTGGCAGGGCACCACCACCGGGACCGGATTGTGGGCACAGGCGCTGCCCACGGCCCGGACGGCAGTGGGGCTGCCGGCGGCCCTGGCCACTGCCGCGTAGCTCGCGGTCGACCCGTAGGCGATGGCGCCCAAGTGGGAGATCACCGCTCGCCGGAACCCTCGCACCAGCCGCAGGTCCACCGGGAGGTCGAAGACGCGGCGCCGGCCGGCGAAGTACTCGTCGAGCTGGCGGGCCACCTCGTCGGTACGGCGACCCGTGCGCAGGACGCGTGGGCTGATGGACGCAGCCAGCGAAGCCAGCACCTCGTCGAGGTCCTCGTGTTCGAACGCCACCCTTACCAGCCCCTCCGTCGTGGCGGCCAGCAGCAACGGGCCGAAGGGGCTGTCGGTCGTCCGGTAGGCGCACTCAGCCACCGACGCCTCGGCGCAACGCTTCTCTTTGGGGCGGTGGCTCCACCGAGGATGCCGGCACCTCCTCGGGGCAGGCGAGGTCGGTCGGTCTCCCCGGCGCCACCGTGACCGGCGCACCGAAGTGCATGAGCTCGAGCGGTTCGCCACCGAGAACCTCGTACCGGGTGGTACCCGGTCCCACGTCGATGCGCAGGCGCCGGCCCCGGGAGAGCAACCGGATGCACATCCTGGTGATGCGGGGAGGCAGGCGGGGCGAGAACGCCAGCGTGTCCCCGTGGTCGCGCAACCCACCGAACCCGGCTACGGCAACGAGCCAGGCGCCGGCAAGCGACGCAAGGTGCAGCCCGTCGGCGGTGTTGCCCGCGATGTCCCGTAGGTCGACCAGGGCGGTCTCCCGGAAGTAGTCGAAGGCGAGGTCCAGATGGCCCACCTCGGCGGCGACGATGGCCTGGATGCACGCCGACAGTGACGAGTCCCGCACCGTGATGGGTTCGTAGTAGTCGAAGTCCCGCCGCTTCTGTTCGGCGTCGAACTGGTCGCCGCAGGCGTAGAGGGCGAAAACCAGGTCGGCCTGCTTCACCACCTGGCTCGAGTAGAGGAGGTAGTAGGGGTAGTGCATCAGCAACGGGTACTTCCCGGTCTCGGTCGCCTCGAAGTCCCAGCGGCGGTATCGGGTGAACCCCTCCGACTGGGCGGTCACCCCCAGCTTCTCGTCGAAGGGGATGACCATGGCCTTCGCCGCCCTCTGCCACGAGGCGATCTCGGCCTGGTCGACGCCGCGATCGTCGGCTCGCTCGGGGTACCTGGTAGCCACGTCGGCGGCGGCGTCGAGGTTGCGGGCCGCCATGAGGTTGGTGAACACGTTGTTGTCGGCGAGTGCCGAGTACTCGTCCGGCCCGGTGACCCCGTCGATGCGAAAGCACCCCTCGGCGTCATGGTGGCCCAGGGAGCGCCACAGGCGTGCCGTCTCCACCAGGAGGTCGAAGCCCGGCCCGTGCTCGAACTCGGCGTCGCCGGTCGCCATCACGTACCGGCGAACGGCGTCGGCCACGTCGGCGTTGACGTGGAACGCGGCCGTGCCCGCCGGCCAGTACCCCGAACACTCCTCACCCCGGATGGTCCTCCAAGGGAAGGTGGCGCCCCGCAGCCGCAGCTCACGGGCCCGGGCCTGGGCCAGCTCCAGCGTGGAGTGGCGCCAGCGCAGCGCGTCGCGAGCGGCCTCGGGGGCGGTGTAGGTGAGCACCGGCAGCGTGTAGGTCTCCATGTCCCAGAAGCTGTGGCCGTCGTAGCCCCGACCGGTGAGCCCCTTGGCCGGGATGGCCCGCTCCTCGGTGCGGGCACCAGCCTGGACGACCTGGAAGAGGGCGAAGCGAACTGCCTGCTGCAGCTGCTCGTCGCCGTCGATCTCCACGTCGGCGCGCGCCCACATGTCATCGAGGTACTTGCGCTGGCTGGCCTGCAGGCCGTACCAGCCGGTGCGCTTGGCGGCGGCGAGGGCGGCGTCGACCTGGTCGCGCAGGGCGGGCATCGAGCGCCTGCTCGACCACCCGTAGGCCAGCAGCTTCACCACCTTCAGCGTCTCGCCCGGCGCCAGCTCGGTGCTGACCGTGACGCGGGCCAGGTCACCCTCGCTCTCGGCCGTGGTCACGGTCGTGGCCGGCCCGTCGACCAGGTGGTCGAGCGCCGCTCCCAGGCGCAACCCACTGCGGCGCGTCCGATGCCCGAGGGCGGCCTTGAGCCCGTGGTGGGCGTGGTGCTCGGCCAGCAGCGGAGCCCGCAGGGCCGCGGCCGCTCTGGGGTCGTCGGTCGGCTCGGCGACCGGCTCGTTGGCCACCAGGCTCGACTGGACGACGATGCGGGCTGACTCACCGACCGGCTCGACCTCGTAGCAGATGGCCACGATGGCCCGCTGCACGAACGAGACGAGCCGCGTCGAGGTCACCTTGATGCTCTGCCCGGCGGGCGAAGTCCATTCCACGTTGCGTCTCAGCACACCGGCGCGCAGGTCGAGCACCCGCTCATGGTGCGACAGCGTCCCGTACCGGACGTCGAAGGGCTCGTCGTCCACCAGCAGGCGCACGAGCTTGCCGTTGGTCACGTCGATCAGTGACTGGCCCTCCTCGGGATAGCCGTAGCCGCTTTCCGCGTAGGGGAGGGGCACGGCCTCGAAGAAGCCGCTGAGGTAGGTGCCGGGGACGGCGTGTGGCTCGCCCTCGTCGAGGTTGCCCCGCAACCCGATGTGGCCGTTCGACAGGGCGAAGATCGATTCCGTCTGGGCGAGGTGGTCGAGCCGGAGCTCCCGCTCGGTGACCGCCCACGGCTCGACCGAGAACACCTCGGGCCCGATCAACGCTCCTCCAGCAGCTCGCCGAGGTCGCCGACCACGATGTCGGCGCCATGGCGGAGCAGGGCCTCGGCGTTTCCGGTGCGGTCGACGCCGACGACCCATCCGAAGACGCCGGCCCGGGCGGCGGCGACACCGGCCTCGGCGTCCTCGAACACGGCACCCGAGGCCGGTTCGACCCCGAGGGCCGCGGCCGCGGCCAGGAACATGTCGGGTGCGGGCTTTCCTTGCAGGCCTTCCTCCTCGGCGACGACCCCGTCGATGCGAACGTCGAACAGGTCCTCGATGCCGGTGGCGGCCAGCACCTCCCGGCAGTTCTTGCTGGCCGAGACCACCGCCCGCGACAGGCCGGCGTCGCCCACCACCTCCACGAACCGGACCGACGCCTCGTAGAGATCGACGCCCCGGGTACGGATGAGCTCGAGCACGAGCTCGTTCTTGCGGGCCCCCAGTCCGTGGACGGTCTCCGCCGTCGGCGGGTCGCCGGGCCCCCCTTCCGGGATGGTGAGGCCCCTCGACGCCAGGAAGGACCGCACACCGTCCTGGCGAAGCTTGCCGTCGACGTGTGCGACGTAGTCGGCCGGCAGTTGGAAGGGGCGAAAGGCGTCACCGAACTGCTCGGACCGCTCGAGCAGGAAGGCGTCGAACATCTCCTTCCACGCCTCTGCGTGCACTGTGGCGGTCCTGGTCAGCACGCCGTCGAGGTCGAACAGGCAGGCGGCGATGCCCTCGGGCACCACGGGGGTGAGCATGGACGGGGGCATTGATGGAAGGTACCCGACGCTCGCCCACTCGGGCTCATGCCCGGCGGATGACCTGGGTAGCACCATGGCGTGGGAGCACTCCTCGAGCCTGGTGATGTGCTGCCCGGGCGTGCGTTGCAACCGCTGAGCGGCGGCGGGGCGGTCCGTGTGGGTGCCAACGTCCGCCGGGCTCAAGTGGTGGTCCTCACCCATCCCGAGCCGTGCGAGGCGTGTGCGACCTACCTCACCTCTCTACACGAGGCAGCGGACCTGATCCAAGGCGAGGGGGCCCACGCGGTCGCCGTCGTGACCCCCCCCTGGCGGGACAGGGCTGCTTCGATCCCGCTTCCGGCCCTGATCGACGACGGCGTCATCTCCTCGCGGCTCTCGCGCTCGCACCAGCCCGTTGTTGCCGTGGCCGACCGCTTCGGGCAGCTCTTTGCCCGCTTCGACGCCGGCGAAGACCACCTCTTCCCGGCACACGAACGCATCCTCACCAGCCTGCTCGGCATCGGCATCGGTTGCCCTGAATGTGGGGTTCCCGACGTTCCCTGTGCGACGGTGCTGCCCGACTGGGACGCAACCAGCGGAGGCATGCGCCTCCTCCAGTGAGGAAGGTCCGGGACCCGAGTACTAGAGCGCTATCCCCACTCACACGATTCCGTCGAGGTCGTAGGCAACCCTCGACGGTTGGTTCTCGTAGCGCTACGAACTGAGCGCCGTCGAAGGCAGGGATCGCGCGAGATCACGAAGAGCGCGCCGGCGCTGACCGCGGCGATGACCCCCCAGACGAGACCGGCCTGCGACCAGCCCGGTGCGCCGGGCGCCATCGGGAACAGTGACCAGGCGGGCCAACGCTGCTGGACGACGACGGCTCCAAGCAGTCCGACGGCGAAGAGGAACGCACCCCGATCGCCGCCGACCGCCGTCGAGAGGGCCATGGCGAGGAGCAGGATGCCCGCCCCTTCGACCACGAGCCGGTCCAGTGGCACGCCCCCGGTGCTGCCGGTGGCACCGACGGCGAACAGGGCGACGACCGTGACGGCGGCGGCGCCGGCAACCGCCAACGCCAACCGGACTGCTCGTCGCCACAAGAGCGACGTGGGCGAGCAGGCGACGGTGACCGCGGCCTCATCGTCCAGCGCGAGGGCGGCTCCGACGGCGACCAGGACGAGGGTGAGCCGGGCGAGCCCGAGGCTCAACTGCTGGCCGTCCCAGGGACGCTGGGCGACGACCAGGCCGGCGACGGATCCCGAAGCGACGGCGAAGGGGGCCCACGCCATCGACCGGGCCGTCGCCGGAACGGCCCGGATGGCGGCAGTCATCGGCACGGGACGCCCAGGCGGACGAGGTCGGGGTCCATGTGGGCGACGAACGGCGCACGTGGGGCTCCCCCGACCGGCACCGGCACCCCTGCGAGCTGGGCCAGCTCCGCACTCGTCGTGGTCGGACGGCTCACCACGTCCCAGTGCTCGGCGAGGCGGGCTGTGACGTCCGAGGAGTCGCGCCTGAGGAGCTCCAGCGCGAGGCGGGCGTCGTCCAGGGACACCACGAACCCGCCGTACACGTCGACGTCGGCGATGGGGAGCACGGCGTCGTGCAGCGGGCGCCCGCGGGCGGCCGGTGCCTCGGAGGCACGCTCCACCAACCAGGCCAGCCCGTCGCCGGCGTCGTCGCTGGCGTGCCCCCCGAGCCAGAGGGCGACGACGGCGCGGGCCTGGCCGACGGCGAGGCACACCTCGCCCGTGCGCGGATCGGGCACGACGGGGAGGCCGACGGTCTTGGCGCCGAGCTGGACGCCGAGCCCGAGCTCCTGGACCGTCGACCAGCCGAACTCCAGCGCAGGGTGCAGCTCGCCGTCGTCGGGCTGGCGCACGCGGCCGCGGGGCATGTCGACGACATGGGAGAGCACGTCGGCGGCGGGACCGGCGTACTCGAGATCGAGGGCGGTGACCCGCTGGGTGACGGCGAGGGGCGACGGCCAGGCCTCCTCGGGCGTCACCGCCCGCACCGAGGCAACCAGGCCCTCCACGTGCGCCATCACGTCGCGGAAGCGGGGGAAGGCGCAGTAGCGGACGCCGTCGCGGCCCCAGCACCTCTGCACCGACTCGGGCGCCGCGAACATCGCGTCGGCCGCTCGCCAATGGTCCTGGGGCTGGCGCATCTGCACGCCGGCGGCCACGACGGTGACGGCGACGGCCAGCGCGCCGACACCGGCCAGCCGTCGGGTCAGGCCGTGGCGGACGACGGCTCCCACGGCGGCCATGGCCACCAGCCCCAGCAGGTACACGAGGTGGGCCGCCGAGTGCCGGGGCAGGAGCCACCACAGCGTCCCCTCGACCCAGAACACGAGCCAGCGCAGCCCCGATCCCGCGAAGACGGGAGTGTTCACGCCCAGCTCGGCGACGGCGATGAGGAAGCAGGCGAGGTACGGGGTGAACGGCTGCGGCCACAGGCGGGCCAGGAGGACGCCGAGGCAGCCGGCACCGGCGACGAGCACGGGCCCCACGGCCAGTTCCGACCAGACGAGCTCGCCGACCGGCTTGGCCTGGGAGACCAGGGCGGCGACGGAGACCGCGGTCACGACCACCCCCAGCATCGTCGGCACCATGACGGCGAGGAGGTGGCCGCCCGTGCGGGCACGGGCCGGGGCCGCGGTGGTGGCGAACAGCTCTTCGGACCCGTCGCGCCGGGCCCGGGTCACCGCCCGGTGGGACGCCACGAGCGTGACCGCGGCGAGCAGGAGCAGGTTGAAGGCGGAGTTGAACGAGGCCGAGGGCAGCTCGACCACGTCGTCACCGCCGCCGACGCTCATGAGCAGGCCGAGCCCGGCGGGCACGATGGCGGCCCTGAGGAGGTGCCGGGCCTCGATGCGCGCCACCGCCCGGGCGACCCGCCACTCCGACGACGTTGGTGCCCCGAGGCCGGGGGTCGGCGGCGCCTCCTGCTGCACCGCCGCGGTCTCGGTCGCGCTCATGCCGCCTCCTCGTCCGTCCTGTTCTGGTGAATGAGCAGGAGGTAGCCGTCCTCCAGGGTGGGGGCGGCGATCTCGGCGCCGGCCGGCGCGTTGCCGACGTGGCGCACGCGACCGTCCCCGGTCCTCCACGACACGGCGGCGCCCAGCGATGCCTCCGTGTCGGCGATCCAGACCCGGCCGCTCGCCACCCGGGCCAACGCGGCAGGGGTGCCGTCGAAGCGGACCGCTCCCCGGTCCATCACCACGACCCGCGAGCACAGGGCGGCCACGTCCTCGGTCTGGTGCGTCGACAGCACGACCGTGCGCCCGTGCTCGCCACTCACGAGCTGGCGGAAGCGGAGCCGCTGCTCGGGGTCGAGCCCGGCCGTCGGCTCGTCGAGGAGTAGCACCTCGGGTCGGGCGAGGAGGGCCTGGGCCAGGCCGAGACGGCGGCGCATGCCACCCGAGAGCGTCTTGATGCGCTTGCCGGCGACGTTGCCCAGGCCGACCACCTCGAGCACCCGGTGCACCTCGGCGTGGCGGGCCCGGCGGTCGTCGAGCTCCTTCAGGATGGCGACGTAGTCGACGAACTCGAAGGCGGTGAACCGGGGGTGGAACCCGGCCTCCTGTGGGAGGTAGCCGAGTCGCCGGCGGATCTCCGTCCGCTCCTCGCGGTCGCCCGGGTCGAGCCCGAGGATTTCGACACGACCGTGGTCAGGGGCGAGAACGGTCGCCAGGATGCGGAGCAAGGTGGTCTTCCCGGCGCCGTTCGGCCCCAGCAGCCCGGTGATGCCGGGGCCCGTGGCCGCCGTCACGCCGCTCAGGGCGGGTGTCGTGGCGAAGCGCTTGGTGATGTCGGTGAAGCGGACGGTGGTCACGCATGCCTCCGGTTCTGTTGGCCTGGCTGCAGGCTGTGCCTCGTCGCCACGACAGCAGCCAACAGGGCGACGGCTCCGGCCAGGAGCTGTGCGGGCAGGTGGACGAGGACGGACTCGACGTCGCCCCCGCTGGCCACGGCCGCGAGGCTGCCCCTTGCCGCCGCCTCGGCGACGACGACGCCGGACGTCCACAGGACGCCGAGGGCCGATGCCGCGGTGGCGATGGGCACGACGGAGGCCAGGGCGAGGCTGAGGGCGCTCAGGGCGAGGGCGGGCAGCAGCCACAGCGCCAGGCTCTCCCCCGGGCCCGCCGCGAGCCGGCCGGCGACCCCGGCGAGGACGATGCTCGGGCCGAGCGACGCAAGCGTTCGTAGGAACAACAGGCGCAGACCGGCCACGGGCGTGGCTTCGACCATCTCCGACGACGGGTCGAGCGACGGGTTGAAGGCGATGGCCACGGCGACGACGGGGACGAGCGGCGCCAGGGCGAGGAAGAGCAGGGGGGCGCCACCCGGGCGGGTGGCGGCGACGGCGGCGAAGGCAAGGGCCAGGGTGATCGAGGCCAACCACGAGAGACGCAACGTCGGGGTGGCAGCGAGCAGGCGCGCCGTGCTGGCCCGGAGCCCCGACCGGACGAGGAGGCGCTCGAGCGGCCCCGGCGTGGGGGCATCGAGCGTGGCCACGACAGCGTCCCAGTTCACCCGGAGCCGAGACGCTGGCACCTGGGCGGCGACGCGCCCACGGCACTGCGCGCAGGCGAGGAGGTGGGCCTCGACCGAGGCGGCGAGGACGTCGTCCGTTCTCCCGTCGGCATAGCGCTCGAGGAGCTCGGGCTCTGCGTGCCAGGTCGTCATGAGAGTGCCTCCCGGAGCTGGATGCGGGCTCGCATCATGCGTGTCTTGACCGTCCCCGCCGGGATGTCGAGGAGCCGGGCCGCCTCCCGTGTAGTGAGGCCGTCGAGCACCGTGGCCTGCACCACGGCCCGCAGCTCGGGTGACAGCTTGGTCAGCGCCCCCCCGAGGTCGCCGTGCTCGACCGCCAGCAGCAGCTCCTCTTCGGCCGATGCCGTCGCCGCCCTCGTCGGGGAGACCGACTCCACGGGCACCGGGCGGCGCTTGCGGAAGTGGTCGATCAGGCGCCGGATGCCGATCCCCCACACCCAGGCCGCCACGTCGCCCTGGCCCGTGAAGCGCGCCGCGCCCCGCCACACCGCGACGAAGGTGTCCTGGACGACCTCGTCGACGATGCCCCGGTCGGCACACCGGCGGGCGAGCCGCAGCGTCAGCCATGGGGCGTGGCGATCGTAGAGCGTGGCGAGCGCGGCGCGGTCCCCGCTCCTCATCGCCGCAAGAAGCTCCTCATCGCTGGGCGACATCACACCTCTGTCGGGTGACCCACGAGAAACGGTTCACCACTGGCCCCGCATTCTCTCCCGTCGAGTGAACCACCGAGGCAGTGCGGTGCGACAGGGGGTCGCAGGGCTACACCGCCTTGCCCGATCAAGGAGATGTACAGATGGCAAGCAAGAGATTCGTGTTCGCCGCCGTTGTCGTGGGCGTGGTCGGCCTGAGCGCAACGCCCTCGGGCGCGACCCATCCGCACCACATCGACACGCCGGGGGCCTGCGTCGACCGCAACGGCCGCGGCTTCGGTACCGGCCAGTCCCACTCGGACAACACCGCAGACCCGGGCGACACCACGTTCCACGAGCGCATCCACAAGGGGACCCCGGGCGCCTCCGCCTTCGAGCAGGAGAACAACCCGGTGTCGGTGAGCGGCGGCCGGTGCCAGTGAACGACTCCCCCGGCCGGTGTCAGGAGCGGACGCCTCCCGACCGTCCGTGCGCTCGGGGCACCTGACGACCACAAGCAGGCCTCGGGCGCAGCCGCCAAGCGGTTGACGGCTGCGGCGGAGGATGCCCAGTTTCCGGCCAACTGCTCAGGCTCATCGAGTGATGGCCTACGAAGTCGAGTGATGCCTACGAATAGGCATGCCCTCGATCAGCTAGTGGTGCTGTCCAGGTGCTCGAGCAGTCGGCCGGCCGCCTCCACCACGTCGTCGTGGTCGTTCTGCGACGCGCGCTGCTTGGCGTGGATGAGGCCAGCTCGGTTGACCTTGGAGAAGTCGCCGTAGGGAAACCCGTAGCGGCTCTTGGTCTCCTCCGAGGCCTCGGTGTCGATGGCCAGGTGCCACTTGCCGTAGCCGCGGTAGCCCTCCTGGTCGATCTTGGCGTTCTCCTCGTCCGTCGATGGGGCTGCGTCCGACCAGTTCGTCTCCGTGTCGACCTTGCTGTCGTCGATCAGCTTGCGGGCAAGGGCCACGCCTTCGTCGTTCACCTTGTACTTGGCCATGCGTCCCCTTACCCGTGTCGAGTCGGCACGAACAGAGGTTAGGTCTCGGAGGTCGACAGAAAAGGAAATCGGTACAACCAGACAGTTTGATCGACGCGACGGGCAACGCCGAGATCGGACTGAGCGAGCCCGATGGCGCTCCGCATCGATCGACCCTCGACGCAAGACCCGTAGCGCGTGATGGCCGAGCAGCCGCTACGCATCGAGTAGTGGAAGCCCGTCGCGTCCTGCTCAACGTGCTCACCGCGCTCGATCCGCACGTCGACGGCGTCGTCCGGCTCAACCCGCCCTCCCGATGCGGGGTCGGGCGTCGTCTATTGACGCGAGACGTTCTCGTGTGAAATAGTTGCGCCGTGTCACCGCGCCGCTACCGAATGGGCGCACGGGCTGATGCCGTGGCGCGTACCCGGGAGGCGATCGTCGCGGCCGCCCGTGACCTC